>DATHPF010000179.1:0-3071 GCA_035484155.1 Streptosporangiaceae bacterium
CCGCAGGTAGCGGATGTTCAGCGCCACCCCGCCGACGGCTGCCGGGGTGACCAGTGTCACGAACGATCCGGCAATCTGAGCCAGGAACGTGCGGGCTAGATTCAGCCGTTCCAGGACGAATCCCGTCAGCTCGAAGGTGGCACCCACGTAGGTCAGCGCCGAAAGGAGAATCACCAGGACGCCCCAGCGCCAGTCAGCATTTTTCAGGGTCGTGCTCAGGCTTACCTCGCTGAGCTGGCCGATCAGGATATAGGCCGCGACAACCCCCGCCACCAGGGTGATCAGCGTGCGCGGCCGAACGCGCTCGAGCTGGACCGGCGCCGCCGCGCCGCCTGGCGTGGTGCCGAGCAGTCGCTTGCGCAGCCCGGGCAGCACGTCCTTGTGGTGGCGCAGTTCCATCCGGGTGCTGCGGCGCAGGGCCACCGGCTGCAGCAGGGGCACCATGGCCGCCAGCTCAGCGCTGCTGAGTTTCTCCGCAGCGAGGTCGGCGGCGCGATCGGGGCTGGTCACCAGGGCCAGTTCGGCAAGCAGCTGGACCAGGTCCAGCCGTAGCTGCAGGTCGCTCGCCGCGACGTCGCCATCGCCCGGCTCGAGCAGCATGACCCCGCCGTCGCCGCCGGAGCCAAGGCTGGTGAACAGGATGCGATCGGCGGTCAGGTTGCGGTGGGTGACCCGGTGCTGATGCAGTTGCAGCACGGCGTCCCAGACCCGGCGCAACTGCTCGTCGGTGGGCTCGCCGTCCTGCTCCGCTAGCGTCGTGCCATCGTGGTGCTCGTTGGCCAGGACTGCCGCCTCGGGCCCGACCTGAATCAGCGCGCAGAGCCGCGGCGTGGCGACCCCGGCGTCCGACACCGCGTAGGTGAGCAACGCGCGGCGCTCCACCGCCCGCTCCACGGTCAGCGAGCCGCTGCGCGATACCTGGGTTTTCAGCCGTACCCGCCGGTAGAGCCGGTAGAACGCATCGGCGGCCTGCTGGTCCCGGTCGAAGACCGTGACATCCCGCCGCGCGCCGCCCAGCACCGTCGCGGCGTAGCGGCGGGTTTCGGTCCGGGTGCCCCAGATTCTGCGCATGGCGGTGATGGGCGCGTCGACCGCGCTCAGCGCCGCGGCGATCACTGCCGCAGCTGGCCGATCCGATGCCGAGCCGAACGCATACCGCAGGCCGGACCCGATGGCCGAACCGATCAGCAGGGTGATCAGCAGCGACAGCAAGGTCACATGCGTGTTCTTCGAGTTGGCCAGGCTGGCCAGCACATAAAAGCCCAGCGCGGCCCAGTAGGCGGTGCGCCAGCGCTGGCGGCCGGACAGCCCGACGACGGTGACGTAGGCGGCCAGACCGGCCAGGTAGCCGTCGAGCACGGCCGCCGTCCGGGTGCTGGAGACCGAGAGAGTCAGTGCGTCGTACAGGTGCGCCGCACCCGGCAGGCGGAGCAGTGCGTTGACTATCATCACCACCGCAGCCGCGACGGCACCGGCCCCGACCGCCTCGGCCAGGCGCCGCGGCAGGCGGCGGATAAGCAGCCGGACCGCCAGTGCCAGCGGCAGGATCAGCAGGGCAATATGCGCCACGTCGCCCACCAGCCCCAGCACCCCGGTGAGCAATTTCTTGTCAGCCAGCTGGCTGGCACCCACGACATTGGTCTCGACTCCGCTGACCGTCGCGCGTGCCAGCAGGCCAAGACCGACCAGCAGGGCAATCTCGACGCATTCCACGACACAGCGCACCGCATCGGCTGGCAGCCGCACCCGCGGCGCCAAGTCATCTTCGATAATCACCGGCACGTTCTCAGCGACCGCGTCCACGAGCCCGGACACCGCGCTGTCATGCGGCGGATCTGACTCCGGTGATGTCATAACGCGATCGTTTCACCTTGCCCAGCCAGCAGCACACCGCCGGGGCCGGGGATGCGCCGGCTGGTTTGGGCAGGCCGACTGTGGGCAGTGCGAGGGCCTGATGCAGGAGGCAGGTCTGCGCTCCTGCATTCATTGCTACGGGAGGAAACGTCATGTACATAGGTGTCGGCACGGTCGTTCTCATCATTCTGGTCGTCTTGCTCGTCCTGTTCCTGCGGAGAAGGGTCTGATCCCCGTCCCGGCGAGGCTTGGCAGGATCATCAAGACGGGAGGCGCGCTGGTGTCGATCAAGGGCAGCGCGATGGATCAGGAAGTTCACGGCATTGACCGGATGGTCCGCAATATCGAGACTGGCCGCTTCGAGCGGAGCCTGTCGGCCCTGACTGCTGCCGGAGCACTGGTCACTGCGGCGGAGATCTACTTTGAGCATGACAGCGCCAGTTTTGGCAACAAGATGATGTGGCTGCCGATCGTGCTCGGGCCGGTGGGCGCCGCAGCGGGCGTGGCCGGATTTTTCAGCCGCCGGCTGGCGAAGACGGCGCTGCCCGTGGCATCGGCGGCGATCGTGGCCAACGGCCTGCAGGGCACGTATCTTCATGCGCGCGGGATCGCGCAGAAGCCGGGCGGCTGGTCCAATGCGCGCTACAACATGGAGATGGGACCGCCGCTGCTGGCTCCGCTGCTGGTGACCATGGTAGGCGGGATCGGGCTGCTCGCGGCCATCTTGCGGCGGGAGAAGTGAGCGGCCCGGCAGGCACGTCGGACGGTGGCCGGTTCCCAGGATTCGACTCGGCGGCTCAGGCGCCGCACTGGGACGCCGTGACTGCCGGAGTGGTCTTGTCCCGCCTCGGCATGCCGCCTGTTGTGCGGTTCTTTTCCCCGGCCGAGCAGGCCATCGCCACCGCGCTGTGCGATCAGCTTCTCGATCAGGCCGAGGGCGCCAGGCTGCCCCTGGTGAACCAGATCGATGCGCGGCTGGCCGAGAAAGAGACTGATGGCTGGCGTTACGAGGGCATGCCCGAGGACGGAAAGGCCTGGCGGCTGTCGCTGGCCGCACTAGATGCGGACGCGGTCTCCCAGCATGGCTGTGGGTTCGCCGCAAGCCCGGCGCACGATCAGGCGAAGCTGGTGCAGGCGGTACAGGATCTGGGCTCTGGTGACTGGCATGGGCTGAACGCGGGGCACGTGTGGAGCCTGTGGACGCGTTATGCCTGCAC
>DATHPF010000180.1:0-10108 GCA_035484155.1 Streptosporangiaceae bacterium
GCGCTGACGGCGTCGTCAGCAGCCGCGGCCGCACGCTGTACAGAGCCTTGCGGGTCATCGACGAACATGGCCTGGATGTCATGCCACTGCTCGCTGAGGACCGGCTCGGTTGGGGTCGGATCAGTCGCAGTCGGATACTCCGGCGCTGTTATGCCGCCGGCGGTCTCAGCGCCCGTCGCATCGACGCCTGTGGCTGCAGCGCCCGTGGTCTCGACGCCTGTGGCTGCAGCGCCTGTGGCTGCAGCGCCCGTGGTCTCGACGCCTGTGGTTGCAGCGCCTGTGGTTGCAGCGCCTGTGGTTGCAGCGCCTGTGGTTGCAGCGCCTGTGGTTGCAGCGCCTGTGGTTGGAGCGACCGCGGTTGGAGCGACCGCGGTATCAGGCTCGTCCGTCTCGTCGCCGAGGTCGGCCTCGTCCGCGCTGACAAACTCGTCCGCGCTGACAAACTCGTCCGCGCCGGTCTCGTCTTCGACATCGACTTCTTCGACATCGTTGGCATCCAGCACGATGAGGTCTGGGTCGTACTTCGACTCCGCGTCCGAAGCTACTGAGCCTTCTGCTGGCGGCTCGGTTCGGCTTGCAGACTGCGGCGCATAAGGCTGTGACGTCACGCGCTTACCTCCATTGGTGGTCGTTGCTGATTGCGGCGGCGGGCTCGGCCACCGGAGCGCCCGTGCTGTCGGCGCCAGTGCTGGCTGCGCCAGTGCTGTCGGCGCCCGTGCTGGCTGCGCCCGTGCTGTCTGGGCCAGTGCTGTCTGCCTCGTCCGCTGGCTCCCCGAGCAGGTCAGAGAACAGCGCCCGATAGTGGATCAGCGCTTGCCGCAGATCCTCGGTCGCTGCCCCGCCTGATGCGGCGGCACCGGTGATCTCCTGGGCCGCGCGGAAATGGCCGACGGTCGCGGCGTGCTCAACCGAGAGGTCAGAGGCGAGCTGGTCGGTGTCCTCGGTCGGGTAGCCCCGCTCGGTCATGACGGTCACGACCAGGTCGTAGGCTCGGGCAACTGCGGTCTGCGGTGAGTCGACGAACTGCTCCTGGGTGGCCACCCAGTCGGCGGCGTACTGCTGCCTGGCCTGCTCGGTCAGCGGCGTGATGTCCAGCTTGCGGACACGGCGCTGCCGGTCGGTCAGTTCGGCTTCGGCGCGTAGCCTGCTGTTCTGCTCGGAGAGGGCCCGCTCGTACTCGGGCCCGAACTGCTGCTGTAGCCGGCGGCGCCGCGTCGTGACGGCGGCGACCGCGATCAGGGCAGCGATGATGATCACCACCACGATGACGATGGCGATAATTCCGCTGGACATGGGACCTCCTGGGGTCGGGTCCCCTCCCGCTTTCCTTATCCGCCCACTTCAAACAACGCGAGCATTGGCCGCAAGCCGCCGGATCACATGCGGACGACGGCAAACGAGGCAGGCGGCATGCTCAGGGCGTCGCCGATGGTGGCGACGCCGGCCGCCGAACTCAGCAGCACCTGACCGCCTACTGCGTCAAGCGGCACGCGCTGGGTGTCCGGCCCGAGGTTAGCGACGACCCGCAGCGGACCGCGGCAGACGAGCAGCCAGCGGCCGGCCTCATCCCAGCTGGCCTCGATCCGGCTCAGGTCCGGATCGGTCAGCTCCGGCTCCCGCCGGCGCAGCTCGATCAGCGCCCGGTACCAGGCGTGCACGTCGAGATGCCGTGGCTCGTGCAGGTCCGCCCAGTTCAGCCTGGAGCGCTCGAAGGTCGTTTCGTCCTGCGGATCGGGGACCTCGCCCAGCCAGCCGTGCTGGGCAAACTCGGCCCGCCGCCCGGCGGCCACTGCCTGGCCCAGCGCGGCGTCCTGATAATCGGTGAAGTATTGCCACGGGGTCAGCGCGCCCCATTCCTCGCCCATGAACACCATCGGCGTGAACGGCGCCGTGAGCACCAGGCCGGCCCCCACCCTGAGCAGGTCTGCTGGCAGGCTCGCGGCGATCCGGTCCCCGGTGGCGCGGTTGCCGACCTGATCGTGATCCTGGAGGTAGCCGACGAAGCGATAGCCAGGCACGCGGAACAGGTCGACCGCGCGGCCGTGTGACCGGCCCCGGAACGACGACCAGGTCCCGTCGTGGAAGAACACTCGCGTCATCGTCTTGGCCAGCGCGGCCATCGAGCCGAAATCGCCGTAGTAGCCCTGTCGCTCGCCGGTGACCGCAGCATGCACGGCGTGGTGGAAGTCGTCGTTCCACTGGGCGTCCAGGCCGTAGCCACCGGCCTCCTGGGACGTCACCAGTCGTGGATCGTTGGCGTCGGATTCGGCGATCAGGACCAGTAGCCGGTTCAGCCGTGCGCCTAGCGCATGCACGTCAGTCGCCAGCTGCTCGAGCAGGTGCACCGCACCGCGGTCCGCCAGCGCGTGCACCGCGTCGAGGCGCAGGCCGTCCAGGTGATAGTCGCGCAGCCACATCAGCGCGTTCGCGACGATGAAGGCCCGGACCTCGTCGGCACCCGGCTGGTCCAGATTGACCGCCGGTCCCCAGGGAGTCGCGTGCACATCGGTGAAGTAGGGGCCGAAATCGGCGAGCCGGTTGCCGGCCCCAACGTGGTTGTAGACGACGTCGAGTACGACCGCGAGCCCGCGGGCATGGCAGGCGTCGACGAACCGCTTGAGTCCGTCGGGTCCGCCGTAGGGCTCATGGACCGCCCAGAGCCCGATGCCGTCGTAGCCCCAGCCGCGTCGGCCTGGGAATGCGGCCACTGGCATCAGCTCGATCGTCGTGACGCCCAGGTCGGCCAGATGATCGAGCTGCTTGATCGCCGCGTCGAAGGTCCCGCCGGCGGTGAAGGTGCCGATGTGCAGCTCATAGAAGACCGAGCCCGGCAGCGGGATGCCGCGCCAGCCCGCGTCACTCCACGTGAAGGCGGCCTGGTCGTAGCGCTGGCTAGGTCCGTCCGGGCCGGCAGGCTGGCGAAGCGACCTCGGATCTGGCAGCAGGACACCGCCGTCGAGACAGAATGCGTACAAGGCCTGCGGATCGGCGTCTGGCACCGCGACCGTCCACCAGCCGCTCGCGCTCCCGCTCATCTCGTGCAGCCTGCCGGCTACCTCCGCCTGCACCCGGCTCGCGGCCGGTGCCCAGACCCGAAACTCGCTCGTGCCGCACTCGGTCCTGCCGTGCTCCGTCAGGCTGTAGTCCGTGCTGCCATCCTCCGTCATCCGGTCGCAGTCCGCCCCGTGTCGTCATGAGCCGTGTCGTCCTCAGCTCGAACGAGTAGTGCCACCGGCAGGTGCACGAGCAAGTCGTCCAGCCGAAGCCAGCCGGCTGGCTCCGGCTGGTTGTGCTCACCTGTCGGGCGAATCCAGCCGCCGGACCGCGACCGGCGGGCCGGTACCGCCTTATGATGAGCGCCGGTCAGCACGTCGTGCCAGCGGCCAGGCGCCAGCCGCAGCGCGGTGTCCCGCCAGCCCCCGGCCTGGCGCAGGTCCGCCGGCAGCCTGGTCGCCACAGTGATCGCCCGATCGGACCGGCAGAACGCGGCCACGTGCGCGGCGGCGACGCCGCTGGCTTGCAGCGGCTGGTAGTCGCCGGCGAACCAGCCCGGATGGTCGCGGCGCAACCGCAGGGCACGAGATGTCACGAGGAGCTTCGCAGCGTCGAGGCCGCGCGCCATCATGGCTGCCTCGCGATCCAGCACCGCCAGCATGGTCTGCCGTCGCGCGAAGTCCACCGGCTGGCGATTATCCGGATCGACCAGGGCCAGCCCTTCCAGCTCGCAGCCCTGATAGACGTCCGGGACGCCAGGCATCGTCAGCTGCACCAGCTTGGCGCTCAGCGAGTTGGCTCGTGCGTCGGCACCGATGGAGTCGACGAAGGCGGCGATCTGGCCGGACAGTTCGTCGTCGGTCAGCGCCAGCCGCGCGAAGCTGATGACCGCTGCCTCGTAGCGCGAGTCCGGCTCGGTCCACGATGTCGTCAGCTTGGCTTCGCGCATGGCCTTGCGCAGGTAGCTGGCTAGCCGGTCGCCGTCGATCGGCCAGGCGCCGACCAGCGTCTGCCACAGCAGGTACTCGGTCGGCGGATCCGGCGGCCGCGCAGGGGCGAGCTGGACGGCGCGGTCGTGCCAGGCCGCGACCGCACGCGCCCAGTCCGCCGGCATTTCTGCCAGCACGGCGAGCCTCGCCCGGACGTCCTCCTGGCGCTTAGCATCGTGCGTGGACAGCGCAGTCATGGTGGCGGGCCAGTCCTCGCTCAGCCGCCGCGCGAAGGCGTGGAACTCCGCCGTAGTCATGGCCGGGCGATCAGGATCGGCGCCCACCTCGTTCGCTGACACCAGTCGGGTCCACCGATAGCCGGCCGTGTCCTCAACGCCTTTCGCCTGGACCGCCGCGCATGTCTGCTGGAACCTGACGATCAGCTCGTCCCTGAGGGCGCGCCGGCTGGCCGCAACGCCGCGGCCCAGCAGGAGCGCGGCGACGGCGTCGACACCGGGGTACAAACGGGCCGCCAGGTGCCGGCGCGCTGCCGCCGCGGCCGATCCGAGTTGCGCGAGGCTGGCGGCTGGCGGTGGCTCGCCTGGTACCACGTACGCCCGGTAGACGCCGAGCCCGGCGACCAGTTCGGCCACGATCGCCTGCACGTCCTCGGCCGGGAAAACGGCGAGGACAGGCTCGTCGAGCCGGCCGATCAGCCGAGCGAGGCGGCCGATCTCCGCTGCCATGAGCTGGCCGGCGATCTCATGCTTGGCCGCGTACGCAACGGTGGCGAAGTCAGGTGGCCCGCCGGCGAACTGCTGATATTCGGCGCCTAGCCGGGCGGCACCGGCTGGGCTGGTGAGGACCGCGCCGACGGCCGCCAGGGCGTCATAACCCGTGGTGCCCGCGCAGGACCAGTCGCGCGGCAATTCCTCCCCGGCAGCGAGGATCTTCTCTGCGACGATCCAGTGGCCACCCGCGGCCGTGGTCAGCTGGCGCAGGTAGGCGCGCGGATCGGCCAGGCCATCGGGATGGTCAATCCGCAGGCCGTCGATGAGGCCCTCGGCGACCAGCCCGAGCAGCAGGCCGTGGGTGGCCGCGAACACGTCGGGCTCCTCGACCCGAACCGCGATCAGCGAGCTGATGTCGAAGAACCGGCGCCAGTTGAGCTGTGTCGCGGCGGCGCGCCAGCTCTCCAGCCGGTAGTGCTGCGCGGCCAGCAGGTCAGGCAGCGGCAGTCGCTCGGTTCCGGCGCGCAGTGGCAGCACGTGGCCCTGGTAGCGCAGCACCGGCGCGTCGGCGTCGCCCACCACCGCCGCGGCGCCTGGCAGCTCGGCGAGCCGGGAGACCTTCAGGTCGTCCAGGCAGAATTTCGGTGGCCTGGCGAGGATCGGCAGCAGCATCTGTCCGTCCAGCGCCGCCCAGTCGATGTCGAACCAGTGTGCGTGCGCCGACTGCTGGCCGCCGGCCAGGACTGACCACAGCTCGCGGTTGAGGTACTCGGGCGACGGGATGCCCATGTGGTTCGGCACAACGTCCACCACGAGGCCCATGCCGTGCCGGGCCAGGCGCCGGGCCAGGTAACGGAACCCGTCCTCGCCGCCCAGCTCCGCCGAGATGCGCGAATGATCGACCACGTCATAGCCATGCCGTGAACCAGGGGCCGCCTGGAGTATCGGCGAGAGGTAGGCATGGGTCACCCCCAGGCTGGACAGGTAGCCGGCCAGGTCGGCGGCATCGGCGAAACCGAACTCCGCGTGCAGCTGAAGCCGGTAGGTCGACCCCGGCACGGTTACCTGCGCTAGTGGGTGATCACGCACGGCGCAGCAACCGCAGCGAGCGGCTGAGTACGGTCAGCGTTTCGCCCGGCTTCACCACGACGGCGCCGCCCAGTGGCGGCTGCGGATCGGCGGTGTCAATCTCGCTGATCCACTGGTCACCGAACTCGGCCGGCGGAATGGTGAAGTCCAGATCGTGCTCGGCGGCGTTGAACATCAGCAGGAAGCTGTCGTCGGTGATCCGCTCGCCGCGCGGGTCGGGCTCGCTGATCGCCTTTCCGTTGAGGAAGACGATGAGCGACTTGGCAAACCCGGCGGCCCAGTCCTCGTCGGTCATCTCGTCCGCGGCCGGGGTCAGCCAGCGGATATCACCGAGATGATCGGCCCGGCTCCGCCCGGCTTCGCCGGTAAAGAACCGACGCCGCCGGAAGGCAGGGTGACTGGCCCGAAGCCGGATCAGCGAGCGAAGGAAGGAATCCAGGGACGGCCCCGTTCCTGGCTTGTCGGGGGTGAGATCGGTCGCCGTGCCGGAGACGGCCGGCCAGTGCACCCAGGACGTTTCGTTGTCCTGGCAGTAGCCGTTGTTGTTGCCGCCCTGGGAGCGGCCGAACTCGTCGCCGGCCAGCAGCATCGGCACGCCTTGCGACAGCAGCAGCGTCGCCAGGAAGTTGCGCTGCTGCCGGGCGCGCAAATCCAGCACGGCCGGGTCGTCGGTCGGGCCCTCGGTGCCGCAGTTCCACGAGCGGTTGTCGTCGGTGCCATCGGCGTTGTCCTCGCCGTTGGCCTCATTGTGCTTGTGGTCGTAGCTCACCAGGTCGGCCAGCGTGAACCCGTCATGGCAGGTAACGAAGTTGACCGACGCGATCGGGTGCCGGTTGTCGCTGTCGTACAGGTCCGCCGAGCCGGTCAGGCGGGACGCGAACTCCGGCAGCGCGGCCGGCTCGCCGCGCCAGAAGTCGCGGACCTCGTCCCGGTACTTGCCGTTCCACTCCGTCCAGAGCGGCGGGAAGTTGCCCACCTGGTAGCCGCCGTCGCCGACGTCCCAGGGTTCGGCGATGAGCTTGGCCTGCGACACCACCGGATCTTGCTGGACTAGGTCGAAGAACGCGGACAGCCGGTCCACGTCGTGGAACTGCCGGGCCAGCGCAGAGGCGAGGTCGAATCGGAACCCGTCGACGTGCATGTCCAGCACCCAGTACCGGAGCGAGTCCATGATCAGTTGAAGCACGTGCGGACTGCTCATCAGCAGGCTATTGCCGGTGCCCGTGGTGTCGAAGTAATGGCTGCGATCCGGAGCCGGAGTCAGCCGGTAGTAGTGGGCGTTGTCGATGCCGCGGAACGATAGCGTCGGGCCTAGCTGGTTCCCTTCCGCGGTGTGGTTGTAGACGACGTCGAGTATCACTTCCAGGCCGGCCTCGTGCAGCGCTCGCACCATCGACTTGAACTCCGGCACCTGCTCACCCAGCTGGCCCGAGGACGAGTAGGCGTTGTGCGGCGCGAAGAACCCGATGCTGTTGTAGCCCCAGTAGTTGGAGAGTCCGCGTTCGGCGAGGAAACCGTCGCTGACGAACTGGTGTACCGGCATGAGCTCGACGGCCGTGACGCCGAGGCCAACCAAGTGCTCGATGACGGCGGGGTGGGCGAGGCCGGCGTAGGTGCCGCGCTGCTCAGCGGGGACGGCAGGGTGCAGCTTCGTCAGGCCGCGCACGTGCGCCTCGTAGATCACGCTCTGGTGATACGGAATGCGCGGCTGCCAATCGTTGCCCCAGTCGAAGTACGGGTTCGCCACTACGCAGCGCGGCACGAACGGTGCGGAATCGCTGTCCTCAGGCTCCTGCTCGTGGTCGAAGCGGTAGCCGAACACCGGCTGGCCCCAGCGGACGTCGCCCTCGATCGCCTTGGCGTAGGGGTCGAGGAGGAGCTTCGCCGGATTGCAGCGGTGCCCGGCGACCGGGTCGTAGTCGCCGTGGACGCGGAAGCCGTAGCGCTGGCCGGGGCCGACACCGTTCAGGTAGCCATGCCAGATGTAGCCGTCGACCTCCGTGAGGGCGACCCGTTCCTCGCGTACGGGTTCCGCCGTACCGGACTGAGCTGTCCCGGCGGCGCCGAACAGGCATAGCTCAACCTGGTCGGCGGCCTCGCTGTAGAGGGCAAAGTTCGTGCCCACGCCGTCATAGGTCGCGCCGAGCGGGTAGCTGACCCCTGGCCACGCCTTCGCTGTCATGAGCTCCTCGCCTGGTTGTCGTGGCGGGCTGGCCATGTCCGCCGTCGGTGGGCAAGGTGCCCGGCGCGGCGGCTCGCAAACGGGCTAACCTGAGGCGTTCGCCACATTTGTGCCCCCGTCGCGTCGCCCCTCCGCTCCCGCCGCCCCGTGGCCGTCGCCTTATTGGTCGCACCGCCACGCCGCCGGCGGCGATGACGGTATTAGGAGGCCGTGCCCTCACGCTGCTTGCCGTCTGGCACCAGTGGCTTGCCGCCAGGCGCTAGTGGCTTGTCGCCGAGCAAGCGCGGCCGCCCGTCGCTCGGGTCACCTGAGGGGTCTGCCGCGGCGAGGTCCCGGGCTGCTCCATGCGGACCAGGATGCTGGAGCCGTTCCAGGGCCACATGCGGCAGCTCGCGCAGGCGCAGGTCGCGGAAAACGGGCGCCCTGGCGACGAGGATGACGCCGCCGACGATCGCCGCGATACTCGCCGCCTGGAGCGCGAGCAGCCATGTCGAAACGTGAACGACGTCGCCGAAGACCACCACGCCGAGTACGATTCCCGCGGCCGGCTCGGCCGCAGTTACGGCCGGCAGCGAGGCGTGCAGGGGCGCCGCGTTGAAGGCATTCTGCATCAGCCAGAGCCCGACCAAGGTGGTGGCGACGGTGGCGTAGCCGGGCCAGGTCACTAGCAGGTGGGCCGGGCTCCGGCCGTCCAGGATCTGGACGCTCGTGCGGGTCAGCGCGTCGGCGATGCCGAAGACCAGTCCGCTTGCCGTGCCGGTCAGGGCGGCTCGCAGGACACCGGAGCGGTGCCGGCCTACGTAGACGAGGATGGCCGCGATCAGCGCGATGAGGCCGGCGGCCGGCCAGTGTGACACCGAGCCGAACGACTCGCCGGCCGACCGTACCGTCCTGGTCGCCGACAGCGCCGCCACGCCCGCAGTCAGCAGTACCGCACCGATGATCTCCGTCCGGCGCAGCGCCTGCCCGCTGAGCGGCACCGCCAGCACGAGCGCGAAGATCAGGCTGGTGGTCAGAAGCGGTTCGGTGATGGACAGATCCAGGTGGCCGAGCGTCCAGGCGCCGAGCAGATCCCCGGCGACCAGCGCCGCGAGTCCGCCCAGCCAGCGACGATTGTGGACGAGCTTGGCGATGAGGCCAAGCCTGAGGAACTCGGCAGTGCGGACTTGCTCGGCAGCGTGCTGCTGGAGCACGAAGCCGAACCCGGAGAGCATCGCGGCGACGACGGTCGCCGCGACATATACCCAGCTCATCGTCCGCGCTCGAAGGTTTGATAGGTCACCACGGCGTCACCGGCAACACAGTACGTGCCGTCAGCCATCGTCATCACCACGGCCTGCGACCTGCGACCCGGACCGGATAGTTACCACGCCAACGAATGGCCGAGCGCCGATGTGCCCTGGTCCGGCGCTGCGATCCGTCATCCGCTCATGGTCTCTCATGCTTAGTGCTTGCTGCAGGGCGTTTTGCTGGCATGGCGTTTGCTGGCAGCAGATCAGGTAAGCCTCATACTCATGACCGAGTCACAGGCTGCGCGGTGAATCGGGACCGCATCTACTTCATCCTGATGGGCGTGTGCATCGGCGCCGTCGTACTGGCCTGGACAGTGGTACGGATCTTCTCGGTTACTGCTGCGGTCGTGATATCCGTCGCAGTAGGGCTTATCCCGCCTATCGCAGCCATTATCGCGAACGCTGGCGACGAAGGCTCACGCCGACGCTAGCGTCGGGTCACGCCGATGCCAGCGCGGGGGCGACGGAACTACATGAAGCGGGCGTGCCCGGCGGATGGGTACCTGCACCTCCGCCGGGCCAGTTTCGTCACTTGCTTGGCTGCGGGACCGCGCAATTCACCTTGGGGTTCGCGCCCACGTAGTTCAGCGGGCCCGCGGCGATGGTGGCTGCGACGGTGCCTGCGTGCGCGCAGCTCACAGCTCCGTTGTAGTAGTGCCGCTGCAGCCCTGCCAGCATGCCGACAATGAGCCAGACGACGAGTAGTACGCCGATGATCCGCATGATCGCCTCCGGTCGCGGGGCGATCGCCGTGATCGCCCCTGTCAGCCAGAGCGCCTGCTGCCGATGCCCGAGGCGGGCGTCGGCCGGGGCTTGCATCTGGCCGGACGCCATCTACCTCGCAAGGCGGGACCTAAACGCCCAGGAATGCGAGGCTGGCCGGCCCCGGCT
>DATHPF010000181.1:0-1975 GCA_035484155.1 Streptosporangiaceae bacterium
GGTCGTATGCGATTTCCGCCAGCCCGGCGCCAGCATCCGCGACCCGTTCCTCGGCCTCCGTCCGGCCGAACTGGTGCCCGGCGACGGTGACGGCCTCTGGCTGGCCAACCAGATCTGCGACTGGATGGACATCAGGTCCGATGCGGAGGGCTGCTCGATCCAGCTGCAGATCCCCAGCAGCCACGACCAGGAGATGGCGGCGCAGCCCGGGATCAGGTACCCGGCCTGACCGCTGCCGGGCCGGCGGTCAGGCTCTCCCGCCCGGCTTGCCGCTTTGACCCGAGCAAGACGCCTCGGCCATACTGTCAAGCGCGCGGCCGCAGGCCGCCGCACGTGGTCCGGCAGCGAGGCTACCTAATGTCCTTCGTGGCAGTGGGAGCTAGCCATGCCCAGAAAGCCGGCTCACCGGTCCAGCGTTCCGGTTTCTCCGGCTCTTTCGTCTTTCCGCCAGCAAGCTCCTACCCTGGGCCAAGGCTGCCCGCACCGGCAGCCCGCCGAGCCGAGCGGAGACGGTTTAGCTGCAAATGGATGGATCGGAGGGAACGGGAATGGTAGCCCACGACCCGGCAGCCGAGTCCATGCTGAGCGGACGCTACGAGGACCTCGTCGAGTCCCTGACCGAATTGGCCAGGACCCTGACTGAGAACGAGTCGGTCCGCGACACCCTGGGCAGCATTCTCGCGCTCGCCCTGCGCTCGATCCCGAGCTGCCACGCAGCGAGCGTCACGGTGCTCGACGCAAAGGACCAGCCCAGCACGATCGCGGCCACCGACGAAAAGACGTACGAGCTGGACCGACGTCAGTACGTCCTGAACGACGGCCCGTGCCTGGATGCTGCGCGCCGCCAGCAGGTCAACCGGTGGAGCCTGCACGAGGCCGAGCAACGCTGGCCCGAGTTCACCAGCCTGGCCGAGGAGATGGGACTGCGCAGCTACCTGTCGGCCGGCCTCGGCCTGGCGGGCCGGCGGCTGGGGGCGCTGAACCTGTCCAGCCACCAGACCGACGGCTTCAGCAAGCTGGACGAGGACCTGATCTCGCTGTTCACGGTGCCGGCCTCGGCCGCCATCGTGGTGGTCGGCCGCTACGCGGAGGCCCGGGACCTGGCCGCTCAGCTCGAGCACGCGCTGCGGTCGAGGGCCGTGATCGACCAGGCGATCGGGATCGTGATGGCCGAGTCACGATGCGATGCCGACCAGGCGTTCGCGACGCTGAGCCGGGCGTCGAACAACCGGAATATGAAGCTCCGCGACCTCGCCACCGAGATCGTGATGCGGGTCGGTGGGCAGCCGCCGTCACAACCACACCGAGGGGCCTGAACGCTGCGCCGCCGGGCCGGTCCGTCAGCGGTCGGCCGCCTGGTAGACCCGCACCGTGGTTCCGCGAGCCGACGAGGAGATCTGCACCAGATCACAGAGCTGGTTCGCGAGCCACAGGCCGGCCCCGCCACCGGCGTCGGGCACCGGCCGCACCCGGCCCACGAGCGGCGACGTGATGTGGCCCCGGTCGGACACCTCGCAGACGAGGATGCGTCCTTCGGTCCAGACGCGCACTTCGCCGTGCCCGCCGCCGTGCCTGATGCTGTTGCTGGCGACCTCGCTGACCGCGAGCACCACCCCGGTGGCTGCTTCCTTCTCGAGCCCGGCTTGCTCGGCATGGCCGGCCACAAACGTGCGCAGCCGGCGCAGGTCGCCGCTGCCGAAGGACACCGGCGCCGCCTCGGCCGGCGGCGGGCCGAGCGGGCGGTCGAAGGGGTCGGCCAGGTCGATCGGCTCGAACGCGCTGCTCACCTGCCGCTGGTCACCGTGGGCGACGAACGGGTGGCTCCGCTGCGCCTCGTCGATCACGTCGGCGGCCAGCGCCTCGAGGTCGTAGGGGCACAGCAGCCAGAGCGGGGTGGCGGCGTCGAACGCCACGTTCAGCAGCGCCTCGTGCAGCTGGCATTCGGCGAGCTCGCTCGGGGAACGCTCCGGATGAA
>DATHPF010000182.1:0-19655 GCA_035484155.1 Streptosporangiaceae bacterium
AAGACCGCGGCGGCGAGATGCTCGCGTACCGCCGACCGGCGGGCTGGCGCAGCGTAACGGTCCGCCGCGGTGACCGCGCGGTCCAGGAGCTGTTCGAGTCCGACCGCCGGCCGCCCCGCGGACACCGTCCGGGCCACCAGCGCCGCGAAGTCGGCCGCGTCCAGCTCGCCGAACTGCACCATGTCGAAGGCGGCGGTCCAGCAGACCGACTCGGCCAGCGGGTCAGTTACGTCCATGGCCGCTGTCGCCAGCGCCGTCCAGGAGGCCGGGTCGAAGCGGATGGTCGCGAACGTCTGGTCCCCGTCGTTGATGATGACCGCGGCCGGGGCGCGCATCCCGGTCAGCTCAGGTACGGGCGTCCGCTCGCCGGCCACGGTGACCGCGACCCGGCGCGTGCACCGGAGGCCAGATTCGTCGGCGTCGTAGAGACCGGCCGTCAGGAGGTGGGTGCGCAACGGCCCGTCGGCATCGGTTCGGGGCGGCTGCTGCACGATGGCCAGGGACGCGATCGCGCCGTCGCTGCCGACCGTCAGCTCGGGACGCAGTTCGTTGACACCGGCGCGGCGGAGCCACTGCACCGCCCATGAGTGCAAGTCCCGGTCACTCGCCCGCGACCAGCAGCCGATGAGGTCGGACAGCGCCGTGGCGGACCAGGCATGGCGCGTGAGGTAATCGTTCAGGCCGGCCCAGATCGCGTCGCTGCCGAGCCACGCCTCGAGCTGCCGGACGACGCTCGTGCCCTTGACGTAGGTGACCGCGGGCGGTCTGGTCAGCGCGTCCGCGGCGGACTGCACCGGCGATGACACCGGCTGCGTGCTCGGTAGGCTGTCGGCCTCATACGCGCTGGCCTGGCGGCTGAACCCGAATTCCGCCCAGGCGTCGGGCCGGCCGAGGACAGCGGCCATTGCGGCGTAGCTCAGGTAGGTGGCCATCGTCTCGGCCAGCCAGAGGTCGTCCCACCAGCGGCCCTCGACCAGGCAGCCGAACCACAAGTGCGCGACCTCATGTGCCAGTACGGTCGGCACGAACTCGTCGTCCGCGTCCGCGGCCCGCTGCAGCAGCCGCTCGCTGACGTACATCACCGCAGGCAGCTGCATGGCCACCGGCCCGATGCCGGGCGCGCAGACGATATCCACCTTCGGGTAGGGGCAGGCCACGCCGAGCAGATGCTCGTAGTAGGGCAAGACGGCACCGACGATGCGGACGATCCGGTCGAGGCCGGCGCTGGAACCCAGGCTGACGCGGCAGTGCACCGCCAGTGACGTCTGACCGGCGGTAAGCGCCGGCGCTCGGGGAGATGTGACGTACGGGCCCGCGCAGAACGCGAACTCGTACGGCTTCATGGCGGGCACGGCTGAAAACCGCCAGACTCCGGCCGCCCCGTCCCGCGGACGCTGGACCGGCTCGCCGTTGGCAATGGCGGTCCACCCGGCCGGCAGCGTCACGACCAGGCTCAGCGGGGCCCGCAGGTCGGGCTGGTCGAAGCAGCAGAAGATGCTGCCAGCCGCTGCCGGGAAGCAGCTCGCCACCAGGTAACGGTTCCCGTCGGCCGGGTCGGCGTAGGCAGACAGGCCGGCGCCAGCCGACACCGCCACGGTGGCGTCGACGGTCAGCGTGTTGCTGGCGGCCAGGCGCCGCAGGGGCAGACGCCCCGCGGCGACGCTGCCGGGATCGACGGGCTCGCCGTTCAGCACGATCGCGTGAACCGCCGAAGCGTCCAGGTCGGCGAACGTGGCTTCGCCGGGCACGCGGCAGCTGAACCGGATCTCGGTGCGCGAGCGAGCGGACTCGGCACCATCGGTGAGGTCGAGCGAGACCGCGTACGACTCGACCGCGATCAGCTGTGCCCTCGTTCGTGCCTCGGCCTCGGTGATCGCCCTGGCCATCAGGGCGTGACCCGGTGCACCTTGTGCTGGGCCGCCTGGGCGCGCGGGCGCAGGACCATGAGATCGACGTTGAAGTGCGCGGGCCGGGTAACGGCCCAGGTGACGGCGTCGGCCACGTCCATGTCGGTGAGGGGCTCCTCGACGCCGGCGTAGACCGCCGCGGCCTTGTTGGCGTCTCCGCGGAAACGGTTCACCGCGAACTCGGCGGTCTTCACCATGCCGGGTGCGATCTCGATAACTCGCACCGGCTGGTCGTAGAGCTCAAGCCGCAGCGTCGCCGCGATCGCGTGCTCGCCGTGCTTGGCCGCGACGTAGCCGCCGCCGCCCTCGTAGGCGGTGAAGCCCGCGGTCGAGCCCATGATCACGATCGCGGCGTCGCCGCTGGCGATGAGCTTCGGCAGCAGGGCCTGCACGCAGTTGAGCGTGCCGAGGACGTTGACCTCGTACATGGCCAGCCAGTCGGCGGCCGAGCTCGCCGCGACCGTGTCCGCGCCGACCGCGCCGCCGGCGTTCGCGACCACGACGTCACACCGATCCAGCGACCTGGCCAGCTCATCGACCGCGGGGCGGTCGGTGACGTCGAGCCGATGCACCTCGGCCTGACCGCCCTCGGCCGCGATCTGCTCGGCCACCTCCGCGAGCCGGTCACCGCGGCGGCCGGTCAGCACGACCCGGTAGCCGGCCTCCGCCAGTCGGCGGGCGGTGGCCGCGCCGATTCCGCTGCTGGCCCCGGTCACTACGGCGGTGCGATTTACCCCGGTGCGTGTCATGCGGCGATTCTGCCAGGAGCCGCAGGCCACTTTGATGTTCACGTCGGCGTAAGGCCCGCGAAGTGGGCAAATGCGGATGGGCCGCCTACGATCGGGGCTGTGCAGCTACGTGGAGTAATCACCGACTGGGGTGGCGTCATGACCAACCCCATTGCCGAGACTGTCTTTGCCTGGCTTGAGGCTGACGGGATCGATCGCGACAGCTACGTGACCGTGATGAGGCAGTGGGTGGCCCAGGCCTACGAGACCGACCACGAGGTCAACCCCATCCACGCGCTGGAACGCGGCGAAGCCTCGCCGGCCGAGTTCGAACGCGAGCTGGCCAGCCGGCTGGTCCTGGTCGACGGCGGTCCGGTGCCTGGGGACGGCCTGCTCGTGCGCATGTTCGCCGGGTCGAGGATGGACGCGGCCATGGTGGACCTCTTCCGGCGTCTGCACTCCGGAGGCGTGCCGACCGGGCTGCTGTCGAACTCCTGGGGCGGCGGCGACTATCCCCGCGACCTGTTCCCCGAGATTTTCGACGCGGTGGTGATCTCCGGTGAGGTCGGCATGCGCAAGCCCGAGCCGCAGATCTTCCTGCACGCGGCCCAGCTGCTCGGCCTTGAGCCCCAGCAGTGCATCTTCATCGACGATCTTGAGGCCAACGTCACGGCCGCCGAGGAGACCGGGTTCACCGGGGTCCTCCATCGCGGGGCCGCGGCCACGGCCGAGCGAGTCTCGGAGTTGCTCGATCTGCCGCTCTAAGCCGGATCAGCGGGCAGGCGAGAGCCCCCCAGCGGCAGCCCGTTCCCGTTAGCCTGACCGCTATGGCCGACTATCCGCGTCCGCTCAATGCGGGCCGGTCTGCGAACATGCGCGCCAACCGGCGCGTCGACACCGGACCTGAGCTGGCGCTGCGGCGAGAACTGCACCGGCAGGGCTTCCGCTATCGCAAGGACTACCGGCTGGATCTGACCGGGCGGCGGGTGCGGCCGGACATCGCGTTCACCGCGCGGCGGGTCGCGGTGTTCGTGGACGGCTGCTTCTGGCACTGCTGCCCGCACCATGGGACAAAACCGGCCAACAACACGTGGTACTGGGGGCCGAAGCTGGCGCGCAACGTCGAGCGCGACCGGGCCGCCGATGCCGCGTTGGTCGAGGCCGGGTGGAGCGTGGTGCGCGTGTGGGAGCACGAGTCGCTTGAGGCTGCCGTGGCGGCCGTTGTGAGCGCGCTGAATGATTCGCCTGGAGCGGAACGAGGCCGGCGCGCCCAACCGCGACAAGTTGGCTGACTTGGGCGGGTCCGGCTGGCAGACTCGGGATCACATTCGCTGCGCTGCAGGACAATCAGATGCGCGTATATCTGCCTTCGACTATTCCGGCCCTGGCCGAACTGCTACGCACCGGCGAGGTCGGTCCGGCCCCGGTGCGCGGGTTCGCCGTCACGCCCGCACTGCGGGAGTGGTACTCAAGCGGCGACATCGAGGAACTGGAGTACGTCGCGCTGATGCACGCCGCGCGCAAGTCGCTGCGGCTGCTGGCGGCCGATCCGGCCGCGCCCAGGCGCCGGGTCGTGATCGCCGCGGAGCTGCCTGACAGCGCCTCGACCGGCAATAACGGGTTCGACGAGCCGGCCCTGGTCCAGATCGCCGCCCCGGTTGCCCTGCGGGACGTCGTCTCGGCTCACGTCGACGATCCATCGGCGGCCAGCGAGATCGCGGCGGCAATCGCCGCCCTGCCGGCGGCCGATGCGGGCGACGAGGACGCCCGGTTCGTCGTGGACGGCGCGGAGGGCTACGAGCTGCAGTGGTATGCGACACAGGAAATCGCCGATCTCCTGGCCTAAGCCCCTGGCTTGCCGCCGCTGAGCTGGGCTTTTGCTTCGCTGGCCGAGGATCTCGCCGCGGGCGCCCGGGTAGCTGGGCTGCACGGTCGTGGCACGATGGGATTCCGCCGTCGATGTCGGGTAACGCAGGGAGCGCTTGTGATGGAATCCGTAACCAATGTCCCGTTTCCGGTCAATGAGCCGATCAAGGGATACGCTCCCGGCAGCCCCGAGCGTGGGGCACTCGAGGGAAAGATCAAGGAACTCGCTGGTGAGCGGGCCGAGCTGACCGTCACCGTGGGCGGCCGCCAGCGGATGGCTGGCGGCGATCCGGTCGACGTCGTTCAGCCGCACAATCACCGGCATGTGCTCGGGCAGCTGCGCGAATCCACCGATGCCGACGTGTCGGCCGCCGTCGAGGCGGCGCTTGCAGCCGCGCCGGGGTGGCGGGCGCTGTCATTTGACGACCGCGCGGCGATCTTCCTGAAGGCCGCCGACCTGCTTGCGGGGCCGTGGCGGCAGACGCTCAACGCGGCGACCGTACTTGGCCAGTCAAAGTCGGCCTACCAGGCCGAGATCGACTCGGCCTGTGAGCTGATCGACTTCCTGCGGTTCAACGTCCACTACGCCCGCCGGCTGCTGGCCGAGCAGCCGATCTCCTCGCCCGGCGTGTGGAACCAGATGGAGTACCGGCCGCTCGAGGGCTTCGTGCTGGCGATCACGCCGTTCAACTTCACCGCGATCGCCGGGAACCTGCCGACCGCGGCGGCGCTGATGGGCAACGTGGTGGTCTGGAAGCCGTCGCCCACCCAGCAGCTGGCCGCCCACTACTTCATGCGGCTGCTGGAGGCCGCCGGCCTCCCGCCCGGCGTGATCAACATGGTGACGGGCTACGGCCAGGCGGTCTCGAACGTCGCGCTCCGGCACCCGGATCTGGCGGGGGTTCACTTCACCGGCTCCACCGGGACGTTCCAGCACCTGTGGCGGACCGTGGGGGAGAACATCGCCTCCTACCGTGCGTACCCGCGGCTGGTCGGCGAGACCGGCGGCAAGGACTTCGTGATCGCGCACCCGTCCGCGGACCCGGCGGTGCTGTCCACCGCCTTGATCCGGGGCGCGTTCGAGTACCAGGGCCAGAAGTGCTCGGCGGCCTCCCGCGCCTACGTGCCGCGCAGCGTCTGGGAGCCGATGCGGGACGACTTCCTGGCCACGGTGGCGTCGCTGACCATGGGCGATGTGTCCAGTGACCTCTCGACCTTCATGGGCGCGGTGATCGACGACCGATCCTTCGGGCGGCTCGTGGACGCGTTCGGCCGAGCTCGCGAGCGATCCGCCGTCAGCTTCCTGACCGGCGGGAACACCGACGGTGCCGAGGGGTACTTCGTTCAGCCCACGGTGCTGACCTCATCCGACCCGGCCGATGAGATCTTCACGAAGGAGTACTTCGGGCCGGTCCTGGGCGTCCACGTGTTCGAGGACGGCGACTACGAGGCCGTGATGGCGCAGGCTGCCGACATCGCCCCGTACGCGCTGACCGGGTCGATCATCGCCCAGGACCGGGCGGCGATCGCGCACGCCGCGGAGGTGCTGAGGTTCTCGGCCGGAAACTTCTACGTCAACGACAAGCCGACCGGGGCCGTGGTCGGGCAGCAGCCGTTCGGCGGCGCGCGGGCAAGCGGCACCAACGACAAGGCCGGGTCGATCTTCAACCTGATCCGCTGGGTGAACGCCCGGACGATCAAGGAGACGTTCGTGCCGCCGGTGGACCACCGCTACCCGCACATGGGCTGAGCTCCGGGGTCGCCCGGCTCCATGATCACGCGGAGTTTGTCACCGATTTGGTTACAAACTCGGCGTGATCATGGGGTGGGGCGGGTTTGCGGCACTGTTCGCCCGGTTTTCTTGGGTAAATTGCCTTAGTTGTCCGGTCTCAGAGGTACGCTCGCACCAAGCGCTGGCCGCATCGGCGGCTGGCGGCGCGTCTGGGAAGCATTTTGCGCGGCTGCGTACCCATGCGCCTGTGCTCGCCCGCGCCGGAGGTGCCATGGGTGCCGTCGACCGCCTCGTCCTGTGGAACATCGATCTGACCCTGCTGGATGTCGGCCGCGTAGCGCGCGATGCCTACGCCGACGCCTTCCGGCGGGTCACCGGCAAGCCGCTGGTCAGCCTGCCCCAGGTAGCTGGCCGGAGCGACACGGAGATCTTCTTCGAGTCGCTGGCGCTCAACGACGTCGCGCCCGGCGACGACGAGATCGCCGACGCCGAGCTGCTCTCCCGTTACTGCTGGGAGCTTGAGGCGGCATTCACGTTCCGCCACGAGCAGCTCCGGCAGGCCGGACACCTGACGCCGGGCGCACGAGCCGCGGTGACCGCCGTGTCCCACCTGCCAGGCGTGGTGCAGTCGGTCCTCACCGGGACGATCAAGGCCAACGCCGCGGCCAAGCTGCAGGCCTTCGGGCTGGACCGGTTCTTCGACCTGGAGATCGGGGGGTACGGCTCGGACGCCTACCCGCGCGGCTCCCTGCTGCTGATGACCAGGACCAGGGCCGCGGAGAAGTACCGTGCCGCCTTCGGCGCCGAGTCCACCGTCTACATCGCCGACACCCGCCGCGACGTCGAGGCCGCCAGGATTGGCGACGCGCGCAGCATCGCGGTGGCCACCGGCCGGGACACCGTGGCCGAGCTTCAGGATGCCGGTGCTGACCTGGTGCTCACCGACCTGTCCGACACCGACCAGGTCGTGTCGGCAATCGACCGGCTGACTCGGGTGCACGCCGCGCGGTAGGCCCCGCCTTGAGCCGCTAGCGCAGCGGGTTGGTCGTCCAGTTCTGGGCGTCGGGCCCGAGGAGGCGCAGGTGGTGGAAGACGCCGAGCACGCCGCCGAGGTGGCTGACACCAGGCGCGGGCGTCGTGGCTCCGGCATCCCTGGTTATGAGGATGATGCCGAAGTCAAGGCCGCGAAGGTCGCGATCGCAGAGCGCCTCGAACGCCTGCGAGGGAGCCGCAGTCGCGCTGGACAGCAGGGTCGCGCGGGTTCCATCAAGCTTGATCGACTGCTTGTGAACATGTGTCAGTACCGCGCACTCAGTGTTATAGGTCCGGTCGGCGGGCGGCATGGCCCATATCTGCAGCGTCGGCTCGCCGTTCGAGCGCTGGCCGAAATACCACGAGTCGGGCGTCGGCTTGCCATCGGTGAACGTAAAGAAGGTCCCATCCGGCTGCCCAAGCTGGCGCCAGCCGGCCGGCACCCGGTCGATCGCAAACCCGTAGCGGAACCTGGCCGATTGGTATCTCAGCGTGGCCGCGACCTTGAGCACCTCAGCCCGACTGAGATTGGCTGCAATGATCTGCGCCCAGCCGGACTTGCCGTACTGCCACGCCAGGTTATTGCCCACCCAGTAAGCCTTGCCGCCGTCGACGGGCGGCGCCTTGGTGGTCAGCTCAAAGGAGCCGATCGAGCCGTTAGTGCCGCACTCCAGAAGACGGGCTCGCCGGGCGTTAACGACCTTGCAACCGTGGGCCGGCCAGATCTGGAATTGAAGACTCTCACCGTTGGCTCGCGGTACATAGGCGGAGAGAGTCTCGCCATCGGAGAACTCGGCGTCCTGGTACGACATCGCGTCCGGGTCTATGGCACGAGGGAGCCAGCCCCAGACGGCGAAGGGTTCGAGCGCGTCGAACGCGGGCGGAGCCACCTTCGGCGGGTTGCCGTTCTGGACCGACGGGACGGTGGGGGGCTGCTGGTTGTTACTGGTAACCGCCTGCGGGAGACCGGCGATCAGGGCCACCGCCGCCGCGGCGGCGACGGGCGCCCCGTACGGCAGATAGATCCGGCGCCAGTGCGCCCTGCGCCTCCCGCGTCGACTGGCTAGTCCGATGTCCACCCGGCTCGGCGGCAGCTGATCCTCAGCGACCCGGGCCAGCACTTCTCGGAGTCCCGTCTCATCCATTGCTTTCGACCCCCGTCGGGTTCTGGGTTGCTGGCATAGGCGGCATCGGCCGGGCGGGTGCCACCGGTCTCGTGCCCGGCGGCTGACTGAGAGCTCGCCGGAGAGAGCCGAGGCCTTTGGCGGTCTGGCTTTTCACGGTTCCCGGCGAGCAGGACAGGACCCTGGCCGCTTCGTCAACGCTGAGGTCGATGTAAAAGCGCAGCACCAGCGTGGCGCGCTGCCCACGCGGGAGCGCCGCAAGGGCGGCGCGCACGTCAAGACCGCCTTCCCTGTCCTCTGTCCGCGGCTCCGGCTCGGGCAGCTCTCCGGGCAAGCGGATACGCATGGCCCATGGCGACTGGCGGTCTTTGAGGTACACCCGGACGAGGATGGTGCGGGTGTAGGCATCCAGGTTCTCGACCGCCCGGGCACGCTCCCAGTGGGAATACAGCCGGGTGATCGCGGTCTGGACGAGGTCGTCGACTCGATGCGGGTCCTGACAGAGCAAGTACGCGAGCCGGCGCAGGACCCCGAGGTTGGCCGAGACGTACTCGGTGAACTCCTCGTCGTGGTTCGCGCTCACGCCTACATAAATCACCCGGCGAGGATGCGGGTTGTCTTACTTCCGGGAAATGTGTCCTGGCTGTTGCCAGACGGCGCCCGCGGCCGCACGGGCCGCGGGCGCCGTCGGGGCGGGCAAACTCAGTGCAGCGGGTTCGTGGTCCAGTTTCCGATGTTGGTCCCCAGCAGCCGCAGGTTTCGGAAGACGCCCAGCACGCCGCCGAGCTTCTTGACTCCGGCTACGGGGATGTTGGTCCCTCGGCCGTCGCTATACAGCAGGATCTGCATGCGGTCGCCGTGAATGCTCCCGTCGCAGAGCGCCTGGTAGTGCTCGTTGTTCTTGTTCACGGTGACCAAGGTGGCCTTGGTCCCGTCCAGCGTGACCCGCTTGCCGCCCTTAAGCAGATACTCATACTGCCCGCCGCAGGCCCATTCGAATGGATGGTCCGCGACGGGGATGGCGCTTATCTCCAAGGCCGTTTCGGCGTGCGAGACCGGGCCGAAGTACCAGCCGAGCGGTGTCGGCTGACCTCCGATGAACGTGAACTGCACGCCATGGAAGAAGGATCCTGTCGTCCAGCCCGCGGGCGCGCCGTGCCAGGTGAACCCGTACCGGTACGCATCTGAGTTGTACCGGAGGGTCCCCGCGACCTTCAGGACATGACCCTTGCTCACGCCCGACGAGGTCATCCACGCCCAGCCGTTCTTCGCGTACACCCACGCCACGCCACCACCTTCGACCCAGTAGGCGGTGCCGCCGTCGACGTCAGCGGCCCTTCCGGCCAAGGGGACGGGACTAACCCCGTCCGACCCGCAGTCCAGCGAGAGCCCCGACCCGCGCGCCAGCCTGCAATAGCGCGCGGAGCCGATGTCGAGGCTGAGACCGCGACCGCCATGACCGCCGGCCTCAAGTGACTCGACCTGCCCGCCCTGCCCGTTGGCCCATAGCCCTTCCTTGGTCACTCCGCTAGGCAGCCAGCCCCAGACCGCAAAGGGCTCGGTCAGGCTGAACCCCCGCGGCGCAATCTTGGGCGGGTTGCTGCTGTAGTGAGTCGTCGGGGCCTGCTGGGGCTGGTTCTGGCTAGACAACGCCAGCGGTACCCCGGCGATCAGAGCTACCGCGGCGGCGGCGGCAACCGGCGGGCCGGCGGATCAGTAGATGCGCCGGGTCCGGCGCCGTCGCAGGCCTTTGCTGAGCGCCAGGCCGATGCTCACCCGGCTCGGTGGTGCCTCGTCGGATGCGATCTTGCGCAACATGTCGCGCACTGTCCTTTCATCCATGCTGTGGGACCTCCCGTCCGGACGAGGCGCCTGGCTCGACTCCGTGCAGCCCAGTAGTTCAGCCGTCTGCTCCACGCTGAGGTCGCAATAGAAACGGAGCACGATCGTGGCCCGCTGCCGCGGCGCCAGACCCGCAAGCGCTGCGCGCATGTCCAGCTCGGCGTCGCTGTCATGAGCCAGCGCCGCCGAATCAGGCAATGCGAAGCCGATCCGCACTCGCTTGGCCCAGGACGAGCGCTGTTCGCCGAGGAATTCGCGGACGAGGATCGTCTTGGCGCAGGCCTCGATGTGCTCCAGCCCCCGCGCGCGTTCCCAGTGCACGTACAGCCGGGTGACGGCTGCCTGAACGAGGTCGTCGGAGCGCTGCCAGTCCCGGCAGAGCAGGTAGGCGACCCGCCGGAGGATGCCAAGCCGCGCACTGACAAATTCGGTGAATTCGTCATCGTGCCGCCCGCTCACTGAGGACCGCCCGATCTGCGTGGCATAGTCACACTGGGTGAATGGATGCGGAGACCCGTTCGGTTGCCTGCCGTTTGCAGGCGGCTGACCAGGCCCCCGCGCATAGACAACGCATACTGGTATATAACAGTCCAGTCAATGGTGACGGACCTGCACGTTGGTTGGAGGGCGTAGGCGTGGACGACCTGGCGCCGGCGGCCGGACGCGACTACGGCGACACGCTCTGGTCGCCGTCCGCAGCGGTCCGCGAACGCGCCGTGATCAGCCGGTACTCCCGCTGGCTCGCCGACCGGGGCGGCCCGGCCACGGACTCCTACCGCGACCTGTGGGAGTGGTCGGTGGCCCAGCCCGCCGACTTCTGGGCATCGATCTGGGACTTCTTCGACGTGCTCGGCGACCGGGACGATGGCCCCGTCCTGGCCGGTCAGATGCCGGACGCTCGCTGGTTCGAGGGCACGACGATCAATTACGCGAGGAACGCGCTGCGCTGGGCCCGGTCACACCCGGACCGGACGGCCGTCCGGTACTCGGCCGAGACCGGCCGCTCGGGGCAGCTGACCTACGGCGAGCTGAGCCGCGAGGTGGCGAGGGTTGCCGCCGGCCTGGCCGACCTCGGCGTCGGTGTCGGCGACCGGGTCGCCGCCTACCTGCCGAACTCGCCCGAGGCCCTGATCGCGATGCTGGCCACCGCGAGCCTCGGCGCGATCTGGACCTCATGCTCGCCCGACTTCGGCGCGCACAGCGTCATCGACCGGTTCGCGCAGATCGCGCCCAGGGTGCTGCTGGCCGTCGACGGCTATTGCTACGGGGGCAAGCGCTTCGACCGCCGGCCCGAGGTCGCGGCCATCGCGGCCGAACTGCCCGCGCTCGAAGCCGTGATCATGGTCGACTACGCCGGGTTCGGGGATGACGGCCAGGCCCTGAGCGCGCCTGTCCTGGAATGGTCGGCCCTCGGGGCCGCGGCCGCTGCGGACGACACCGGCCCCGCGTTCAGCGTCGTTCCGTTCTCTCATCCGTTGTGGGTTCTGTACTCGTCGGGAACGACCGGGCTTCCCAAGCCGATCATGCACAGTCACGGCGGGATCGTCCTTGAGCACCTGAAGGCGCTGAGCCTGCACCAGGACCTGACCGCGGCCGACACGTTCTTCTGGTACACCACGACCGGCTGGATGATGTGGAACTACCTGATCGGCGGGCTGCTGGTCGGGGCGACCGTTGTCCTCTATGACGGCAGCGCGGTACATCCTGATACCGGCGCGCTGTGGCGGCTGGTCGCTGACAGCGGCGTGACCTACGCCGGGACCGGGGCGCCCTACCTGCTCGCCTGCATGAAGGAGGGCATGCGGCCGGCCGCCGAGTTCGACCTTTCCGGGCTGCGAGGCGTCGGGTCGACCGGGTCGCCGCTGCCGCCCGAGGGCTTCCGCTGGGTGTACGACGCGGTCGCGACGGCGGGGCAGGACCTGATCCTCGGCTCGTTCTCGGGCGGGACCGATCTGTGCACGGGGTTCGTCGGGCCGAGCCCGCTGCTGCCAGTGCGCGCGGGCGTCATTTCCGGGGCGTGCCTGGGTGCCAGGGTGGAGGCGTTCGACCCGGCCGGGCATCCGGTGATCGGCGAGGTTGGCGAGCTCGTGCTGACCCAGCCGATGCCCTCGATGCCGGTCGGGTTCTGGAACGACACCGACGGCCGGCGGTACCGCGACAGCTACTTCGCCGAGTACCCCGGCGTCTGGCGGCACGGCGACTGGATCATGATCTTGCCCGATGGCGGGTGCGTCATCTACGGCCGCTCCGACGCCACCCTCAACCGCGGCGGCGTCCGGATGGGCACCAGCGAGTTCTACCGCGTGGTGGAGCGGCTGCCGGAGATCACCGACAGCCTGGTCGTCGACACCGGCCAGCTCGGCCAGGACGGTCGTCTGATCTTGTACGTCGTGCCTGCGGCGGGTCGGGTGCTGGACGACGAACTTGTCGGCAAGATCAGATCGTTGCTGCGGGCCGAGCTGTCGCCGCGGCACGTTCCTGACGAGATCCACCCGGTCCCCGGCATCCCGCGGACCCTCTCCGGAAAGAAGCTCGAGGTGCCGGTGCGCAAGATCCTGCTGGGCACGCCCGTGGCCGATGCCGCCGATCCGGATGCGCTGGCGAACCCGGAAGTGCTCAGCTTCTTCGTTCCTGGCGGCACGGAGTGAGGGGGGGCACGGAGTGAGCGCGCCGGGCGGGCGGAGCTTCGGCGAGGAAGGCGGGCTGCTTACCTACGGCAGCTACCTCCGGCTGCCGGAGCTGCTCGACCAGCAGGTGCCGCAGGTATCTCCGCCGGCGCACGACGAGCTGCTGTTCATCACCGTCCATCAGGCCTATGAGCTGTGGTTCAAGCAGCTGCTGCATGAGCTGACCGCGGTCCGCGACGCGATGCTGGCCAGCACCGACTCTGCGCCGGTGACCTGGCGAGCGCGCCAGCTGCTGCAGCGTGCGCACGTGATCGAGCGGCTGCTGGTGAGCCAGATCGACGTGCTGGAGACCATGACCCCGCAGGACTTCCTGGAGTTCCGGGCGGCGCTGGCGCCCGCGAGCGGTTTCCAGTCCGTTCAGTTCCGTGAGCTTGAGTTCCTCTCCGGGGCGAAGGACCCTGACTTCGTGGCCAGGTTCCGCTCGCTCACCGACGCCGAGCGGGAGAGGATCATGGCCCGGCTGGCCGAGCCGTCGCTGTGGGACGCCTACGTGGACCTGCTGGCGTCCCGCGGGCTGCCGGTCGCAGGCGACAAGGAGATCCTCGCCTCGCTCGTCACCGTGGCCAGGGACCGGCCCCACCACGACGACCTCTGGCAGCTCTCCGAAGACCTGCTGACACACGACGAGCTGGCCGGCCTGTGGCGGGCCAGGCACGTCCAGATGGTGGAACGACAGATCGGCACTAAGTCGGGCACCGGCGGCTCGACTGGGGCGCCTTACCTGCATAGGCGCGTACCCATGCGGTACTACCCGCTCTTGTGGGAGCTGCGGGACTCGTTGTAGACCACGCTTGCGGCAACGACGCCGCTGCATGAAGGAAGTGGGACGTCATGTCGGAAATCGGGTCCGACGGAATCCAGAGCGTTCTGGCTGCGGCCGCGGCCAAGGCGGGGCCGCTGCCCGGCGTCGGGGACGCGGCGAGGTACCTGCATACCTACTACCGCCACGTTTCCGCCGATGACCTGGCCGCGGCCGGGCCGGACCGGCTGGTCGCGGTGGCGGCCGCGCACGCCGAGCTGGCCGCGGAGCGACCGCAGGGCCGCGCCCTGGTCAAGGTGCGCTCCGGCGGCGACGCGGCGCTGGATCCCGGCTCCGACGTGATCGACATCGTGACCGACGACATGCCGTTCCTGGTCGACTCGATCAGCATGGAGCTGGCCAACCACGGCCTGTCCGCCCGGCTCGTGGTGCATCCGCAGTTCCGGGTCCGCCGGGACGTGGCCGGTGAGCTGCGTGAGGTCATCGGCCAGGTCAACGGCGCGCTGACCAGCCACGACGAACTGGCCGAGTCGTGGACGCACATCGAGATACCGAGGCTGGCCGAGGGCGAGGCGGAGGCGATCACCGGCGACCTGCACCGCGTGCTCGGCGATGTGCGCGTGGCCGTCGAGGACTACAGCC
Source organism: Streptosporangiaceae bacterium (assembly GCA_035484155.1). Classification (GTDB taxonomy): domain Bacteria; phylum Actinomycetota; class Actinomycetes; order Streptosporangiales; family Streptosporangiaceae; genus JAJYUU01. The sequence goes on from DATHPF010000182.1 coordinate 14,321, forward strand.
GGATGCGCGCCCGCGCCCTGGCCCTCGCGGACGACGTGCTCGCCCCGTCCGGCGACGACGGCGGCGCGGGCGCCCCGGTCGAGATCGCGCAGCTCCTGCGGTGGCTCGCTGACGGGCACTTCACGTTCCTGGGGTACCGCGAGTACGACCTGGATACCGACGCCGACGGCCTGCTCATGCTGCGCGCGGTGCCCGGCACCGGCCTTGGGATCCTGCGCCACGACCGGGCCGGGCCCGGCTCGTTCGCCACGCTGCCGCCTGAGGTCAGGGCCAGGGCGCTCGACCCGCGCCGGCTCATCGTGACGAAGGCCAACTCCCGCTCGACCGTCCACCGCCCGAGCTACCTGGACTACGTCGCGGTCAAGCGCGTCTCGGACGCCGGCGACGTGGTCGGCGAGTACCGCTTCCTCGGCCTGTACACGCACTCCGCGGTCAGCGAGTCGATCCGGGGCATTCCGGTGCTGCGCCGCAAGCTCTCCGAGGTGCTGGAGCTATCCGGCATAGCGGCCGAGAGCCACGACGGCAAGGAAGCGGCGGAGATCCTCGACTCGTATCCGCGCGAGGAGCTCTTCATGACCTCGGCGCACGACCTGGCCGCGATCTACGCGGGCGTGCACCGGCTGCGCGAGCGCCGGGAGACCCGGCTGTTCCTGCGCAAGGACCCCTACGGCCGGTACGTGTCCTGCCTGATCTACATGCCGCGCGACCGGTACACCACCAAGGCCAGGCTGCTGACCCAGCGCGTACTCGAGCAGGCCTTCGTCGCCTCGCAGATCGACTACAGCGTGCTCGTGGGGGAGTCACCGGTCGCTCGCCTGCACATCGTCGTCCGGGCCGAACGCGGCCATCAGCTGCCGGACGTCGACCCGGCTGAGCTTGAACGCCAGGTCGGCATGGCCGTGCGGTCCTGGGACGATGACCTCGCCGACGAGGCCGTCAGGGAGCTGGGGCCGCAGCGCGGCCGGGAGCTGCTGACGCAGATCGGCGACGTCGTTCCGGAGACCTACAAGACGGATGTCCCGGCGTCGGCGGCGGTCGGAGACTTCAACCGCATCCTGGAGCTGCGCGAGTCCGGCCGTGACATCGCGTTTGACCTCTGGGAGTCCGAGGACTACATCGGGGGCGTCCCGCTCGCCGAGGACGGCCCTGCCGTTCCAAGCCACCGCGTCTGGCGGCTGACGATCTACCGCACCAGCGGGCCGATCACGCTGACCGACGTGCTGCCGAGGCTCCAGCACATGGGCGTGGACGTGGTCGACGAGCACCCGTATGAGTTCCCCGGTGCCCGTGATCTGGCGACGCAGCCGTTCTGGATCTACGACTTCGGGCTGAGCCGGACCGGGATTCCCGCCGGCGTTTCCGGGCCCACCATCGAGCAGGTCCGCGTGCAGGTCGAGGGGGCCCTCGCGGCGCTCTGGGACGGCCGGATCGAGGACGACGGGTTCAACGCGCTGGTCCTGGATGCTCAGCTCACGTGGCGGCAGGTCGTGATGCTGCGTGCCTACGCCAAGTACCTGCGCCAGGCGGGCGTGACGTTCAGCCAGGAGTACATCGAGCGCGTCCTGCGCTCGAACGCGCCGATCGCGCGGCTGCTGGTCCGGCTGTTCGAGTCGCGCTTCGACCCGGCCAAGGCGGGCGGCGAGGTCGAGCGCAGCGAAGCGATCGCCGAGGAGATCGGCGGCGCGCTCGACAACGTGGCCAGCCTGGACGAGGACCGCATCCTGCGGTCCTACCTCGGCCTGATCAACGCCACGCTGCGGACGAACTACTTCGCCGCCGGCGGCAGCGGCGCGACCGTGGCCGAGATGCCGGGCGGCGGTATGGCGGCGGGTCAGGCCGTGGCGGACAGCGCTCCGCCGAGCCAGGTGCCCTACCTGGTCTTCAAGCTCAACGCCCAGGAGGTGCCCGACCTCCCGGCGCCGCGGCCGCAGTTCGAGATGTTCGTGTACGCGCCCAGGTTCGAGGGCGTGCACCTGCGGTTCGCCAGCGTTGCCAGGGGCGGGCTGCGCTGGTCGGACCGGCGCGAGGACTTCCGCACGGAGATCCTGGGCCTCGCCAAGGCGCAGGAGGTCAAGAACTCCGTCATCGTGCCGTCGGGGGCCAAGGGCGGCTTCGTCTGCAAGCAGCTGCCCGACCCCTCCGACCGGGAGTCCTACCAGGGCGAGGTCCTGGCCTGCTACCGCATGTTCATCTCGGCCATGCTGGATGTGACCGACAACCTGGAGGCGGGCCAGGTCGTGCCGCCCCCGCACGTGGTGCGGCATGACGGTGACGATCCGTACCTCGTGGTCGCCGCGGACAAGGGCACCGCGACGTTCTCCGACACCGCGAACGAGATCGCCTCTGGCCGAGGCTTCTGGCTCGGCGACGCGTTCGCCTCCGGCGGGTCGGAGGGCTATGACCACAAGAAGATGGGGATCACCGCGCGCGGCGCGTGGGAGTCGGTCCGCTACTACTTCGCGACCATGGGCGTCGACGTCGATACCGACGACTTCACCGCTATCGGCGTCGGCGACATGTCCGGTGACGTGTTCGGCAACGGAATGCTCCTGTCCCGCCACATCAAGCTGATCGCCGCCTTCGATCACCGGCACGTGTTCCTCGATCCGGGCCCTGACCCCGAATCCAGCTACGCGGAAAGGCAACGGCTATTCGATCTGCCTCGTTCCTCGTGGGCTGACTACGACCAGGCCCTGATCTCGGCCGGCGGCGGGATCTACCCGAGGTCGGTCAAGTCCATCCAGATCTCACCCCAGGTGCGCGAGGCTCTCGGGATCGGCGACGGCCCGAACGCGATGTCGCCGGACAACCTGATCTCGGCCATCCTGCGCTCGCCGGTGGACCTGCTCTGGAACGGCGGCATCGGCACCTACGTGAAGGCCACGAACCAGTCGAACGCCGACGTCGGTGACCGCTCGAACGACGCCGTCCGCGTCGACGCCTCGCAGGTCAGGGCCAAGGTCGTCGGTGAAGGCGGCAATCTGGGCCTGACCCAGGAGGCGCGGATCGAGTACTCGCTGGCCGGCGGGCTGGTCAATACCGACTTCATCGACAACTCCGCAGGCGTCGACACCTCCGACCACGAGGTCAACATCAAGATCCTCCTGGACCGCGTGGTCCGCGACGGTGCGCTCACCCCCGACGAACGGAACGAGCTGCTGCACGCCATGACCAACGAGGTCGCCGAGCAGGTGCTCGAGCACAACTACCAGCAGAACCGGACGCTCGCCGCCGCCAGGGCCCAGGCGCCGCAGATGCTGCACGTGCACGCTCGCTACATCCGCAAGCTCGAGCGCGAGGGCCGGGTCAGGCGGCGCCTCGACGTGCTGCCCACCGACCGCGAGATCGCCGAGCGCCGGTCGGCCGGGCGGGGCCTGGTCTCCCCGGAGTTCTCGGTGCTGCTGGCCCAGACCAAGATCGCTGCGGCGCAGGAGGTGCTGGCCTCCGACCTGCCCGACGACCCGTTCCTGCACAGGGTGCTGGTCGACTACTTCCCGACCCCGCTGCGGGCGAAGTACGCCCCGCGGATGGGCGAACACCGGCTGCACCGCGAGATCATCACTACCTCGGTCGTCAACGACATGGTGGACCGCTCGGGGATCACGCTCGCGTTCCGGCTCAACGAGGAGACCGGCGCCTCGGTGCCGGAGATCACCGCGGCCTGGCTCGTGGCGCGTGCCGTCTTCGACATGCCCGGCTTCTGGGCCCAGGTCGAGGAGCTCGACGGCGTCGTGGACACCAGCGTGCAGATCCTGGCCATGCTGGAAGGACGCAAGCTAACGGAACGGGCTGCGCGCTGGCTGCTGCACAACCGAAGGCCGCCGTTCCTGGTGCAGTCGGAGATCGACTTCTTCGCCGACGGCATCCTGACCGTGGCCGCGAGCCTGCCCAAGCTGCTGGCAGGCCGCGACCTGACCGGGTTCGAGGAGCGTCGCGAGCTGTTCGCCAGCCGCGGGGTGCCCGTGGTGCTGGCCGAGCGGATCGCGGCGATGGTGCCGGCGTACTCGGCCTTCGACATCGTGGACATCGCGCGTGGCACCGGCCGCTCGGTCGAGGAGACCGCCGAGGTCTACTTCGACCTGGCCGACCGGCTCCAGATCGCCCGGCTCCGGGACATGATCACCGCGCTGCCGCGCGACGACCGGTGGAACACCATGGCCAGGGGCGCGATCCGCGATGACCTGTACACCGCGCACGCGGCGCTGGCCAGGGACGTCCTCACGGTCACCGAGCCCGGCAGCCCCGAGCAGCGTCTCGCGGCCTGGGTGCTGCGCAACGACTCGGCGGTCCGGCGGGCCAGCCAGACGCTGACCGAGATCTGGGAGAGCAACGCGTTCACCGTGGCGACGCTCTCAGTCGCGGTCAGGGCCGTCCGCACGCTAGTCACGGCCAGCACGCTCCCGACCAGCTAGCCCAGGCACCGGCCCCGGCTGGCGCGGCACCGGCCGGCTCCCGCCCCGTGCCCGATTGGCGTGCTATGCGCCACTCGGCGATCCGCTAGGCGCTCGCGCCGCGCCCGATTCGCGGCCTATGTGACGGGGTCGGCATTACTTAGGAGACTTTCCGTCCGGTGGGGACGACAAGTCTCCTGGCTGCTTGGGCGGCGTCGATTTGTCGGACTCGTCTGGCACTCTGGTGCCGTGTCTGGCGACCTACCACCCGAGCTGGCGGAGCTCGTGACCTTTCAGAGCGGCATCGTCACCGCGAGCCAGGCTGCGGCCGCGGGGATCACGAACGAGCTGCTGAGATCTCGGGTCAGGCAGAAGCGCTGGCAGCGGCTGCATCGCGGGGTCTACGCGACCTTCTCCGGCGAGCCGGGGCGGCAGGCGATCTTCTGGGCGGCCGTGCTCTACGCGGGCGAGGGGGCAATGCTGAGTCATCGGTCGGCCGCCGAGGCGGACGGGCTCAGCGACGAACCAGGCGAGGTCGTCCACGTGACGATCCCCCAGCATCGCCGGGTGGAGAAGTCGCCGGGGATCCTGATCCACCGCTCGTCGAGAGCCCAGCACACGGTGCACCCGGCAAAGCGCCCGCCGCGGACCAGGATCGAGGAGACCGTCTTAGATCTTGCGCACGCCGCGGCGACCCTCGACGACGCCGTGGGCTGGGTGACCCGCGGGCTTGGGCACAGGCTCACCACCGAGGCCAAGTTACGGGCAAGCCTCGGGCAGCGAGTGCGTATGCGGCACCGCAGACACCTTGCCGAACTGCTGTCGGCGGACATGCGCGGGGTGCTGTCGACCCTTGAGCATCGTTACGTGCTCCACGTCGAGCGTCCGCACGGGCTCCCGCCAGCCGAACGCCAGGCCGAGTTCCAGCTGGACGGCCGCAGGCG
>DATHPF010000183.1:0-15292 GCA_035484155.1 Streptosporangiaceae bacterium
CAGCGTGCCGGTGGACATCGGCCACCCGGTCTTCTTCACCGGCCCGCGGCCGCAGGTCGTCCTCACGCACCTGACCCGGCCGCTGGTGAGCGGCACGACCATCAAGCTGGTGCTGACGTTCCAGAAAGCGGGCCCGATCACGCTGCTCGTCCCGGTGTTTGCGCGGGCCACTCACTATGTGACCTACGCGCCGCCGCAGCCGACTCCTTCGGCCGCACTGACGGTGGCGGCCGCCAAGCGCCGCCGGGGGCACGCTGGCGCATCGGCGAGTACTAGTGCCAGTACCAGCACCTCGCCCAGCCCCAGTGTCAGCGCGACGCCGTCACCATCGCCCAGCACTACCGGCTAGCGCGGCGCCAACCCGACTGCCCAGCTAGTCGCCAGTCGGCTGCTTAGCTAACCGACGGGCTCGAACTTGTAGCCCAGCCCGCGCACGGTCACGATGTGACGGGGATTCGTCGGCTCGGTCTCGATCTTGGCGCGCAGCCGCTTGACGTGCACGTCCAGCGTCTTGGTGTCGCCCACATAGTCGGCGCCCCAGACCCGGTCGATGAGCTGCATCCTGGTGAGCACGCGCCCGGCGTTGCGCAGCAGGACCTCCAGCAGCTCGAACTCCTTCAGCGGCAGCTGGACCTGCTGGCTGCGCACCGTGACGACGTGCCGGTCCACATCCATCCGCACCGGGCCGGACTCCATGATCGAGCTGACTGGCTCGTCGATGTCGCCGCGGCGGCGGAGCACGGCACGCATCCGCGCTACCAGCTCACGAGAGGAGAACGGCTTGGTCACGTAATCGTCGGCGCCAAGTTCCAGGCCGACAACCTTGTCGATCTCGCTGTCCTTGGCGGTCAGCATGATCACGGGGACATTCGACCGCTCGCGCAGCGTCCGGCATACCTCGCTGCCCGGCAGGCCCGGCAGCATCAGGTCGAGCAGCACAAGGTCGGCACCGGTCCGATCGAAGGTCTCGATCGCATCGGGCCCAGTGGGGCACACGGCCACCTCGAACCCCTCCTTGCGCAGCATGTATGACAGCGCGTCGCTGAAGGATTCCTCGTCCTCGACAACGAGTACCCGAGTCACTTCACTGCCTCCCTGACAGATCGCGCGTGTGCGTGGTCCGTTCGCGCTGTTGGCTGGTCCTTGCTGGCCGGCAGGCCGCGCCTCGCCCGAAGCGGGAGCCGGAGTGTGAAGGTGGAGCCGTTGCCTTCCTGGCTCCAGACCGCGACGCTGCCCCCGTGCGCCGCGGTGACGTGCTTGACGATGGCGAGCCCGAGCCCCGTGCCGCCTGTCGCCCGCGACCGGGCCGGATCGACCCGGTAGAACCGCTCGAAGATCCGTTCGCGATCTCGCTCTGGTATGCCGATGCCCTGGTCGGTCACGCTGATCTCGGCCATCCAGCTCGATGCGGTCCGGGTGCCAATCAGCACCCGGGTCCTGTCGGGGCTGTAGGCCACGGCGTTTTCCAGCAGGTTGCGCAGCGCGGTGACGAGCAGATCCTCGTCGCCCATGATCGTGATGCCGCGCTCGCCGCTGACCTCGAGCGAGATGCCGCGGGCGCTGGCGCGCATGCGGACCCGGTCTACCGCCTCGGCGACGACATCATCAACTGTCACCGGGTTAGGAGCGGGCACCGGCTCCGCGGCCTGGATCCGGGACAGCATGATCAGGTCCTGCACCAGGTCGGTAAGCCGGGACGCCTCCTGCCGCATGCGGCCGGCGAAGCGCAGGACTGCCTCCGGGTCGTCGGCAGCCTCCTCGACGGTCTCGGCCAGCAGGGCCAGCGCACCGACGGGAGTCTTCAGTTCGTGGCTGATGTTGGCCACGAAGTCGCGGCGCACCTCGTCCACCCGACGGCTCTCGGTCTGGTCCTCGGCCAGCAGCAGGATCAGGCCGCCGTCACCTACGGCGGGCCCAAGCGGCGCCACCCGGACTGCGAAGCTCGTCGCCCGCCCGTTGAAACGGCTGGTCATGATGTCGATCTCGCCCTCGCGGGGCATGCCCTCGCGCCGGACCTGACGCGCCAGGGCGAGCAGCTCGCCGACGACGAGCCGGTCATCTTCAACGAGGCCAAACTCGCGCGCCGCCGCGCTGGAGCTGAGCACCCGGTCGTCACTGTCGAGGACGACGGCCGAGGAGAGCAGGACGGCGAGCACGGAGCTGATGCCGGGGGGCAGCCTGTCGTCTAGAGACTGGCCTGTGTCTGACATGTCCGTAGACATGACTGCTTGCACCCCCATCTCCACGGTTTGATGTTATGCGGGCGGCATCGTTCCGCCCAGTGACGAGTGCCGCTACCAGCGGCTATTCGCGAAATGTTCACCACGCCGATTGGTAGCGTCCATGTCGATTGTGCGCGATAGGCACCATCGATGGGAAGGTCACCGTCAGGGCCTTGCCGCGCCCTGCGTCCGCACGGCCTCGGCTGCCTGCGCCGCTGCCTGCGGGTCGAGGTAGCGCCCGCCGGGCTGCACCGGCCGGAACCTGTCGTCGAGCTCGTAGACCAGCGGCATGCCGGTGGGGATGTTCAGCTCGGCGATCTCGCTGTCGCTGATCCCGTCCAGGTGCTTGACCAGGGCCCGGAGCGAATTACCGTGCGCGACCACGAGCGGCGTGCGGCCGGCCGCCAGGTCACCGATGATGGCGTCGTACCAGTACGGCAGCATCCGCTGCACGACGTCGCGGAGGCATTCAGTCCGCGGCAGCAGTTCGTCCGGCAGCAGTGCATAGCGCGGGTCGCCCGCCTGCGACAGGGGGTCGTCGTCGGCCAGCGGCGGCGGCGGCACGTCATATGACCTTCGCCACAGCATGAACTGCTCGTCGCCGTACTCGGCCCTGGTCGCCGCCTTGTCCTTGCCCTGGAGCGCGCCGTAGTGGCGCTCGTTCAGCCGCCAGGACCGGCGGACCGGCAGCCAGCTCAGCCCGGCCGCGTCCAGCGCGAGGTTGGCGGTCTGGATTGCCCTGCTGAGTACCGAGGTGTGCACGACATCAGGCCGGAGGCCTGCCTCCGTGAGCTGCACGCCAGCCTGCACGGCCTCTGCCTCGCCGCGACCCGATAGCCGGGCATCGACCCAGCCGGTGAATAGCCCCTTGTCGTTCCATTCACTCTCGCCGTGCCTGACCATGATGAGCGTGCTCATGGCCCAGATCCTAGCCGGGATGCGCGGTCAGGCAGGGCCGCACAGGACAGCAGGACGGGCAAAAACCTATAAAACATGAGGGGAACGTGGCCAATTCCCCTCATGAAGTACCGCAAAGCCGGTCCCGTCGGACGGGAACACCGGAGCCCGCTCAAGGGTTGGTCAGTTCCGGAGGTGAGGGCACGTGCCGCGACGCTATCCACGGCGCATCGCGACCGTCAGCGTTCATACGTCGCCGCTTGAACAGCCGGGGACCGGCGACGCGGGCGGTCTCAACGTTTACGTGGTCGAGGTCGCTAAGCGACTCGCCGAGCGAGGTGTCGAGGTCGACATCTTCACCAGGGCTGTGTCCCGCGATCAGCCGCAGGTCGCCGAGCTGGCGCCGGGCGTACTGGTGCGCCACCTCGCGGCCGGCCCGTTCGAAGACTTGGACAAATCGGATCTTCCCGGCCAGCTGTGCCAGTTCACCTTCGAATTGCTCAGGACCGAGGCCGCCCACGCGCCCGGCCGCTACGACCTCGTGCACGGCCATTACTGGCTGTCGGGCCAGGTAGGCGCCGTGGCTAAGGAGCGGTGGGGAGTGCCGCTCGTCCAGTCGATGCATACGCTGGGCAAGGTCAAGAACGCCGCGCTCGCTGCCGGGGATGCCGCCGAGCCAGAGATTCGTATCCGCGGCGAAGCCGAGGTGGTCGCGACGGCAGATCGCCTCGTGGCCAACACTGACGACGAAGCCAGCCAGCTCATCGGGCGCTACGGCGCGGACCCGGCCCGCGTCACCACCATCAACCCAGGGGTTGACCTGTCGGTGTTCCGGCCCGGGTCACAGGCGGCGGCCCGGCGTCAGCTCAGCCTGCCGCCGGACGGTGTCGTACTCGTCTTCGCCGGCCGCGTGCAGCCGCTGAAGGCCCCCGACGTGGTGCTGCACGCCGCCGCCCGCATGATCGCGGACGACCCGAGCCTGGCGGACAGGCTGACTGTCGCGTTCGTTGGCGGCCCGAGCGGTACCGGCCGGCAGGATCCGGACGGCCTGACCGAGCTCGCGGCCCGGCTGGGCCTTTCTGGCCTGGTCCGGCTCGAGCCGCCGTGCCCGCAGCCCGAGCTAGCCCAGTGGTACCGCGCCGCCACTCTCGTCATGGTGCCGTCGTACTCGGAGTCCTTCGGCCTCGTCGCGATGGAGGCGCAGGCCTGCGGCACCCCGGTTGTGGCCGCGGCGGTCGGCGGCCTGCGCACCGCCGTCCGGCACGGCTATTCCGGGATCCTGGTCGATTCGCGCGATCCCGGCGACTACGCCACGGCAGTGCGCGAGCTGATCGCGGCTCCGGCCGCCCTGGCCCGGCTTGCGCAAGGCGCCAGTGAGCACGCGTCGCGGTTCGGCTGGTCGGCCACCGTCGACGCGCTACTCCAGCTGTACGCGACGGTCACAGCGGAGACGGCCGCCGCGGTCGACGCGTGAGCAGCGATCCGGCAGCCGGGCACGCGCTAGGCGCCGCGCTCACCGAACTCGGCGTCGAGTTCGAGTCTCCCGCCGTCGGCAGTTATTTCGTCACGCTGCCAGGCCAGCACAAGCTCAAGACCATGGCCTGGCTGATCGCCGGGGTGCACAGCCTCCACGTGGAGGCCTTCTTTTGCCGGCAGCCCGATGAAAATCACGCCGAGTTCTACCGCTTCTTGCTGGAGCACAACGCCCGCATGTACGGAGTTCAGTTCGCACTCGACCCGATCGGCGACGTGTATCTGGCCGGGCGGCTGCCACTCGCAGCCATCAGCGTCGACGAGGTGGACCGGCTGCTTGGCTGCGTCCTCAGCTACGCCGACGACACCTTCGACCAGGCACTGATGATCGGCTTCGCGTCGGCCATCAAGAAGGAGTACGCCTGGCGCGTGAAGCGCGGCGAGAGCCTGGCTAACCTGCAGGCATTCGGCCGGCTGACCAGGGCTGGCGAGGGCGACGACGCCAGGACCGGACCACGGTTCGGCGACCACCCGCCTACCAGCGGACAGCCCGCTAGCTAGCGGATCAGGACCGGACGAGCCGCGACACCGCCTGCGCCGCCTCCTTGACCTTGGCCTGTGCCTCAGGTCCGCCCTGTTCGACAGCCTGAGTCACGCAATGGCCGAGGTGGTCTTCGAGCAGTCCGACAGCAACGGCCTGCAGCGCTCGCGTCGCCGCGGAGATCTGCGTGAGCACGTCGATGCAGTAAGTGTCGTCCTCGACCATCCGCTGCAAGCCGCGGATCTGGCCTTCGATGCGGCGCAGCCGCTTGAGGTAGGCGTCTTTGTCTTGGGCGTAGCCGTACATGGTCTGACGGTACACGCCGCAGGCAGGCGGGCAGGATGCTTAGCGGCCACGTCACGGCGCGGTAGAAACGTAGTAAGCGCCGCGGGCCCAGGCGGCTGCGTGATGACGGAGGCAAGCGTGAAGCCCGGCGAGGCATGAGCGACAGCGCGATCGCGAAGGATACCTTCGCGGTGTTCGGGACCACCGCCGTCCTGCTCGTCACCGACCCGCGGGCCATTAGGCAGGCGCGGTCCATCGCCGACCACGTGCTCGCGGAGGTAGACCAGGCAGGCAGCAGATTCCGGCCCGACTCCGAGCTAGTCAGGCTCAACGCCGCCGACGGCGAGTCGCTGGCCATCAGCGCGACCTTCGCCAGTCTCCTCACGACCGCGCTGCGCGCCGCTGCGCTAACCGGCGGAGACGTGGATCCGACCTGTGGCCGCGCACTGACCAGCCTCGGCTATGACCGGGACTTCGCCGATGTGAAGGCGGCAGGCGATGCCGGGCCGCGGCTGACCGGATCCGTTGGGCCGCTGCCTGGCTGGCGCAGCGTGCACCTCGATCATGGCGGCCGCCGCGCCTGGCTCGAGCACGGCGCCCAGATCGACCTCGGAGCCACGGCCAAGGCATGGGCCGCGGACCGGTGTGCAGTACAGCTAGCTGACAAGCTCGGCTGCGGCGTCCTAGTCAGCCTCGGCGGCGACGTGTCAGTCGCAGGTCCCCCGCCACCCGAGCATTGGCGGATCAGGGTGACCGACGACGACGCGGCCCCAGCGTCTCCGGGCCAGACCGTGACGATCAGCTCGGGCGGGCTTGCGACGTCCAGCACGACGGTCCGCGCCTGGACCGTAGGCGGACGTCGCGTGCACCACATCATCGACCCGGCCACCGGCGAGCCTGCCCGGTCGTGCTGGAGTACGGTCAGCGTCGCGGCTGGCACGTGCACGGACGCCAACATCGCCAGCACCGCAGCCATCATCCGAGGCGCGGCGGCGCTCGACTGGCTGCATCACCTCGGGCTGCCCGCCCGGCTCGTCCGGCACGACGGCACCGTCGAAACGACCGCCGGCTGGCCGACCGACACCCCAGGAGACGCTGCCTAGACCCGAACCGGCTCCAGCACGCGATGATCGCCGCGGCAACACAAACGAAAGGCCGCACATTACGATCGCTGTCAGGTCCGGTCGGCGCCATGGGGCGAGAGTTGCCTACTGCTGCCCCTAGAGGGGCACTAGTAGCGAACTCGTGCCCTATGGGTCACCGGCATGGCGGGCTGGCGGGCCCGGTGACAGGTGCGGAGGCAACATGGGTCCACTCAGCGGCGTGCGTGTCATCGAGATTGCCAGCCTGGCGCCCGCGCCATTCGGCTGCATGATCCTGGCCGATCTCGGTGCGGATGTGTTGCGAGTCGACCGCGCTGAGCGATGCGGCCCGCAGGCCAAGGCACCGCTCGATCCGCTGAGTCGCGGGCGCCGCTCGATCGGCCTGAACCTCAAGGACCCGGCGGCAATCGACCTGCTGCTGCGGCTGACCGTCGAGACAGACGTGCTGGTCGAGGGGTTCCGGCCCGGCGTCGCCGAGCGGCTCGGCTTCGGCCCGCAGGCGTGCGCCGAGCGCAACCCCCGCCTCATCTTCGGCCGGATGACTGGCTGGGGCCAGGACGGGCCGCTCGCCCTCACCGCCGGGCACGACATCGACTACATCGCCATCTCCGGCGCCCTCGGCATGGTCGGCCGGGCCGGTCAGGCTCCGGTGCCGCCCGTGAACCTGCTCGGCGACTTCGGCGGCGGCGGCATGCTGCTGGCGCTCGGCATCCTCGCCGCGCTGGTGGAGCGGGCGAGCAGCGGCCTCGGCCAGGTCGTGGATGCCGCCATGGTCGACGGCTCGGCGCTGCTCACGTCATTCGTGTACGGACTGCGAGCAGCAGGCGGCTGGCAGGACGCGCGCGGCGTCAACCTGCTCGATGGCGGGGCGCCGTTCTATGACACCTACGCCACTGCCGACGGCGAGTACATGGCCGTCGGCGCGCTCGAGCCGCAGTTCTATGCCGCGCTGCTGGCTGGGCTCGGGCTCACCGACGCCGGGCTGCCCGGTCAGCACGACCGGGACGGCTGGCCTGAGCTGCGACGGCGATTTGCCGCCACCTTTGCGGGCCGCACCAGGGCTGACTGGGAGCAGGCGTTCGCCGGCACGGACGCCTGCGTGTCTCCGGTGCTCAGCCTCGCTGAGGCTCCGGTGCACCCGCACGCTCGGTCACGGGAGGCTTTCGTCGAGGTGAACGGCGTGACGCAGCCGGCCCCGGCGCCGCGGTTCGGCCGGACCGCTGCCAGCCAGCCCGCCGCGCCGCCTCGCCCTGGTGCGGACACGGACGACGTGCTCACCGGACTTGGGCTTTCCGCGGCCGAGGTGTCCGGCCTGCGGGCGCGGGGCGCGGTTGGCTAAGGGCGCGTGGTTGCCTAAGGCCCACGCGCAGGATGCCGAGATCCTGCGGCTAGCGCTGCCGGCGTTCGGAGCGCTCGTCGCCGAGCCGCTCTTCCTGCTCGCCGACTCCGCCATCGTCGGGCGCCTCGGCACTGTGCCGCTTGGGGGCCTGGGCGTCGCCAGCCAGGCGCTCACGACGCTGGTGGGCCTCTCGATCTTCCTGGCCTACGGCACTACGGCGGCCGTCGCCCGTCAGCTCGGAGCCGGCCATCGGGATGCCGCGATCCGCCACGGCATTGACGGCCTCTGGCTCGCCGCCGGGATCGGGCTGGCCGTCCTCGCCGTCGGGTGGCCGCTCGCGCCGCAGATCGCGGCGGCCTTCGGCGGCACGCCGGCGGTCAGCCACGAGGCGGTCATCTACCTGCGGGTGAGCCTGCTCGGCGTGCCATCGATGCTCGCCGTGCTCGCCAGCACGGGCGTCCTGCGCGGGCTTCAGGACACCCGGACGCCGCTGCTCGTCGCCGTAGCCGCCAACGCGCTGAACATCGGGCTCAACGCGACCTTCGTACTCGGCCTGCACTGGGGCATCGCCGGATCGGCGGCTGGCACGGTCATCGCGCAGACCGGCTCGGCTGCCGCCTACCTGGTCGTCGTGGGCCGCGGAGCGCGTGCCGCCGGGATCGGCATGCGGCCGGACCGTGAGGGCATCAGGTCCGCGGCGTTCGCCGGGGCATCACTGGTACTGCGGACGCTAGCGCTCCAGGCGGTCCTGGTGATCATGACCGCGATCGCGGCCCGGCAGTCGGACGCTGCCATCGCTGCCCATCAGGTAGCGATGCGGGTCTGGAACCTCTTCGTCTTCGCGCTCGACGCGATCGCGATCGCCGCGCAGGCGATCACCGGACGCCAGCTAGGAAGCGGCGACGTCGCCGGGGCTCGGGCGGCGACCAGGCGAATGATCGGCTGGGGCGCGGGCTACGGCGCGCTGTTCTCTGTCGTGCTGCTTGCGATCCGCCCGGTACTGCCCAGCCTCTTCGGCGTCTCGCCCGAGGTACGCGGTCTGCTGCTTAGCGTCCTGCTCATCGTCATCGTGCAGCAGCCGGCCGCCGGCGTCGTCTTCGTGCTCGACGGTGTCCTCATCGGCGCCGGCGACCAGGATTACCTGGCCGTTGCGGGCCTGATCACGCTCGGTGTATTCGCGGTCGCAGCCACGATCGTGGTCAGGACCGGCGGCGGCCTGGTGGCCTTGTGGATCGCCTATGCCATGTGGATGCTGGCTCGGCTCGTGACCCTGACACTGCGGACTCGCAGCTCGCGCTGGCTGGTGGTCGGCGCGGTCCGGCACTAGCGCGCGAACGTCAATTTGGTCAAGTCGATACAACTCGGGCGACCTGCCTATCCTGGCTTCCTGCACCGTGGCACATCGCAGTTCCGGTGGGCCGGCGGCCAGTCTGCCGCTGGTGGCCGCTGCAATGGTATGAAGGCCACCAGTACGTACTGCCTGATGAGGAGGGGACACCTAGCGTGGCCATGCGACGAGCTGTCGGCTCGCTAGTCGGGCGAGACGACCTGGCCGAGGGCCTTGGCTACACGCTGAAACGCAAGCTCCTCGGCAAGCCGCTGATCAACGAGCAGCTCGGCGAGCAGCGACTGTCCAAACGGCTGGCGCTGGGCGTCCTGTCGCCGGACGGCATCTCCTCCTCGGCCTACGGCACCGAGGAAATCCTCATCGAGCTGCTCAAGGGCGGCCTCGCGGCCACTGCCTTCACGTTGATCCTGCCGATCACGGGCGTGGTGCTCTTCGTCATGATCCTGGTGGTGCTGTCCTACCGCGAGGTCGTGACGGTCTACACCAGGGCTGGCGGGTCGTATGTGGTCGCGCGGGATAACTTCGGCCCGCGGATCGCGCAGATCGCGGCGGTCGCGCTGATGGTCGACTATGTCGTCACAGTCGCCGTGCAGATCGCGGCCGGCACTGCGGCCGTCGCCTCGGCCCTGCCGGTCAGCATCACGCGGCACCTCAGCCCGAACGTCCTGACGCTGATCTCAATCGGCGTGATCGTGGTCATGCTGATCGCCAACCTCAGGGGCATCCGCGAGGCCGGGCGCGCGTTCGCGGTGCCGACGTACGTGTTCTCCGCGGTCATCATCATCATGATCATCACCGGCCTGGTGCGCGAGGCTTTCGGCAACTTGCCGCACTACCATCCGGGACCTGGAATCGTCACCGGCACTGCGAACCACAGCACCCTGATTGCCTTCGGGATGGTGTTCGTCCTGCTCAAGGCGTTTGCTAACGGCGGTTCGTCGCTGACGGGCATCGAGGCGGTGTCGAACGCGGTCAGCGCGTTCAAGCCGCCGGAGGGCCTCAACGCCCGCAAGGTTCTGGTGGCCGAAGGCCTGATCCTCGGCACTTTGGTGGCTGGCATCTCCTGGCTGGCGCACGCAACCCACGCGACGCCGTACAACAGCGGCGTGCCGACTGTCATCTCGCAAGAAGCGGGGATTGTCTTCGGGCGCGGTACGGTCTTCGGCAGCGTGCTGTACATCGTCGTGCAGGCTGCGACCGCGCTGATCCTGTACACCGGCGGTAATACCAGCTTTAACGGCTTCCCGTTCCTGGCCAACTTCGTCGCCGAGGACTCGTTCCTGCCGCGCTGGCTGACCAAGCGCGGTCACCGGCTGGCCTTCTCCAACGGCATCATCGTCCTGGCCGTGCTGTCGATCGCTTTGCTCGCCGCGGTGGGATCGAACGTCAACAGGCTGGTCCCGTTCTACGCGATCGGCGTCTTCACCGCCTTTACCCTCGCCGGCCTCGGCATGGCCAAGTACCACCACACCCATAAGGAGCCCGGCTGGCGGCGTAAGCTGGTGATCAACTTCTCGGCGGGCGTCACGTCGCTGATCGTCGTGCTGATCTTCGCGGTCGTCAAGTTCACCTCCGGCGCCTGGCTGGTCATCGTGATCTTCATCTTCGGGGTGCCGGCCCTGATCCGGCTGAACCGCCAGTACCGGATGGAAGCGACCGTGCTGGAGAGCATCGGGAGCCGAGGCAAGCCGCCTGAGCCGCCCACGTACTCGCGGCGGAGTGTCTATGTCTTCATCGACGACTTCGACCTCGCCACGATTGCCGGGCTCCGGTACGCCCGGAGCCTGCGGCCCACGTCGCTACGAGCCGTGCACTTCGTCATCGACAACCTCCAGGCCGACAAGCTGCGCCAGGACTGGATGCGGGCTACCCCCGGCATCCCGCTCGACTTCGTCGACTGCCCGGACCGCAGAATCGCCAATGCGGCCGCGAACCTGGTCAGTGCCGAGGCCGTCCTGCCCGGCGTGGGAGTCACGGCGGTCCTGCCACGGCGCAGCTACGCGCCAATCGTCAGCCGCCTTCTGCATGACCGGACCGCGGACAAGATGGCCTCGCTGATCAGCCGGATCCCGCACGCGGCAGCGACGATCGTGCCGTTCGACGTCCGCAGCCGGGTGGAGAGCCTGGCCAGGCGCGGGGCGGCTACGCCGGGCACCGAAGCCGGTCCAACGCCGCCGACGCAGCCGGGCGGGCAGACCACCGCCGGACCAACCCCCGCCGGCACTGCCGGCGGGGGCACAGGCCCTGCCGACACAGGCCCTGCCGACACAGTCCCCGCCCAGGCAGATCAGCCATCGGCCAGCCAGCCGCTGTCCGATGCGGTCACCACCCCGGCCGACACCCCGTACGAACGGCCGCCGCTGCGGCGCGGCGTAACGCCGATCGGCTCGCTGACGAGGCCAGGCCGGGCGACCGTCGAGGGCCGGGTGCACACCGTCGAGATCAGGCCGGTCGAGCACAACACGGTGCTGGCCTGCGACGTCGAGGATGCGACCGGCCAGCTAACCGCGATGTTCTACGGCCGCTCGAACATCGCGGGCCTGCGCCCTGGCGTCAAGGTCCGGCTACGCGGCCAGGTCGGGATCCGGACCGGCCGCCCCGTGATGATCAACCCGGCGTACGAGCTGCTAGCACCCGGCGAGGCCACCTCGGCGGAGCAGCAGGACCAACAGGACAGCCAGCCAAGGCGCGGCCGCAAACGCGGGGACGACCAGCAGGAATGACCGGCTCGGGCCATAGCCACGGCCACTTGCACGGACGCGGCACGACCGTAACGGGCAGCTACCGGCGCGCGCTGACAGTCGTGCTGCTCATCAGCCTCGGCATCGCCATCGCCGAGGTGGTGGGCGCGATCCTCACTGGCGCGCTAGTCCTTCTGGCCGATGCCGCGCACATGGCCGCTGACGCAGCCGGCCTCGGCCTGTCCCTGCTCGCGGCCTGGTTTGCCGGCCGCCCGGCCACTGCCAGGCGCACGTTCGGTTACGCCAGGGCTGAGATCCTGGCCGCGATGGCGAACTCGCTGCTGCTGCTGGCGATGGCCGGAGTGATCTTCACGGTGGCCATCCGGCGGCTGACGGACCCGCCTGCTGTCAGCTCCGGCCTGCTGATCGCGTTCGGCGTCGGCGCGCTGATCGGCAACGCCTGCTCGCTGCTCCTCCTGCGCCGCGGTCAGGCCGAGAGCCTGAATGTGCGCGGCGCGTTCCTCGAGGTCGCCGCGGACACGCTAGGCGCCGCCGCGGTGATCGTCACAGGCATCATCATCAGCGCCACTGGCTTCACGCTTGCCGACCCGATCGCATCCCTTGTCGTCGGCGCGCTGATCCTGCCGCGGACCTGGCGGCTGCTCAGGGAGGCCGTCGACATCCTGCTGGAGGCGAGCCCGAAGGGCATCGACCTCGATGACATCCGCCGCCACATGGCCGAGCTGCCCGGCGTCCGCGAGGTGCACGAACTGCATGTCTGGACGATCACGTCGGGCCTGCCGGTGTTCTCGGCGCACGTGGTCGTCGATCCGGAGATCATCGAGCGCGGCCGCAGCGCCATCATGCTGGACGAGCTCCAGGACTGCCTGCGCGGGCACTTCGACGTCGACCACTCGACGTTCCAGCTTGAGCCCGCCGGGCACGCCGACCACGAGCGGCCCATGCACGACTAGCTGTCGCCGAAATACCTGGGGTTGGCGACCGCCAGTCTGGCTGCAACCTGATCAGCAAGATCACGGCCAGCCGAACCACGGGCAGCCGAACCACGGGCAGCAGCATCACCGCCGGCGGCTAGGCCCTGGTCGAGCTCAAGCTCACGGGCCACGATCGCGAGCGCGTTGGCGGCGACCCTGGCATGGAAGGCCAGCTGGCCGGTCGTGGCGGGCATGACGCCGTCGATCAGGAACTCCCGCACCGCGTCCAGCAGCTCGCTGGCGGTGGGGCGGCCAAACGGAGCGGGCTCTTGTACCGGGCCGCCCGTCGGCCGGGGCCGTGCACGCGCCGCCTGGTCGGCAGCCTCCGGGTCGAGTAGCAGTAGCAGATCCCACTCCTGCTCGCATACCCGGCGCCCGATCGCGGCCAGCTCCACCGACCGGTGCGCGCCCGACAGGTGCACCGACGCCTGCGTGAGGCAGATCACCCCCCAGCGCAGCGTGCCCAGGATCTCCCACCAGCGCAGCTCCGCCGGCGAGATGTCGGCGCCGCCCGCCGTCCGGTACGCGGCCAGCAGCTCTTCCCGCGAGCCCAGGCCGGCGACCGCCGGGGCTGCGCCGAACCGCCACGCCTTCACGCAGAGCCAGCCGAGATCCTCGGCCGGGTCGCCGACATGGGTGAGCTCCCAGTCCAGCACTGCGCGCAGCCCTTCGGGCCCGACGATGAGGTTCCCCAGCCGGAAGTCGCCGTGCAGCAGCACCGGCTCCCGCGCGGGTGGCTGGCTGGCGGCCAGCTCCGCCATCGCCAGCTCGAACACCTCGCTCGGCCTGCCGAACGCGTCCAGCTGCTCGCGCAGGACCGCCAGCGGATCTGGCCGCGGAAAGAACGTGGGCACAATCTGCGCATGCAGGCCGGCGGCGAACTGGCCAAGCTGCCCGACCAGCACGTCGCGGGCTACCGCGTACTCGTCATCGCGCAGGATCCGGCGGGCGATCGTCTCGCCCTCGACCCGGCGCATGATCATCCCGGCGCCGCCGAAGGCAGCCTCGGTGAAGCTGAACAGCATCTCCGGCACCGGCAGGCCAGCGCCGTGGGCGATGCTGAGGGCCGCGGCCTCCCGGTCGACCACGCCAGGCTCGCCAGGCCGGCCCGGCGGATCGCGGCGCAGGATCAGGCCGGTCCGCGTGCCGTCGGCACCGATCGCGTCGAACGACCACGTTTCCCTCGACGCGCCACCGGACAGGCGGGTGAATTCACCGACAGTGACCGGGCCGATCCAGCGGCGGAGTGAGCGAGCGACGTCGTTCCGGTCCGGAGCGTCCGCCATCAGCCCTCCGCCACGCCCTTCGGTGCCCGTTGCCGCATGAAGCCGAACATGTAGCCAGCGACCCGGCGCATCTGGATCTCCTCGGCCCCTTCGGTGATGCGGTAGCGGCGGTGGTGGCGGTAAATGTGCTCGAACGGCTTGTGCCGGGAATATCCCAGCCCGCCGTGCACCTGCATGGCCCGGTCAGCCGCCTCGCAGCACAGCCGGTTGGCCCAGTAGTTGCACATGGACACCTTGTCGGAGACCGAGAACGGGCCGTCGCGGTCCATCAGCCACGCAGTCTTGTGGATGAGCGCGCGCAGCATCTCGCACTGGGTCTGCAACTCGACGAGCGGGAACTGGATCGCCTGGTTGGCGGCCAGCGGCTTGCCGAACGGTTTGCGCTCGAGCGCGTAGGCGACCGACTCGTCGATGCAGTACTGCGCGGCGCCAAGGCTCGACGCGGCCTGGCGGATCCGGTTCTCATTGAAGAAGTGCTGCACCACGCCGAGGCCGCGGCCCTCGCCGCCGAAGATCGCGCTGCCTGGCACTCGGACGCCCGCCAGCGTCACGTGCGCGTGATCGGTCGGCATGTTGAACGTCCACAGGTACTCGTCCACCGTGAAGCCAGGCGCGCCGACCGGCACCAGGAACGCGGTGATGCCCTCGGCCTCCCCCGCCTTGCCGCCAGTCCGGGCGAAGATCAGGTCATGCGACGCGGCGTGCACGCCGGTGTTGAAGGTCTTCTCGCCGGTGATGATCCAGTCGTCGCCGTCGCGCACCGCGGTGGTCTCCATGAACGTAGCGTCGGAGCCGTGGGCCGGCTCGGTGATGCCGAACGCGAAGCCCTTGCGGCCGGCCGCCAGGTCGTCGATCCACGCTGCCTGCTGCTCCGGCGTGCCATAGGAGATCATCAGCAGCAGCCCGACGTTGTTGCCGACGATCATGTGCTCGTTCTGCAGGTCGCAGTGCAGGCCGAGGCCCTTGCTGGCCAGGTGCTCGCGGATCACCGCCATGCCCAGGTTCGTGCCGTCCCGGCCGCCGTACTCCCGTGGGAACGCGTACCGGTAGTGGCCGGCCGCGTCGGCCCGCCGCCTGGCCTGCGCCAGCAGCGCCTCCCATTCGCGGCTCGGCAGCCCGCCG
>DATHPF010000184.1:0-2240 GCA_035484155.1 Streptosporangiaceae bacterium
CCACGCCTCGTTTCCGCGACAGCGCGACCGGGCAGTGGCGCGACGCCGAGACCTCGTATTTCAACGTCAGCTGCTGGTCCAGGCTGGCCGATCACGTACGAGCCAGCCTGCACAAGGGCGACCCGGTCATCGTCAAGGGACGGTTCAGGACCAGCACCTTCGAAGACAAGAACGGTCAGCTTAGGACCGCGATCGAGATCACGGCGGACACCGTGGGCCACGACCTGAGCCGGGGGCCCGCCAACTACATTCGCCTGCGGCCCCAGCACGTGAACACGGAAGACGGCCCGGCGGGCATCGAGTTCACGGAGAATCCCGACTTGCCCGAGGGGTCGGACGGAATGATCGATGAAGATGCCATCGAGCGGTTCGGTCGCGACCTCGACGACGCCGAAGTCGCCGCGCGAGCACTTGAGGAAGACGAGGCGGCCGAGACCGTGGAACCCCCGGTACCTCCGGTGCCCACGACACCCTTCTAAGAGCCCCGCACTCTTCGGGTCGGTCAGGTCCGTACGGAACGGAGACGCTCGGAGTCATGGCGCAAAAAATTTCCGTGCGGTGCCGCGACACAACGCTGAGCAACATTCCGGTTTCGCAGCGCGCTGGCACGTATCGCATCTATCGTGTTACCTAACGTGATGAGCGGGCCTCGGTGACGAGGTCCGCAGAAGCCTGGCTCATGATGGGCAGGGGCATGTCGGCAGTACAAGAGGCGATAAGGCAACAGGAGCGGGGCCTGCGGCGGCTGTGGCGGCGGCCGTGCTGCTGGTCGCTGCTCACGATGCCTACGTCACTCATTGTCTACGTGGTCGCCGTCCTCGCCTGTGACCTAGCCCTGACTGGCTGGAAACTGGCTGGCACTCCGCTGCGGGCGGGTGACCTGCTCCTGCTGGTGGCCCTGCCGCCGGTCATCTTGCTGCAGCGGAGCCTGATGCACCAGCAGCTGGCCGCCGCGGCCCGCACCGACCCGAAGACCGGGCTGCTGAACGCCACCGCCTGGCAGCGCGAGGCCGACGCGGAGGTCGCCCGGGCGCTGCGGACCGGCGCGCCGCTGGCCCTGCTGCTGGTGGACGTCGATCACTTCAAGCGGGTCAACGATAACCACGGCCACCTGATCGGGGACGAGGTGCTGCGGGCGCTGGCTACCGAGCTCAGGCGGCAGGTCCGCGAGTCGGACGTGGTGGGCCGGTTCGGCGGGGAGGAGTTCACGGTCCTGCTGCCCCGCACCGACGACGCCGGCGCCTACCGGATCGCCGAGCGACTGCGGGCCAGCGCCGGCCGGCTGAGCGTGTCCGCCGCCGACACGCGCATCGGCGTCACGGTCTCGATCGGGGTGGCGGTGCTCGGCCAGCACGGCCATGACCTGTTCGAGCTGCTCGCCGCGGCCGACGTGGCGCTGTACAAGGCCAAGGACGCCGGCCGCGATCAGGTGCGGGTGTACGCCCACGCCCCGGGCCAGGTCGCGGCCCCAGCGGCCCAAGCGACGGCGCGGGAGGAATGGGACGAGGCAACAGACGGGTACCCGTAGGCTTGACTTTATGCCGGAGTTCATTTATCAGATGCGTGCCGTCCGCAAGGCGCACGGCGACAAGGTCATTCTCGACGACGTCACGCTGGCGTTCCTGCCCGGCGCGAAGATCGGCGTCGTGGGCCCGAACGGTACCGGCAAGTCGACCTTGCTCAGGATGATGGCGGGGGTGGAGCAGCCGTCCAACGGCGAGGCCCGTCTGATGCCGGGCTTCACCGTGGGTCTGCTCGACCAGGAGCCTCAGCTTGACGAGACCAAGACGGTGCTGGGCAACGTCGAGGACGGCGTGGCCGAAACCAAGAAGCTCCTTGAGCAGTACAACGAGATCGCCGAGAAGATGGCGACCGACTATTCCGATGACCTGCTCGAGCAGATGGGCCACCTGCAGGAGCAGCTGGACCACAAGGACGCCTGGGACCTGGACAGCCAGGTCGAGCAGGCCATGGACGCGCTGCGCTGCCCGCCGCCCGACGCGGAGGTCGCCAGCCTGTCCGGCGGCGAGAAGCGCAGGGTCGCGCTGTGCCGCCTGCTGCTGTCCCAGCCTGACCTGCTGCTGCTCGACGAGCCCACCAACCACCTGGACGCGGAGAGCGTGCAGTGGCTGGAGCAGCACCTGGAGAAGTACCCGGGCACCGTCGTCGCGGTCACCCACGACCGGTACTTCCTGGACGACGTGGCCCAGTGGATCCTCGAGCTCGACCGTGGCCGCGCC
>DATHPF010000185.1:0-18541 GCA_035484155.1 Streptosporangiaceae bacterium
AGCTCCGCGGTGGTCAGTGGCTCCTTGGCTGCCGCTGCCGCCCAGCTGTCAGCGTTGGCGATGAAGAAGGTCGTCTTGCCCGAGTCGCCGTATGGCATCTGCACGACCAGGTCAGTGCCGAGGCCGGCTGTCGCGGCCAGCCGCAACAGTTCGCCATAGCTGTCGGCCCGGCCGAGCACGTTGGGCACACTGGGCACGCCAGCCGCGTTGCCCAGCTGGGTCGTGACGATCTTGGAATCCAGCCGGTGCCGGAGGGCGGCCGGCGGATGGGCGACCCGCAGGCCGATCTCAGCTGCCAGCGCCTCGGTCTGCTCGTCGAACATCACGAACGTGGCGAGCCCGCCGGACCCGCCTGACCGCACGAGACTGCGAACTTCCGGGTGGCGGAGCAGGTAGTTACAGATGTCCTCGATCGACTCGAACTCGGGCGCGCGCCGGTCGGCCGGGACGAAGACGTTCGGGTGACCGCCGTCGAAGGAGTCGTAATAGCAGACGTAGCGGAACTGCCGAACCCACCGGTTGATGCCGAGCAGGTTAAAGGCCGTGGGCGACACGAAGTAGATCGGCCGCTGATTCGTGCGGAAGTACTCGCGTAATGCGGAGACTCCGCGGAGCCTGGCTGCCGTGGTCACAGGAGCCTCCTTTGCGGCGATCCGATATCAAGGAGTTACCCACAACGCGAACCGCGCAAAGCACCAGGTATTAGATCTGCCCCTTCAGCGCGGCGACGGGCGCTGCGTTGCAGACGCTGCCCGGCTGATTACCGGTGAGCCGGCAGATCGCGGCCGTGAACAGGTTGGCCGAGCCGTCCGCTCCCTTCGCCACCGGCGAGGACGGATTGTGCAGGTCTGCGGCTATCTGGCTCCAGGTCAGGCCTTGCAGCACCTGGGGGCTGTAGGTGGTGCCGGCGATGAACTGGTTGCCGATGTCGATGAACGGATAGCCGTTGGAGGGATCAAATTTGTTCCAGATTGCCTGCTGGGCCGCGGTCGGACTCTGCAGCAGGTTGTGATTGACGTCCTGGTTCTCCACCGGAGCGAAGACCAGGTACTTGCTGGTGTAGGTGGTGTTGTGGAATGTCAGCGTCGCGGTGTTGGGGTAGATGTCCGTAGCCGAGGAGTGGATGCCGGTGAGCGGGGAGAAGGTGCCGAACCGGCTGAGCGCCACCCCCATGGCCCACCTCTCGGCGGCGCAGTACGGACACCACTCGGCGCCGATATACAGCATTTCCGGCTTGCCGCCCGAGGTAAGCGCGGCCCCGGACCCGGGTGTCAGTGCCTTGGTGCTGGAACTCCCGATCCCGACCTGGGCGAGGACGCTGGCCGGCACGGTCAGGTTTGTCTGAACCCCGGCCGGGAGCGCGCCGCTGCTAGCGCCGGCCTGCTTGGATTTGCTCCCATTGCTGTGAACAACGGCGCCGATGATGATGCCCAGCACCACCAGCAGCGCGATCGTGACGCCGCCGATGGCCAGCATCCGGCGCCGCTTCTCGGCCGCTCGCTGCTCTGCCTGCTGCGCGGCGATCCGGGCCCGCGCAGTCTCGGCCCGATTCCGGTCACCCTTGGCCATGCTGAGAACCGACCCCTTGAAGTCGTGGCAAGCGTCCCGGTCAGGACGCTGCGTCTAGGCCAGCTGGCGTCGACCGCTCGCCAGCGGAGTATCAAGCGTGGCACTACGCTCGATCAGCCCAATCATGTCACGGCCGCGGCCGCGCCGAGGTTCAGCCCCGCTTCGCCGGGACCTGCGCGGGCGACGAGAACGACGTATAGAAAACGATCAGGGCAAAGATCAGGAACGTGGCCACGTGAACGCTCGTGCACCACAGGCAGATGGCGCGAATCTGGATGAGCTCGGCATACACGAGGTACAGCACGAAACCCATGCCGGTCACGATTGCGCCGACGCGGGTGTAGCGAAGGATCTTCCTGAGCTGCTCGGAGCCCGTCTGCTGGAGGCGCCAGACCCACGGCGAGTTCAGCGCTGTCATGAAGACGAAGAAGGCCAGGCCGAGGACGGCGACGGGGAAGACGCCGAACACCATCGACTGCGCGCTCGTCGTGACCTCTGCGCAGTTCACAAGGCCCTTGTCGGAGCACGCGAGCGTCACGTGCGTGTCGTAGTGGGCGATCGTCAGGTAGACGGATGCGCCAAGCGCGTAGAGGGAGAGCACAAACGTCGCGAGCGGCACGAAGCCGACCGTCCTGAACGGACCGAGGACCTTGCCGAGCGGGCCGGAAGCGGCCGGGCCGGCGACCTTGCTACCCGAGTTCGGCTTAGCGGCGGCGCTGGCCGGCCTTGCCTTGGCGGCTGAGGTCCCGGCGGGCCGGGACTTGGCTGACGCCACCCCGCTCCCGGTCACGTTGCTCGTGGCGGTGCGCGGCCGTGCGGCGCCTGAGCCGGACCGGATGGCGCCCGGGCCGGGGCGGTTCCCGCCCGACCCGGACCGGGCGGCACCGCCGCGGCTGGCTGGCTTCTTCTGGGCGGCCATTACAGGGACCCGGCCCCCGCCTGGGCGCTGGCCGAGTTACAGACGGCAGCGGGCGCATCCTTGGTGATCTTGCAGATCGCGGCCGTGATGGCGTTGGCCGTGCCGTCGACGGCCTGGGCCACCGGGCTACTGGGATTCCGGATGTCAGCGGCGACCTGTGCCCACGTCAGTTTGGCGAGAGTGCTCGGCACGTACTGAGCCCCGCTGATCAGGTACTGGTTGCCGATGTCGACAAACGGGTACGGGTTGTTGCTCACCTGGAGGAACGGCGGAGCGTCGTACTTCGTCATCAGCGCAGCCTCGGCGGCCGTCCGCTGCTGCAAGACCACGCCGTTGTTCACGGGGCCGAACCACTCCACCGGCGTGAACTGGACGTACTTGCTGGTGTAGCTCGATTTGTAAAAGGACAGCGTCGGCGTACTCGGATAGACGTCGGTGCTCGACGAGTGGATCAGGTTGAGATTGGAGAACGTGCCGAAGCGGCTGAGCGCCACTGTCATTGCCCAGCGCTCGGCGGCGCAGTACGGGCAGTACTCCGCACCCACGTAGAGGATCTCGGGTTTGCCACCGGAGGTGAGAGCGGGCTGCCCCGTTGTCGGGGTCAGCGGAGCGACGCCGCTGCCCTTGCCCACAGCATTCAGCGTTGCGGCCGGGACGGTGCTGATCTGGTGGGTGATCTGGCTCACTTCGGTGGCGGTCGCCTTGCCGCCGGCTGCCGCCGACGCCTGGTTAGAGCTCGCGCTCTTCCAGACAATGAGGCCGATCACGATGGCGATCACACCGAGGACGCTGCCGCTCGCCAGATACATGCGCTTTCGGGCTTCGGCGCGCCGCGCAGCAGCCTGCTGCGCAGCTATCCTCTCCCTGGCGTTCATCCGCCGGTTCCGCTCAGCCTTGCCCATGCCTGCCTCGCCTTGCTTGTGGGGGTTGTCTCGCCTGGCACGCTTGCCTGGGCCCCGTCCGGCCAGCGCTACTGCCACCGGTGGCCAGCCGCAGGTCCGCCAGTGAAGCACCGCAGACAATGTTAAGCCGGGGCAACCGATGCAGCTGCCTCTGTTATGCAACGTTATGCAAGCTGATGCAGCTGAGCGTTAGCTGAGGGCCGGCTCTGCCGGTCCTGTGGGAGGCCGGAAAGGACTGTGCCCAAGTTGTGTCCGTGTTTCTTGCGACGCGCAAGGTACGCTGGCTATCGTTCGTGGGATGACGACCTTCTCTCATCGGCGCGGCGCGCAAATAGGCGCGCTTCTTGCAATGGCTTGCATCGGATTTGCCGCGACAGGCTGTGGCAGCTCCTCCCCGAGCACCAGCGGTAGCTCCGCTCCCAAGGTGTCCGGAACCGTGAACGTCGCGTACGCCTCCTCGCTTCAGTTCCTGAACGAGAAGGTCGTCGGCCCGGCCTTTACCAAGGCAGAGGGCTACAAGTACTCCGGCCAGGGCGCGGCGTCCGGCACCCTGTCGTCGGAGATCGCCAGCGGCGAGATCCATCCGAACGTCTTCGAGAGCGTCGGCGGCGATAACGTGACGCCGCTCTTCCCGAAATTCACCAAGTGGTACGTCCAGTACGCGGGTACCTCCATCGTCGTGGCCTACAACCCCAAGAGCAAGTACGCCAGTCAGTTCAAGGCCATTGCCGATGGCAGTAAGCCGCTGACCGATTTGTTTACGCTCATGCAGACGCCAGGCTTCAAGCTGGGCCGCACCGATCCGGCTATCGACCCGCAGGGCCGCGACTTCATCTACATGCTCGAGCTGGCCCAGGGCTTCTATCACCTGCCATCGAACACGGTGACGAACATCCTCGGCGGCCCGACGGGCTCGTCCACCTCGCCGCAGATTTTCGCTGAGTCCTCCCTCGACTCGACGCTGCAGTCAGGCCAGCTCGACGCATCCAGCGCTTTTATCACTCAGGCGATCGAGCTGCACCTGCCCTACATCCCGCTGCCGCCCCAGATCAACCTCGGCGACCAGTCCATGGCCGCGCACTACGCGACAGCGACCGTCACCATCACGCCAGCAGGCAGCGCCCCCACGACCAAGAGCGGCTCGCCGCAGGTGATCGACATCACGATCATCGGCAAGCCCACCCCCGCCGCGATCGCCTTCGTCAAGTACACGCTCTCGAAGGAAGGGCTGGCGCTGTACAAGGCCGGCGGATTTACGCTGCTGACGCCCACCGCGACCGGCACGACGAGCGCAATACCGGCGGCTGTCAGTAGTGAGCTGGGCGGCTAGCCCGGCGGCGGCCGGTGCTGCCCGGGGGGCGGAGGACCCCCCCGGGCGGCCTGGCCGGGGGGCGGCCTTCCCGCGCCGCCTCCGCTCCGTCTCGGGTGCGGCGTCCGTGGTCGGGGCGGGCCTGATCTGGATCGTGCTGCTCGGGCCCGTGATCACGCTGCTCTTCCACCTGTCGTGGCACGCGATCGGGAGCTCGCTCAGCTACCCCGGCGCGCTGGATCCGCTGATCGTCTCGCTCGAATCCGGTGGCGTCACGCTGGCCGTGCTCTTTGTCTTCTGCACCCCGCTGGCCTACATGCTGGCCCGCGGGTCGCTGCCGTTCCCGCGGATCTGGGAGGCTGGCGTCCTGTGCGCCCTGCTGCTGCCACCGCTGGTCATCGGCCTGCTACTGGTCTTCATGGTCGGCCCGTTCACCCCCTTCGGCGAGCTGATCGGGCATTTCAACCTGTCCGCGACCAATACCTTCCTGGCCCTAGTCATCGCCGAGATTTACGAGTCGGCGCCCTACTACGTGGTTGGGGCGCAAGCGGCGTTCGGCTCGGTCAATCCGCGGCTGGAGCAGCAGGCGGAACTGCTGGGCGACAGGC
This sequence comes from Streptosporangiaceae bacterium, assembly GCA_035484155.1. Lineage (GTDB taxonomy): Bacteria > Actinomycetota > Actinomycetes > Streptosporangiales > Streptosporangiaceae > JAJYUU01. The sequence goes on from DATHPF010000185.1 coordinate 5,308, forward strand.
CACGGCGGGTCTTCCGGCGGGTAACGCTGCCGTTGTCGGCGCCTGGCCTGGCGATGGCCCTGTCGGTAGCCTGGGCGAGGGCGATGGGAGCCTTCGGGGCTGTCATTATCATTGCCTATCACCCGTACGGGCTGCCGCTGCAGATCTTCACCTCGCTCCAGGAGACCGGGCTGGCCTCCGCTCTCCCTTACGCGCTGGTCTTGCTAGTCGTCGCCCTGCCCCTGCCGCTGGCCGCCTATGTCTGGAGCGCGCGTGCTCAAGGCCGACGTCGAGGTTGACCGGCGGGACTTCACCGTGCGTGCCTCGATCGAGGTGGCGCAGGGGGAGCGGCTAGCCCTGTTCGGGCCGTCGGGTGCGGGCAAGACGACGCTGCTGGAGACGATCGCCGGCCTGGTCGACCCGAGGGCCGGCGTCGTCGAGCTAGGCGGGCGGACGCTGACTAGGACCGGCAAGGCGCGCGTTGCCGTGCCGCCGTGGCAGCGCGGGGTTGGCCTGCTGCGCCAGGATCCCGGCCTCTTCCCCCACTTGTCAGTCCGGGACAACCTCGCCTACGCAAGGCCCGCGGATGCCCGCGGATCCGAGCTGACGTCACTCGCGGAGGCGCTCGGGATCGGCGAGTTGCTGTCCGCGATGCCGGCCCGGCTGTCGGGCGGCCAGCAGCACCGCGCCGCCCTCGCCCGGCTGCTCCTGGCCCGGTGCGACGCGCTGCTGCTCGACGAGCCGTACGCCGGCCTTGACGCCGTAGCGCGCCGGACCTTGACCGCGCTGGTGGTCCGGCTCGTGACCGAGCGGCGCGTGCCGGCCGTGCTGGTTGCCCACGAGCTGGCTGACGCGCAGGCCTTCGCCAGCCGGATGGCCGTCATCGACCGCGGCAGCGTACTGCAGGTCGACGACCCGGATCAGGTCGTCCTGCGGCCGGCGTCGACCAGAGTGGCCGAGCTCGTCGGATACCTCGGGTTCGCCGAGGTGGGTGAGCTGGCTGCGGGCATTCATCCTGACCGCGTCCTGGCCGGGGCCGTCGATGGCCGCGGCCCGGTGCTCACCGGCAGCGTCGCTCAGTTCCGGCCAGCAGGCGCTGGCTGGGAGACTGATGTTCAGCTGCCCAGCTCGGTCGTGACCGTCCGGCTCGCGGACCGGCCAGACCCGCCTGGCAGCCCCATCACCGTGACGGCGCTCGATCCGCCGCTGTTCGGGCGAGACGGTCTGGCGGTCAATCCCACCGCCGCCGGGCTTCGAAGGGAGGCGTGACCATGGGTGCGGCAGGTGCGGCTGCCAACCCGAGCAACGGCAGCCCGAGCAACGGCAGCCCCAGCCACGGGAGCCCCAGCCACGGCAGCTCCAACCACGGGGGAGCGCGGGCCGGCGCCCGGTTGCGGCTCGCCCGCCAGGCCAGGGGCTTCTCCCAGCAGCAGCTTGCTGGCATGGCCCAGGTATCAAGGCAGGCCGTATCGGGGGTCGAGTCGGGGCTGTCTGACCCGTCGCTGCGGGTCGCGCTTGCGCTCAGCCGCGCCCTTGGCCTGACCGTCGAGGAGCTGTTCGGGCCTGCGATCCCCGAGCCCGTCGTGGCTGTCCGGTCGCTAGCGCCGCTCGGCCCGGCTGGATCGCGGGTCAGTCTGGCGCCTGTAGGCGAGTCGTTCGTGGCGCTGCCGCTGGCCGGCCCTACCGTCGCCAGGGCGGGCTTCGCCGCGGCGGGCGGCCGGGCCACCGACACGGGCGAAGTCGTCCCGCTCGGGCCGCCGCGGCCGACGCTAGTGGTGGCAGGCTGCGATCCTGCCTTGCCGCTGCTCGAGCTGCCGCTCAGCCTGCTTGACCCGCCCATCTCCTTTGCCTGGTGGCCCTGCCCTAGTGAGGAGGCGCTGAGCCTGGCCAGTGACGGGCTGGTGCACGTAGCCGGTGCCCACTTGCGGGGCCGGTCAGGTGACTACAACACCGGGCCAGCCAGGGAACTGCTGCGCGGCGGTGCGGACGTGATCGGCTTCTGCTCGTGGCGGGAGGGATTGGTGCTGAGGCCGGACCTGGCGGGCAAGGTGACCAGCGTGGCGGACGTCGCCGCGGCTGGCCTTCGCCTTGTCAACAGGGAGCCGGGCGCGGAAGCCCGCCGGGTTCTTGATCGCGAGCTGACCCGGACGGGCGTGGACGTCGGCCAGCTCGCCGGGTACCAGACTCAGGTGTCCGGGCACCTGGAGGTCGCCGCAGCTATCGCGGCCGGCCTCGCGGACGCCGGAATAGCGAGCGAGCCCGCCGCCCTTGCCTATGGCCTGGCGTTCGTGCCGCTTGCGGCCGAGCGCTTCGACCTGGTCGTGCCGACGGCGCACGCAAGCTCCCGCGAGGTTCAGGGCCTGCTCAGGGCGCTGACGTCACCGTGGCTGCTCGACCAGCTCGCTAGCCTGCCCGGTTACACCGTGACTCAGTGCGGCGAGCGCATCGCGACGCTGCCGCCTGCCAGCGGAAGTTGATTCGGGCCTGCAGCCGGGTGGGCCGGCTATCCCGCATCGGCGCCCAACTCGACGTAGGCTGCGCGATGTGTACTACGCCGATACCGCGGATATCGACGAGCTCGGCTGGGACCGGTTCGTCGCGGGCGCCTTCGAGGCGATCTTCGTCGGGTACAGGTCCACAGCCGGGATCAGGACGATCTGCCGCCGCTGGAGTGACCTGCTCCAGGCCGGGCTGACCTGCTCCGAGGAAGTCGCGGACGAGCTGGTCCGCGGCCAGGTCATGTTGCGGCAGGACCGCGACCTGATGGCGATCCGGGATGCTGAGCAGCTGCTGGTCGCCATGGACGAGGTGCTCGCTGACATCGGCGCCGATCTGGCCGACCTGGACGAAGTCAGTCCCGCGGACCGCGCGAACCTGCTGACGGCGCACCGGGAGTTGCGCCGCTTCCTGCGGGACACCTTCCTCGGCCCTGGCGACGCCGCTGACGCCGGCGAGGCCGCTGGCCCGGGCGAGGCCGCCGACGCTGAGGTCGGCTAGGCGTTAGCCAACCTCAGCCCGCCAGCAGGAGCGTCGTAACGCGGCGTCGGGTTCAGCGACCCATGTTCAGCCGCTGTGCCCGTACACGGGAACAATCGACGCCCTGGCGATCGTGGCGAAGGTGAGATTGAAGCCTGCCACCGCGGGCGAGGTGTCAGAGTCGACTCCCAGGTGGTCGGTGCTGAGCGCGTGCACGGTGAATACGTACCGGTGTGGCTCACCGGGCGGCGGGGCCGCGCCGCCGAAGTCTTTGGTTCCGTAGTCGTTGCGCACTGAGAAGGCGCCGGCTGGCAGCCCTGGCCCGCCGCTGCTGCCCGCGCCGCGCGGCAGCTCGGTCACTGACGCCGGGATGTCAAGCACCAGCCAGTGCCAGAACCCCGAACCGGTCGGTGCGTCAGGGTCGTAGCACGTCACCGCGAAGCCCTTGGTTTCTGCCGGGAAGCCGTGCCAGCGCAGGGACGGCGAGATGTTCTCGCCGCTCATGCCGAAGCTGTTATAGACATGCGCCTCGGACATTTGCTCGCCGTCGGCGACGTCGTCGCTCTCGACCGTGAACGTCGGCACGGCCGGCAGGAAGTCGTGCGGGAGCGGAGCGCGATCTGTCATTAGTTCCTCCAGTCAGCGCGGGCCATCGTGGCCGGACCTAACCTACTGAATTGGCAGTCGGGCCGGTGCTGGCGACTGCCCGAGTCGCCGCGCTAAAACGGTCCGGCCAGTCGCCACTAGGCCCGAACCGGGCAAAATCGGGCCACTGGTCGCGAATCAAGCCGCTACGGTGGTGTGACAGCTGTGGAGCCAGGGACCACCCGGGCAACTATGGGGCGGCCCTCAGGTTGCGCGGGGCAGCCCAGGCTAGGCTGCGCCGAGCCGCACACGTGGCGCTTGCCGGGGTAGTCCGAGGCCGGCCCGAGCCTGGTCCGAGGCCGGACTGAGGCCGGACCGGAGTCGGCCTGACGTCCCCGATGAAAGCAAGGGACCGGCTGGTCGCCCGAGCCAGGGAAGGTGCAGAAGGTCGTGAAGGTCACGCGCAAGCCGGGCGCATGGGCGAGGCGGGCTCTGCTTGTCGTCGTCCTGCTCGGCGCTGCCGTGATCCCTGGGAAAGCTAGCAGCCAGCAGGTGGCGCACTGTACGGGCCTGCGCTGCACGACGGCGGGCTCGGTCCTGTGGACCCACGCCCTGCCGGGGTCGTGGATGGCCCAGTCGGGTGTCTCAGGCACGGTCACTGAGCAGGAAGCCGCTTACGCCGCTGTCGGCGGTGGCGTTGCCGTGGTCGGGTCGGGGACCGAGGTGACCGGATTTCAGGCAAGTAGCGGCAAGCGGCTCTGGCATGTCGGACTGCCCGCGATACCGGCTGGTTCGGCGATCGTGAGCATTCGCGCCTTCACCGGCGTCGTAGCGGTCGGCGTCGAGCCGCCCGCCGGGCAGGGCGATGCTGCGCGATACGAGATGATCTTGTCGGCGACGACCGGCCGCCTGATCCGCACGTATCCGGCCGCGGCCTACGGAGGCGCCGTCGAGGCCGACGCCACGCGGACGGTCATCGTCGGCACGTCGGAAGTCCGCGCCTACGCCAACGCCTCCGGCCGGGTGCTCTGGCGACGCGCTATCGGCTCCGGGTCACCCGCGTGGCGCGTCGCGGGCCAGTATCTCTACGTCGCTGACACCGGCAGCCGGGACGCCGCCGCGGCCGTGCCTGCCGTGCTGCGCATCAGCCTGGTGACTGGCGGCGTCCAGATGGTGCGACCACGCACGGGTAACTTCGCCGGGACACTCAGCGACGTGATCGACGTCGGTCAAGGCAGCGGACAGCCGCCGGAAGTCGTCCTGGTGTTCTCCGGAGCTAGCGGCGTCACCGCTTACGGACTGGACGGCGGCCTGATCTGGAACAAGCACTCGGCAGTGCCGGAACTGGCCGACACCGCAGCGGGCGTCCTCTACGTCGCGGAGGGGTCCATGCTGGCTGGTCTCCAGGTCGCCTCCGCCTCCGGGGCCGTGGTCAGCACGGCGGCTATCTCGGTTGCTGCCAGCCTCTACTCGGTCAGTGACGGTGTCGCCCTCGGCCTCGACCAGAATGCCCTCGGCGAAGCCTGGGGGTACAGCCTCAGCAGCAGGCGGGTGGTCTGGACATCCACTGCACTGCCTTGGCCGCATTTCTTCGTGGACCTGTCCGGCCTTGGCGGCAGCGCCAGTCCGGGCACGGACATCGCCCTGCTGGCGACCTGTGCGCAGGTCGGGCCCAGGCCGGCGACCGCGACAGCACCGCCGTGCACGCAGCCAGAGCTTGCAGCAGTGCTGATCAAAGCGAGATAAGCCGGGCTCGACGACGGACGGACGGCGGGCGGTCGCTCGGCTGAGCGTGGCTGCCTCAGCGGCCGAACGTCAGCCCTGACACGACCGGAGCCTTGCACACCTTGGTCTTGCCAACCGTCTTCGTCGCGGGCACGGGCTTGACGGGCGCGCACATCGCAGAACTCGATCGCGCCGCGAAGACGATCGACGTGACGGCCAGCGCGAGAGCAAGCGGGAAGAAGAGCACGATGCGCTGCCGTGGCCGCAGGCGAATGTGCAGCCTGGCACCGATAGCCGCTAGGACCAGCCGCAGCCGGGCCAGCACCAGCCGCGCCCCATGTCGCAATTGCTCGGCCCTGGGCATCTCTTCGTCCCGAGTCAGCCGGGCAAAGATCGCATAAAGGGCCGCAAGCTTCGGGTCTGACCCCCGCAGTGCGCTATCGATACGCTCGAGCACAATGCGCTGCCGAACAGGCAGGCCCATCGCAAAACACCCCCGATCTAGGCCCCTCGATTTCCCCCTGGCACAACCTAACAGGCCGGTTGTGATCATCTTGTTACCGGGTTGTTGCCGGGAGTGACATCTGTCATGCGAAGGTCCGGACGTCGCGCACATGGTCTGACCAGCGCCGCGGCCTAATCTGAGAAGCGGAGCTGACCCCGACAGTGTGCGCGAGCCACCGGGCTCTCGCGGGGCAGCAGACAGGGGAACCATGTCCAGCCAGACGACGCTCAACCTCGTCATCGGCGTTGCTGTCCTCGCGTTGCTGATCTTTCGCCAGTTGCGGGCCCGGCCGGTCCGCGGCAATCAGCGGCTGGTGCTAGTACTCGTCGTCATCGGCCTGATCGAAGCAGTGCAGTACATGCAGAAGCTGCACTCAGTCTCGGTAGCCATCGTCGCGCTGGCGGGCAGCCTGGTGCTGGCGGCCGTCTTTGGCGCGGCGCGTGCCGCCACGGTCAGGCTCTGGGTGCAGGACGGCCAGCCCTGGGCGCAAGGAAACCTGCTGACTGCGGCGCTCTGGGTTCTAGCGCTCGCCGCGCATCTGGGCTACGACTACCTGGTGGGCCAGCACAAGGACATCGGCGGCATTGGCACTGCGACAGTCATCCTGTACCTGGCGGTGTCACTCGGCGTGCAGCGCCTCATCGTCACCCTCCGCGCGCAGCGACTCGACCCGGTCGCGGCCGGCCGGGTCGGCCGGGTTGGCCAGGTCGGCCCTGGCGCACGCTGACAGCGGCGCTACGCCGTTCAGCCATGTGCTCGTCTCAACCACGGGGCTCGTCTCAACCACGGGGCTCGTCGGTCAGGTACAGCTTGGCGAGATCGGCGATGACGAGATCTGGGACGCCAAGGTAGCTAGTGACGTACCGCCGAACGGAGCCGAAGGTCGCCGTCAGCTCAGCCAGGAACACGCGCATGAGCTCGGGCGGCGCCGTACCGTAATGCGGCCAGAGCAGCTCCCGTCCCGGGTAGAACGCGTGCCAGTCAGCGATCAGCCGTTCCGTGGCCAGCCCGGTGAGTCCGAAGTCGGCAACGATGTCCTCCTCGCCGACGCCGAGCAGTGAGAGTACGATCGCCGCCAGCATGCCGGTGCGGTCCTTGCCTGACGCGCAGTGAATGACCAGAGGAGCGCGGCCAGCCTCCGCGATCACGCGCAGCGCCTGCCCGATCTCGGCGACGCCGTCACTGGCGACCTCGGCATAACGGTCGGCGAGGAACCGCACCGGATCGACGACGTCGCTCAGCTTGGACTGGTCATAAGGCCGGTGCTCGATGCTGAAGTTGTAGTAGGCCAGCCCGGTAGCGTCTGGCACCCGGCCACCCGAGTCGATCTCCCACGAATGCCGCAGGTCGATGACCGTGTGCACGCCGAGTGCGGTGAACTGAGCGAGATCGGACCCGGCTAGCTTGCCCAGCGAGTCAGCCCGGTACAGCTGTCCCCAGCGCACGTGGCGTCCCTCGGTCGCGGGGTAGCCGCCAAAGTCACGGAAGTTATGCAGTCGCTCGAACGAGACATGCCGTTGCTGCGCGAGGTCCATGAAAACCAATCAGAAGGGGAACGGGGTCGACAGCGTTCAGCACCGTACCAAGGACGCGGCCGCCCACGTTCTGGTCGCTCAGAGCACAGCCCGGCGGACCCCGGTCACGTCGTAGAGGTGATGAACCGGGTCGTGGATGAAGTACCGGGCGAACGTCTCGACCGTGAATGCCGCGCCGTCGCTGCGGAAGCCTGTCCGCTGCCACTGATCGCCGGTGATGCGGGCGAAACGGGCCGCGATGAAGTCGGCGGCGGACACGATCTCGGCCGCGACGTAGGGCGGGTCCTGGTCGGCGTACCGGTCCTCGATGGCAGTGGCGTCCTGGTCCCAGTTCGGGTAGTGCGGGCCGGCCACCGTCAGCATCAGCGTCAGCCTGGTCTCGTACAGGCGCAGGACGTCGCGCACGTGACAGCCGTACTCCAGAGCTGACCACTTCGCCGGCTCAGGACGCTGCCGGTGATCGCCTGGGCCTGTCAGCAGGGCGTGCCACTGCCCGGCGTTGACTTCGAGCATCGCCGGGATCGCCGCGAGGACGAAGCTCTGCGTGTCAAGACCGCACTCCGGGCACGGCTGTCGCAGCACCCAGGTCCAGTCCTTGCTGTCCGGGACGATAGTCACGATCCGAACGATACCGGCCGCGACCTCGGTGGGGTCGACCGGCGAGACGGAGCCCGTTCCTATCGATGGTGAGGTGTCACCACGCGCGCCGACCGCCGACCTGGGCGGCGACCGGGGCCGGGATCATGCTCAGGCGGGGTTTCCGGCCAGCGCTCGCATTGGTCTCCCGGCCGACGATCTCGAGCCAGCGCACCTGCATGCCAAGGGCCGCGTCCCTGGCCTGAATGCCGCCGCCTTGCGTCACGATGGTCCCGCGATCGGCTCGCACCAGGGCCAGCCCGGCCCGGCGCAGAATTCTCGCCATCATGGGCGGCGCCGCGTGCCGAGGCCGGTAAGGCCCCGCCGGGCAGTCGCCGGTCTCTCCGTACAAGTTGGGCAATCGCCCTCGCCTCGCCACAGTTCCCCCACTGAGAAGGCCCAGCGTCGTCTCTCTGTCCGTACTGCCCGCACCTGTTCAGCTTGGTACGCCGCCGCTATCGCACTCCGTTAACGGGCAGGACGACTGGTGGCCCCTCATCGTCCATGACCTGCGGGGCGAACGCCACGTACCTAATCGACTACACATTGTTCACCCAGCACATTGCAGCGCGCAAGTGCGTCTAGCAAATAAAATGGACACCATTTTGCCTCCAAAGGTGTATCTGAGATCGATGTCCGATTATCTAGTGGAACTTTGTGGGCGTGTCGAGTTGCCACTTGCTCCGCGTTCCCTCTAACCGGGTCCCGATACGGCGCGATAAGCCATCTACCGACAGGCTTAGTTGGCTTGACAAAAAAAGTTGTCGGTGCAAGGCTGCCGCTATGTACGACGTCACTGTCATCGATGACCCGGCCGCAGCTGAGGCCTCGCTGGATCCGATCCGGGCTCGCCTGCTGGCCGAGCTAGCCCAGCCCGGCTCAGCCAGCACTCTCGGGACGCGCGTCGGGCTGACCCGGCAGAAGGCGAACTACCACCTGCGCGAGCTTGAGCGCCATGGGCTGATCGAGCTGGTCGAGGAGCGCCGCAAGGGCAACTGCACGGAGCGGGTGCTCCAGGCGACCGCGGCGTCCTACGTGATCTCGCCGACCGCGCTGTCTGCGGTCGCGCCGGATCCGTCGCGCGAGCCGGATCAGCGCTCGGCGCGCTGGCTGCTCGCGGTCGCCGGGCGCCTGGTGCGCGAGGTTGGCGAGCTGATCATCCGATCGGGTGCGGCCGGCCAGCCAGTGGCGACGCTCGGCATTGACAGCGAGGTGCGCTTCGCGTCGGCCAGGGACCGGGCGGCGTTTGCGGTCGACCTGGCTGAGGCCGTGAACGCGCTGGTTGCCCGCTACCACGATGAGACCACGCCAGGCGGCCGCGAGCACCGGTTCGTTGTCGCACTCCACCCGAAGATCACCAAGGAGGCCTAGTCATGAGCCGTGGATTCGAGATCACCCGCGAGGTCGACCTGCCTGCCAGCCCGGAGGACATCTGGACGGCGATCACCGCCGACTCGGCCGCCTGGCAGTTCCCGACCGGCATGGAGATCCCTGCGGGCGCGACGCCGCCGGCAGGCGCGCCGATCCAGACCTGGGACCCGCCCCGTCGGCTGGTAATCCGCATCGAGTCGCCGGACGGCACGTTCAACGCGCTGGATTACGCGATCGAGGCGCGGGGCGGCGGGACCGCGCACCTGCGCTACGTGCATAGCGGGATCCTCGCCGACGACTGGGCCGACCAGTACGACGCGGTCTCCGCGCACACGGACTTCTACCTGCATACTCTCGGGCAGTACCTCGAGCACTTTAACGGCCGCCGGGTCACCTACGTCGGCCAGCCGCCGGCGGGCATCGAGGGGCCTAAGGCCGCCGCGGCGGCGGACGCCATGGATACCCTGCGCGCCGCCCTGGGCATCGGGTCAGAGGCGGCCGTTGGCGACGAGGTGCACGCTGATCTCGGCGAGGCGGGCCCGATCGACGGCGTCATCGACTACCTGACGCCGGAGTTCGTCGGCGTGCGCACGCAGGACAGCCTGTTCCGTTTCTTTGGGCGTAACCACTTCGGCAGCGTGGTCGGGATGAGCGCGCACGTGTTCCGCGATGATGTGGATGCATCGGCCGCGGCGGAAGCGCTGGCGAGCTGGCTGGACTCCGTCTACGCCTAGATGTCGGACCTGCGCGTTGTCTTGATCGGCGGGACGTCGCATGCCGGCAAGTCCACGCTCGCACAGGCGCTTGCTCGCAGGCTCGGCTGGCGCTGGGTGTCAACCGACAGCCTCGGACGTCATCCGGGCCGGCCGTGGGCAGTTGACGCCAGGCCGATCCCCGCTCACGTCACTGAGCACTATCTGTCCCTGTCGGTCGGGGACCTGACGACAGAGCAGCTGAGCCACTACGAGCGGATGTGGCCGGTGATCAGGTCGCTCGTCGAGACGCACGCGCGCGATCACGACGCTGGCGGCCTGGTCCTGGAAGGTTCTGGCGTGTGGCCGGACCGCGTTGCCGGGATCAGTGACTCCGCGGTCGCGGCGATCTGGCTGACAGCTTCGGCGGCAACTGTGCGGAGCCGGATCTACTCGGCGAGTCGGTACGCGGAGCTCGTCGACGATGGCCCGATCTTGGTGGACAAGTTCGTCGGACGGTCAATTCGGTACAACGAAATAATGCTAAGCGCGGTCCGCCGACTGGGCCTGGCCTGCGCGGACGTTGATGATGTCTCGTCGCCGGAGGCGCTGCTCGGACTCGCCCTCCAGATCGTCGACCGCGGTGGCAGGCTCGGCTAGCTGCCCGGCGATCGGCGGCTCATGGCCCAGCGTCTCGGAATTCGCTGGCTGAGCGCTGGATCTGGCCGGTATAGGCCTGCCACGAGTTCTCATCGAAGATCTCGTCATGGTCGCGGCCAGCCGTGCCGTCGACAAGCTCGCGGATGATGTCAGCGTGCCCGGCGTGCTGGGCGGTCTCCGCCACCATCAGCACCAGCAGATCGCCCAGCGTCGCGTCGCGCTGGCCCTCCGGCCAGTGCGGCACCGAACCCGGAGACTCGAGGTCAAGATCGGCAATCGTCCGGTCCGCATGCGCGCACGCGCGCTCGTACAGGCCGAAGATGTACTCGCGGGACTCCTCGGGCTTGACCCACATGTCCGCGTTCTGCCAGATCGAGCCGTCCTCGACCCAGGGCAGGGCCTCCGGCGCCGCGCGGGCAAAGGACTCGCCCAGGTAGCCGTACTCGAGCCCAGCCAGGTGCTTCACCAGGCCGAGCAAGTTCGTGCCCGTCGGCGTCAGCGGCCGGCGAAGATCGTACTCACCGAGGCCCGTGAGCCGGGATAGCAGTCCGGCCCGGCTCTGCTGGAGGCTGCGGTGCAGTGCCTGCTTTAGATCGGACATAGGGCCTCCGCGGACTCGTCAGTCTGAGCGGTCATAGCAGCGGTCCTTGCGCCTTGGTGGCGTACACGAGACAGCCTCGCATCGTCAGCGCCAGCGGCAGGTCTAGCGTGGCCGCTGCCTGCTGCGCGGCCGCGTTGCTCAGGCCGTGGACACGCAGGAACGCGGCGGCTTCGTCGGCTGCTGACAGCGTGAGCAGCGGAGCGTCCCATCTCTCGACCTCCACGACGTCTCCAGGGGCACTGAACACCGATGCAACGATGTCGGGGGCGTCCTCGCCGTCGAACGGAGAAGAATTGCCCCAGTCTGGCAGGACGTGGGCAAGCTCGGGATTGCTATCGCGATTAGGGGCGCAGGCCGCAAACAAGCCACCTGGCCGGAGCACGCGGCGGGCTTCCGCGATCGGCGTCAGCGGATCGTCGAAGTGGTACAGCGTGTAGAGCGCCGCCACGGCATCGACGGACGCATCGGCGACCGGCAGGCGTGCAGCGTCGGCTCTGGCGGCGGGACGCGGTGCCAGGGCGAGCATTGTCGGTGACAGATCGATCAGCAGACAGCGGATGGAGAGGCCTGGCAGCAAGCGGGCCAGCTTGCCGCTGCCTCCGCCGACGTCCAGAACGACGCGAGCACCAGCGGCGGCGAGCCGGGCTGCCACCTCGGGGTGCACGTCGTCGGTCGGCACGTCGTTGCTGGCCAGGAAGCGTCCGGGGTCGGAGTCGTAGTCCGTCGGCATGGCCGTCATGGTGCTGGCCGCCCTGCGTCGAGCCGGGCGGCCGGGAGCGTGCGCTGGTCCATGGATCCCATTGTCGTAGCCGCCTGCCCCGTCGCGGCCGGCCTGGTCAGGCGCGAGCCAGGGGCGACGATCGGTTAAGTGGTCAGCCACTGGGCGTAAAAGATGCCGAGCCCAAGGGCGATGCAGAGGCCGCAGATCAGCCAGAATCTGATCACGATGGTCGTGTCGGCCCAGCCGATCATCTCGAAGTGATTATGCAGCGGGCTCATCTTGAAGACGCGTTTCCCCTGTCCGCTGATGCGCCTGGTCGCCTTGAAGACACTCACCTGGATCAGAACCGAGAGCGTGATGATCGCGAACAGGCCACCGAGGATGCCGAGCAGCAACTGGGTCTTGGTGCAGACCGCCAGGCCGGCCAGCACGCCGCCGAGGGCAAGGGAGCCAGTGTCTCCCATGAAGATCTTAGCGGGCGGCGCGTTCCACCACAGGAAGCCGAAGCACGCCCCCAGCACCGCGGCCGCGACGACCGCCAGGTCCAGCGGGTCCCTGATGTTGTAGCACTGGCTGGCCGGGACCGGCGCGCAGTCGTTGCGCTCCTGCCAGATGCCGATCAGCACGTAGGCCGCCAGCACCAGCACGGTGGCCCCGGTCGCCAGCCCGTCCAGGCCATCGGTGAGGTTCACGCCGTTGGACATCGCGGCGATCAGGATGACGATCCAGATGACGAACGGCAGCACGCCGATGGCCGGCCCGAAATCCCGGAGGAAGGACAGGTGCGGGTCGGCCGGGGTCAGGGCATAGCCGTCCGGGTGCTGCAGCACTTCCAGCGCGAATACGGTGCCGACCACCATCTGGCCCGCGAGCTTTGCCCCGCTGCGCAGCCCGACACTGGTCTGCCGGGAGATCTTGAGGAGGTCGTCGATGAAGCCGACCAGGCCGAGACCGGCCATCAGGAACAGCACCAGCAAGCCGGACGCGCTCATCGGGTCATGCGTGACCACATGCCCGACCAGGTAGCCCACTAGCGCGGCGAGCACCATCACCGCGCCGCCCATAGTCGGCGTGCCGCGCTTGGTCTCGTGCGATTTAGGGCCTTCCACCCTGATCGGCTGCCCGTACCCTTGCCTGCGCAGCAGGCTGATGGCCAGCGGCGTGCCGAACAACGCCAGCACCAGCGACACCGCGCCGGCTACCAGGATGGTCTTCACGCCCGCAACCCCTTGTGCTCGTCAGCTCCAG
>DATHPF010000186.1:0-6114 GCA_035484155.1 Streptosporangiaceae bacterium
TGCGCCCCCAGCAGGATTCGAACCTGCGCACCCGCCTCCGGAGGGCGGTGCTCTATCCCCTGAGCTATGGGGGCTGGCGCACATCATGGCCATGGCGGAACTCGCCAAGGGCCGGAGCAAGAGTATCAGGAGCACGGATCGCCGGACACGCAGGCGATCTGCGCACATCAGCTGGCCGAAGCCGATAACCTCGCGCCGTGACTCAGGGACTTGGCCGCGTGCTTGTTGTCGACGATGACGAGGTCATCCGGCAGCTCATCGCCGTCAATCTCACCCTTGAGGGATTTGAAGTGCACACAGCCGTGGATGGCCGCGATTGTCTGGACAAGGTTGTCGAGGTCGGGCCTGATGTGATCACTCTGGACGTCATGATGCCGCGGCTGGACGGCTGGGTCACGGCGACTCAGCTGCGCAAGAACCCAGCGACCGCGGGCATCAAGGTCGTCCTGATCACCGCCCGTGCTCAAGAGGACGACCGGGATCGCGGCCGCCAGATCGGCGTCGACGCTTACCTCACCAAGCCGTTCGACCCGGCGGAGATGATCAGGGTCGTCCGCGCGCTCGCTGGCGCGCCCAGCAGCGCGTTCGACTGACGACCAGCGAACTCGCCGCCCGCCGTAGCCTTGGCGGGTGATCACAGGCGATCTCGACCGCGAACTGGCCGCCTGCCTCGCCGCTCTCGCGGCTGGCGGCGAGCTCGCGGCCGCGTCCGCACAGTTCACGCCAGGCGGGACGTGGCGTCCCGCGCCTGGTGACAGGCCCGCCAGCTTCGCCACCTCGCTGGCCTTCGAGCTCGCCAGGCTCAACGGCCGGAGCCCGGCTGAGGTGGCGGCCGTGCTGGCCACGCCGCTGCGCGGCATCCCGTGGATCGAGGCGGCCGAGCCGTCCGGAGACGGCTACCTGACCATCACGGTGACGCCGGAGGCGCTCGCGACCTCCGCGGCCCGGATGGCGGCGGCTGGCCTGGCCTGCGCTCAGAGCACGATCTTGCGCGGCACCACGGCGACCGTCCGGCCCTGGCCCGATCCGGCCGCCGCGCACAGCTGGGCGGACGCGTGGCAAGACCAGGCGGACACGATGACCGGCAGGCTCGCGCAGGCTGCCGGCGCGACGGTCACTATCACTTCAGAATGGGAACGGGGTGGGTCTCAGCCTCGCGCCCCCCGCGACAAGCAGTCGCCGGTGTACGCCGCGGTGGCCTACCTTGGCGCGAGCTCGGTACGGTACCGGCTGGCCCGCACGCTGCCGGGCAATACGGTCCAGCTTGCGGAGCTGTCGGAGCCGCGGGCGCGCACGGCAGATCCGCTCTATTCCGTTCAGCAGGCCCACGCCGAGGCGGCATCGACCTTGCGCTGGGCAGCCGATCTCGAGCTGGACGCTCAGGATCCGGGGGACCGGCTGGCGGAACTACTCGCTACGCCCGCCGAGCGCGACCTCCTGGGGCTGCTGTCGTGGCTGCCGATCCGGGTAGCGGCGGCAGCACGCCGGCACCGTCCCGACGAAGTGCCCAGGTACCTCGAGCAAGTAGCCGCCGGTTGGCTGGCGTGTAAGCAGTCTGCCCCGGCAATGCCGTTCGGCGGCGCGGCGGCGCCGGACGAGCCCGAGCTGGCGGCCGCACGGCTGGTCCTCGCGGACGCCGCGCGGGCGGTGCTCGCGGCCGGGCTGGCTCTCACCGGCGTCACGGCCACTGACCGGCTCTAGCTGGCCGCCGAGCTTTTCTGGCGCGTAGCACTTGAGAGAACCCTCCAGGTTGAAGTAGGTTCGCGGGTCAACTGGAGGAATGCCGGGCTATGGGGGGCCAGCGTTTGTCACGAGGTACGGGCCGCAGTTGCTTCCTGCTCGATCTGCGGTTCAATCGCTGGCGAAACGGGTAACCCATGGCTTGTAAGCCCCCCTGGACGTACCCAGTTCCCGCTCGCCTAGGCTGTCCATGCTCGCGCCACCACGCTGACGCGAGCGTAGCCGCGAGCATGTCACGACTCGGCCGGGTAACCGGCGGCCGGTCGCGGCAGTGCTGGCAGTGCGGCCACAGCCGAAGGAATGCCGTGGGTCATGTTGGTGTTAAGCTAGGTGCTGCACCAGATGCCCCGTCATCGGGACAGGTGCTCGTTCGTACTCCTCCCGGTCGTCTTCCGAGCGCTTGGCGGCGTGCGATCTCGACATTCATCTGCCCATTGCGGGAGTTTCCGGTCTGCCCGGCCCTAGCCAAGGACCTGGTCAGCGCGGACCCTTGCGGCACGCAGCCGCGACCGGGACGGCCTGATAGCTATGGCGCTAACAGGCGGCAATGGCAGGTAGCAACACGACAGCGGGCCTTCGGCCGCACATGCATCCGTGACCCGCACCCTGGGAAGGACCCCTTGTGAGCGAAACCTTGGACCTGTTCTCTGCCGAGAACGGGGATTCTGCTGACCTGTCTGGGCCGGGTTCGTCCGGACCATACAGCCAGCCTGTCGGCGTGGCGGACACGGCGGGGACTTCCCACGACCGGGTCGGCGCGGTACGCTCCTGGCCGGATGCCGTTGATACGGCCAGCGGCGGCGACGAGGCCAGCGCGAATCCCTCCGGCACTACTAGCCGGGCCAGGGGACTGACGGCGATGTTGCTGCCCGAGCTCCAGCGAGAAGCCCAGTCGATGGGCATCACCGGCACCGCGAGGATGCGCAAGGGCCAGCTGATTGCGGCCATAGAGGAGAGACGGCAGGGCGGGGCGCCGCAGGAGGCTAGCCCCAGCGGCCGTAACGGCGGGGGTTTTCGGGCGGCGGCCCAGGACGAGGAGTCGGCGGCCCGTCAGATCAAGACTTCACCTAAGTCAGTCCAGCGGGGAGCGCCTGCGGGAGCCGGCACTGACCGCACCTTCGAGCAGGACGCCATGGAATCGCAGACATCGACA
This sequence comes from Streptosporangiaceae bacterium, assembly GCA_035484155.1. GTDB lineage: Bacteria > Actinomycetota > Actinomycetes > Streptosporangiales > Streptosporangiaceae > JAJYUU01. The sequence goes on from DATHPF010000186.1 coordinate 2,894, forward strand.
CAGCCCGGGCTGGGCGGCAGTAATGCGGGTGGCATTGGGGAAGCATCGCGTTCGGCTGACGCCGGTATCGGCAGTGCACCGTCGGGCGGCGCGACCGCGTTGGATAACGGCAGCGCCGCGGTGAACGGGACCCCGCGCGACGATGCCCAGCAGGCTGGCGATGGCCAGCGCCCCGACCGGCGTCGCCGGTCTGCTCCGCGCCGTGATGACGCAGGTGAGCAGCCGCGCGCAGCGAGCGATGGGCAGGAGCGGGACACCGCCGTCGCCAACGGCCGGGACCAGCAAGGCGGGCGCGACCAGGGCGGCCGGGACCAGCAAGGCGGACGTGACCAGGGCGGCCGGGACCAGCAGGGCGGCCGTGACCAGGGCGGGCGGGAGCTAACTCCGCGCGAACAGCAGGGCCAGCACGGGCGCGAGCAGCATGGGCGTGACCAGCAAGGTGGCCGCGACCAGCAGGGCAACCGGGATCAGGGCGGCCGTGACCAGGGCGGCCGGAACGACGACGACAGGGACGGCGGCAACCGCCGGAGCCGGGATCGCTTCCGCAACCGCAACACCACGAACCGTCGCCGCGAGCGCGGCACCGGCGGCAACGAGGCCGAGCCGGTCATCAGCGAAGACGACGTGCTGATCCCGATCGCCGGGATCCTGGACGTGCTGGACAACTACGGGTTCGTCCGCACCACTGGGTACCTGCCCGGCTCGAACGACGTGTACGTGTCGCTATCCCAGGTTCGCAGGTACGGCCTGCGCAAGGGCGACGTGATCGAAGGCGCCATCCGGCAGCCGCGCGAGGGCGAGCGGCGTGAGAAGTTCAACGCGCTCGTCCGGCTCGACAAGATCAACGGGCTAGACCCGGAGCAGGCCAAGAACCGGCCCGAGTTCAACAAGCTGGTGCCGCTCTACCCGCAGGACAGGCTGCGCCTCGAGTCGGACCCGACGATCATGACCACCCGGATCATGGACCTCATCAGCCCGATCGGTAAGGGCCAGCGCGGCCTCATCGTGTCGCCGCCCAAGGCTGGCAAGACGATGATCCTGCAGGCCATCGCCAACGCGATCACCAAGAACAACCCCGAGTGCCACCTCATGGTCGTGCTGGTTGACGAGCGGCCCGCGGAAGTCACAGACATGCAGCGCACGGTCAAGGGCGAGGTCATTCACTCGACCTTCGACCGGCCGGCCGAGGACCACACCACGGTCGCGGAGCTTGCCATCGAGCGGGCCAAGCGGCTGGTGGAGATGGGTCACGACGTGGTCGTGCTGCTGGACTCCATCACCAGGCTGGGCCGCGCGTACAACCTCGCCGCCCCGGCCAGCGGCCGGATCATGTCCGGCGGCGTCGACTCGACCGCGTTGTACCCGCCGAAGCGGTTCTTCGGCGCGGCGCGCAACATCGAGCACGGCGGCTCGCTCACGATCCTGGCCACGGCTCTGATCGAGACCGGCTCGCGGGCCGACGAGGTGATCTTCGAGGAGTTCAAGGGCACCGGCAACATGGAGCTGCGCCTGCGGCGCGAGCTCTCCGACAAGCGGATCTTCCCCGCCGTGGACGTGGACGCGTCCAGCACGCGGAAGGAAGAGCTGCTGATGACGCCGGAGGAGCTCAAGATCGTCTGGCAGCTGCGCCGGGTGCTGCACGCACTCGAGCCGCAGCAGGCGCTTGAGGTGCTGATGGACCGCATGAAGGGCACCAAGAGCAACGCCGAGTTCCTGCTCCACGTCCAGAAGACGACCAACGCCGCGTCGTAGCGCACGCTCCAGCGTCATGGCTGGAACTCTGCTGCGGATACAGCCGCAGTAGATAGGCAGCCATGACGTTCGGGAGCGGGTAGGCGCCCTCTCAAAGCGGGCAAAACGGAATGACCGGGCGAGTAACGTGCCGGGAATGCGCTGATGCCTGTGCACGTTGCAGCGTCTGGCACACTGGTAAGCCAGCCACTATGCGGTACCGGTTCACGCCGCGCAGCTTGCTGCGGAGGCGACCCGGCGACCGCGGGAACCAGGAGTTAACAATGAAGTCCGGTATTCACCCGGAGTACGTAGACACCACGGTGATCTGCAGCTGCGGTAGCACGTTCCAGACCCGCAGCACTGCCAAGACCGGCGTGATTCACGCCGACGTCTGCTCGAGCTGCCACCCGTTCTATACGGGCAAGCAGAAGATTCTCGACACCGGCGGCCGTGTCGCCAGGTTTGAGCGCCGATTCGGCAAGAAGGCTGCTGACGGCAAGTAGTCGGGCGACCCCGTTCCCTTCCTGAATTCCTGGAAGGGAACGTTCAGCCTGTCCAGCATTCGTCAGCACCATCAGTGGGAGGTAAGCGGTGTTTGAGCGGCTTGCCGATTTTGCCGCCGAGCATGCGCAGCTCGAACTCGACCTCTCCGACCCCTCGATTCACTCCGACCAGGACCGGGCGAGGACGCTGAGCCGCCGTTACGGGGAGCTCACGCCGGTAGTCCAGGCCTACGCCGAGTGGCAGCAGGTATCGGCGGACGAGGGCACGGCGCGCGAGCTCGCGCCGGAGGACGCCTCGTTCGCCGCGGAGGCGCTGCAACTCGCGGCGCGCCGGGAGCAGCTTGAGAAGCGGATAGCCGAGCTCCTCGTGCCGCGCGACCCGAACGACGACAAGGACGTGATCCTTGAGGTCAAGGCCGGGGAGGGCGGCGAGGAATCGGCGCTGTTTGCTGGTGACCTGCTGCGCATGTACCTGCGGTTCGCCGAGCGGCACGGCTGGAAGACCGAGGTACTCGACTCCACCATGACGGGCCTTGGCGGCTACAAGGACGCGACCGTTGCGCTCAAGGCCAGGGGGGACAAGGGCGCCTGGTCAAAGCTCAAGTACGAGGGCGGCGTGCACCGGGTTCAGCGGGTGCCGGCCACCGAGTCCCAGGGCCGGATCCACACCTCGGCGGCGGGAGTGCTCGTCATGCCCGAGGCCGACCCGGTCGAAGTGACCATCGACCCGGCGGACCTGAAGATTGACGTGTTCCGGTCGTCGGGGCCCGGCGGGCAGAGCGTGAACACGACCGACTCAGCCGTCCGGATCACCCATCTGCCGACCGGCGTCGTCGTGTCCTGCCAGAACGAGAAGAGCCAGCTCCAGAATAAGGAGCAGGCCATGCGCGTGCTCCGGGCCAGGCTGCTCGCCGTCGCCCAGGAGGAGGCAGACGCGCAGGCCTCCGCCGATCGGCGCAGCCAGGTCGCGACGGTCGACCGGTC
>DATHPF010000187.1:0-2001 GCA_035484155.1 Streptosporangiaceae bacterium
GGCACAGGGCGAGGTCGCCGAGCTCAAGGACAACATCAACGCGATGGTCCAGTCGCTTCGCGAGACCATCCGCGCCAACCAGCAGCAGGACTGGCTGAAGACCAACCTGGCCAGGATCGCGGGCATGATGCAGGGCCACCGCGACCTGGCCGTCGTGGCCGAGCTGATGATGGACGAGCTCGCCCCGCTGGTAGGCGCGCAGCACGGCACCTTCTTCTTGTCCGAGCCGGTTAACGGCGATACCCACCTGCGCCTCATCGCCGGCTACGGGTTGCGGACCGACAAGGTGGCGCCGATCCAGTACCGGCTGGGTCAGTCCCTCATCGGTCAGGCGGCCCGGAGCAAGCGATCGATCGTGGTTGCCGACCTGCCCGAGGGTTACGTCAAGATATCGTCCGGCCTCGGCGAGGCGCCGCCCGCGAACCTGGCCGTGCTGCCCATCTTGTTCGAAGACCAGGTGCTCGGCGTGATCGAGCTCGCCTCGTTCACCCCGTTCACCCCGGTACAGACCGACTTCCTGGAGCAGCTGACCGAGACCCTCGGAGTCAACTTCAACACGATCATCGCCAATGCGCGGACCGACGCGCTGCTTGGGGAGTCGCAGCGGCTCACCTCTGAGCTCCAGGTGCGGTCGGAGGAGCTGCAGGACCAGCAGGTGGAGCTGCAGCGGTCCAACGCCGATCTCGAGGACAAGGCGGCGCTGCTGGCCACCCAGAACCGCGACATCGAGACCAAGAACGCCGAGATCGAACAGGCCAGGCAGGAGATCGAGGAGCGCGCGCGGCAACTGGCGCTGGCCTCGAAGTACAAGTCGCAGTTCCTGGCGAACATGTCCCACGAGCTGCGCACGCCGCTGAACAGCCTGCTGATCCTGGCCCGGCTGCTGGCACAGAACCCGGGACGGAACCTGACCGCAAAGCAGGTCGAGTACGCCAACGTCATCCACTCGGCCGGGTCAGATCTGCTGCAGCTCATCAACGACATTCTCGACCTGTCCAAGGTCGAGGCGGGGCGGATGGACATCCACGCGGAGCGCTTCCCGCTCAGCGCGCTGCTGGAGGATGTCCAGGCCACGTTCCAGCCGCTCACCGCGGAAAGGGGACTGGAGTTCGCCGTCGAGGCAGACCCCGAAGCGCCGACCGAGCTGCACACCGACCGGCAGCGGCTGCGCCAGGTGCTCGGCAACCTGCTGGCGAACGCGGTGAAGTTCACCGAGCAAGGCCACGTCATGCTCCGCGTCGGCCAAGCCTCCCGGCGCACGCCTGGCGGAGGCGACATGCTGGCCTTCTCGGTCGCCGACACCGGTATCGGCATCGCACCGGAGAACCTGAGCACGATCTTCGGCGCCTTCCAGCAGGGCGACGGCACGCTCAGCCGCCGGTACGGCGGCACCGGACTCGGGCTGTCCATCGCCCGCGAAGTGGGTGCCCTGCTCGGCGGCGAGATCGCCGCGGAGAGCGAACTCGGCCGGGGCAGCACGTTCACGCTGTACCTACCCTGCGAGCTGCCCGGGGGCCTAGCCGCCGACCTGGCCGACATCAGCGGCGGCCTGGATATCCCGTTGAACGGCGACGGGTACGCCGGTACGACCGAGGCCCTCCAGCTGCAGCCCGCGGTGCCCGACGACGACACCCTGGCCGGCCGGCGCCTGCTGGTACTCGAGGGCGCGCGGGGCGGCCTGCTGACCTTGCTGGCCCACAGCGCGGTCTCCGATCTTTCCGGCATCCACGCACCCGTCCAGGTGGCTACGGCGACCAGCCCTGAACAGGGCATTGAAACCCTGAGCGCCGCGCCGCATCAATGCGTCGTCCTAGACCTCGGCCTGGAGGACGCTTCGGCCTTCGCCTTCCTCGAGCGGCTCCACGAAGAGCCCAGCCTGCGCGAGGTTCCGGTGCTGGCCCACACCAGGGACAAGCTCGACAGCGCTCAGGCCCGGCTGGCCAGGCTGCGCTTCGGTTCGCAGACGCTCGAGCTGCTGCCCTCGCTCGACGAGCTCCGTGA
>DATHPF010000188.1:0-33912 GCA_035484155.1 Streptosporangiaceae bacterium
TGCATCCGTACCGTGATCAGTACTGGTCCGGCGAGCGCCACCAGGAGCGTCAGTCCGGCCAGCCACCAGCTGAGCGGCGGCTGCACGCCCGGCGTGATCACCATGGCCACCACCACGCCGACGGCGGCTCCGGGCAGCGCCGCGACGGCGCTGCCGGCGAACGCGGCGCGTGCAAGCTGGCGCCGCGACGCGCCGCGTGCCCGCAGTACGGCGAACTCCTCGCGCCGCTTCTCCGCCATGAGCCAGGCGACGAGCAGCACGATCGCAGCGCCTACGACCGCCAGGCTGACCGCCATCAGGTTCAGCAGGTTGCCGACGGCACCCTGCTGGGCAGCGAACTCGCCTACCAGGGTAAAGGCGCCCGAGGACAGGCTGACACTGGCCGTGTTGCCGCCAGTGAAGGTCAGCTGGCCCGCTGTCGTGAGCGCGGCGGGCAGCTCCTGCGCCAGCCCGTCGGCTTGCGTCGCGGTCAGGCTGTCCAGGGCGAGCGGGAACGTCCAGATGACCTGAACGTTCGAGGTCACGAACCGGCTCTGCACCGCGGCGACCTGAGCAGCGGATACGAATGCGCCGCCTTGCCAGTACGGCTCGCCCTCTTGCGGCTGGACGAGCACGGGCGCGGCGGCCACTGGATCGACGCTCCAGAATGGCGCGGCGCGCTGGTCAACCGGCGCGACGACGCCGGTCACCTGCAGGACGATCCCGGCGGTATCGAGTGGCAGCTTAGAGCCAACCCGGAGATTGAACCGCTTCGCCGTCGCGGAGGTGACCGCGATCTGGACGGTGCCGTGCGCATTTGCGCCAGTGTCCGGCCGACCAGCCGGTAGCGAACCGGCCACGAGATGCACGTTCTTGCTGAAGTTGTCCCGGTAGACCAGCTCCAGCTGGCCGCCAAGTATCCCGCTCTTGCCGGCGCGATACGCAAAGCCAGTGAAGGGAGTCGTCAGGCCGGCCCAGTCGGCAGCCGCCGGGGCGAGCGGCAGCCGCGTGTGTTGCAGGTTGTGCCTCAAGTCGGCCTGAATGAGATCGATCTGAGCAGCGCCGACCTGGCTGTTCAAGGCCGTGCCGAGGCTGTCGGCATCGAGAGTCCCCATAACGGTCTTGTCGGCGGCCGGAGTCGCTACCGCCAGCTGCCGGAAGGCATTGGTATCCAGGTGCGCGCCGGCTCGCGGTCCGGCCACCGCGACCAGGGTGCACGCGAAGGCCACGAGGCTAAAGGCAACGGCGGTGGCCGACGCCGCGCCGGTGATGAGCCGCCATCTGGATACGGTCAGGAGCCGCAGGCGGGTGAGCGCCGGCGCAGTCGTCGCCTCGCTAGGGCGGTCCGACACAGTGCGCTCGGATACCGGCGCCTGCCTTGACTCATGCTTGCCCGTCACCCGGCTGCCTCCGCTGTCCGTAGCTCGGCGGCTGGGTCCGGCTGCTGGACCGTCGCAATGGCCGCGGCCACCACCGGAATAGCCGGGACGGCAATCGTGATGAGTGCAACCCAGGTCACCGGGATCCGCACCAGTACCGGCGGGATCGGCACCCCAGCTGTGGCTGTCAGCGTGATGGCCGGGATCAGCAGGTGCGCCAGGCCGATCCCGAGCGCCAGGCCTATCAGGGCCGCCGGGCCGCTGATCATGATCTCTTCGAGGCAGAACAGCCTGGCCTGGGCGCCGCTATGCACACCCAGCGCGCCCAGCAGCGCCCGCTGCCCGCGGCGGCTGCGGGCGCTAGCGGCCACGCTGACGCAAAAGCCGAGCGCCGCGAGGACGGCCGCGGCTGCGGCGACGGCCAGGGCAGCCTTGATGGGTGCCGCCGACTCCGGGTCGTGCTTGAGTGCCTGCTGGATGGCGGCTGCGTCGACGACACTCGAGCCGGGCGGCAATCCGCGCGGCGCCAGGCCGCCAGCCGTGGTCAGCCACCACGAGGTCGCGGGCAGCGGCGCGCCACCGGCAGCGACCAGGGCGTCCTGAAGATTGGCCTGGTCGGCGATGACGGCGGCGCCGGCCGTGATGCTAGGGAACCGCGAGACGGTCAAGAGCACGTAGGCCCTGAGGGCGGTGCCGTTGATGCTCATCGGGACACCTGCCCCGCTGCTCAGACCGTTGGCACTCAGGTAGGCCTGGGTAGCCAGCAGCGGCACGCCGAGAGGCGGCGGCGCGATGCTGAGCTGTACCTGAGCCGGCAAAGTGGGGAACCCGTTGGCGGCCAGGTAATTGGCTGGAGTCCCGGGCGGCAGGACCGGACCGTTGCCAGGCGCGAGGACCAGCTGGGCGTCCTGGCCCGCGGCGCCCCACTTTTCAATGAGCGGCTTCTCCGAGCTGTCGGTTTCACCTCCCAGTAGGTGGCTGATCTCCTGCAGCCCAAGCGCACTGGTTCTGGCCCGCCAGCCCGCAATCGTCCGGCCGGCGGCAAAGGGCGCGGCGAACGGGCCGGTCGGCGCGGTGCTAGTAGCCAGCGAGCTGACCTTGATGATGGCGGTAGCGCCGGCGCCCGCTGGCGCGTTCCCGACTGGCATGTTGTAGGTCAGCGTCAGGCTCAGCAAGCGGAGCGGGTAGGCGATGCCGGCCGATGTGCCGAGCTGTAGCACGAGGTCATGCGCACGTCCGTCGGCAGCCATCGAGCCTGCCGGGAGTGAATACGTCAGGCCGTAGGCATCCTGCACGATGCCGCTCACCGAGACCGGTCCCAGCCCGCCGTTAAGGCCTCCGGCCATACTGGCGGTGATCTCCAGCCGCGCCGGGTGCCCTGGGATGGCTAGCCCTTCGCGGTGACCTTGATGCTGGTCCAGGTAGCCCCACAATTGCGACAGCGGAACCTGAGTGGATAGGTCGGGGCGCATCGTGACGGTGGCAGCGGCCTGCGGTCCGCCGATCACGAGCAACTGGCCGGTCGTGAGCGACTGCTGGCTGGCCGGCATGGCAGCCGTCACGCCGCGCAGCCGGGCAATCTGCTGCACGCCCGACATCGGCTGCGGGGTGCCGAGGCCGACCCGGACGTCCGCGCCCGCGGCGAATGCTGCCTGGTCGTGCACCGACTGCTGCCAGCTCTGGTACTGGGCCAGCGCGAGCGTGCTGGTGCCAACGGCGAGGATCACCAGCAGCGCCGGGCCGCTCTGGCGCACCGGCCGGCGGCTGATCTCCCAGCTGGCCATCGCCGTGCCGAGACGCCTGCTCCTGGCCGTGAGCTTCTCCAGCCCCTTGGCAGCCAGGGGCAGCAGCCGGAGCGGGATGAGCGCGAGCCCGGCCAGTGCCAGCGTCGGCGCGGCGGCAATGACCAGGTCGGTACCCGATCCATGGGAGGCGGCCGAATAGGTGAGGAGCTCGTGGACCGAGAGCAACGCGAGCGCGATCACCGCGATGTCGGCTCCGGCGGCGGCCACCGATGCGACAGCCGCCTGGCGACCGCGCCGGATCCTGACCGCACTAATGCCGGTCGGCCGCAGCGCGGGCCACATGGCGATGCCGAGGCAGAAGACCAGTACCGCTATCGCCGCAAGCCAGGCTTCCTGGCTCACAGCGGCGTGGCGCAGGCCGGGGCCGACCAGACTCGACAGCAGCAACCCGGCCAGCCGGACACCCGCGATGGCGCCGGCGGCAACGGCAACGGCGCACGTCACAAGCCCCTCGGTCAGGCTGGGCCGCACCAGCTGCCAGCGAGCCGCACCGCGGGCAGCGAGCAGCGCGGTTTCCTCATCCCGCTGGCTGGCCAGCAGCCGGCCAGCCAGCGCCAGCGCCGCGCCGGCGAGCAGGAGCAGCTGCAGCCCACTGATCAGCACCAGTGCCCTGGCGGCCGCTAGCCCCGCGGCGACGTTGGTCAGCGTCTGCGGCATCGACGTGCTGACCTGCGAGATCCCGTCGTTCTGCCACTGAGCGATCGTCTGGTTGAGCCTGGCAGCCAGGCCGTCGAGGTCGGCGGACCCGATCCCGCTAGTCGCCGGCAGGACTTCGGCGGCAGCGACGTTCGGCAGTAGCGCAGCCGGGTGGCCCGGGCCGCTGGATCTGAACGCCGCAGGGCTGGCGACGGCCGGACCGTAGCTCGCGAAGCCGCTGGCCACGGTCACTCCGGACGGGCTGATCTGGTCCAGCCGCCAGTAGAGCCCCGCGGGATCGCGCGGCTGGAACAGGCCGGTCACCCGCAGGCTGACAACCGCGCCGGTGCCCAGGTAGCGGAGCTTGAGCACCGTGCCGACGTGAACGGCGAGGTCAGCGGCGACTTTGACCGGGAGCGCGACCGGAATCGGCTGGCCGGCGACCGGAGCCACTGGCCATTGCCCGCTGGTGAGATCAGCGTGAGCGCTGAGCCCGTCCATCGCGGCCGCCTGCAGCGCCGGGACGTCGCCAGCGGTGTGCGCGCCAGGTAGCCCGATGTCGTTCGACCAGACGGACTGATAGAGCTGGTACGGAACATGCCCGAAAGTGGCCCGCGTCTTGGTGCTGATCAGCTTCGTGATGCTGGCCAGCGGCCCGGCGACCTGATCATCGATGGTGATCGACATGGCGCCGGATTTCGCCAGCTCTGCGCTGACGGTGGCGGGCAGCGCGAGCGAGTAGAAGCTGAGCAAGGCCGTGACCAGGGCGGTGGTGAGGAACACCGAAAGCATCAGGCAGCCGACCAGCAGCCACGCCGAACCCATCCTCCGCATCAGAAACGACGGCCGAAGCATGCCCGCCAATGCGCCTCTCGTCATACGCCGGCGCTGACTGCCGACTCGGTCCCCTAATTGGCAGGGTATGTCCGAAGATCGCGACGGAGCAGGGGGCAGCCCCAATGGTTACCGGACCGTTGCGTCTTATTGTCGTGGCGGAGACCGGCGGGCGGCGCACGCCAGGCCAGCGAAGTGCCAGGCCAGCGAGTTGCCAGGTCGATAATGTGCCGGCGTCAGCGCGACAGGCCGGGGCCCGGCTCCGGCGTCGGGCTGGCCTGCTCGCCGGCCTCGGCCAGGCCGATCTTGCCAGCGGCGGCCCGGCTCGAACGCGCCCGCAGCACCGGCTGCCTGGCCGGCGGCTCCGATTGCTGGATCCCCACGCGCAGGCGGTGCCGGTGTCGGACCGCGACCAGGTAGCTGACGGCCAGCACGAAGACGACAACCATGGCGAGCATGTTGGTCCGCAGCCCGAACATCCGCGGCGAGTAGTCGAGCCGCAGCATCTCGATGGTCGCACTGCCCGCCGCCCACAGCGCTCCATAGAGCGCGAACGCGCAGTCGCCCGACAGCAGGTACCGGCGGATCGCGTAGCCGACAATCACGGCGATGAGCAGGTCGAACAGCGACGCGTACAGGAACAGCGGCTGGAAAGTGGCGAAGGACTGGAACCCGGCGACGCGATGCTGCGGGGCGATCTCGACGGCCCACGGCAGTCCCGAAGGCCTGCCATAGAGTGCCTGGCTGAACCAGTTGCCCCAGACCGACAGGGCCTGGGCCAGGGCGAGCGCGGGCGTCGCGGCCAGCGCGACCGGCCCGATCTCGATGCCCTTGTGGCGGCAGTAGATCCAGGCCGCCAGCGCCCCGGCCGCGACCGCGCCGGCCACGCCCATGCCGCCATCCCAGACACGCAGCACGTCGGTCCAGTCCCGGCCTGCCCCGAAATACCGGCTGAAGCTCGTCAGCACGCTGTAGACGCGGGCCCCGAGCAGGCCAACCGGGACGGCGATGGTGGCAACGTCCAGGATCACGCCGGGCGGATAGCCGGCCTTGCGGTACCGCCGGTCGGTCAGCCACAAGCCCGCCAGCACGCCCGCGATCATGCACAGCGCGTACGCCCGCACCGGGATCGAGCCCAGGTGCCAGACCGCGCTGGCCGGGCTCGGAAGGTAGGCCACCAGCATGATCAGGACGTTACCCCGCAACCACCACAGTCTGAACCAGTTTGACCGGCGGTACGTATGGCAGCTACCGAAGCGGCGCAGCCTTCGGACTGATGGCCGCCGGGAGGTTCGTGTCGCCGCACAGATAACTGTCGACTGCCGCGGCGGCCGACCTGCCCTCGGCGATCGCCCAGACGATCAGTGACTGGCCCCGCCCGGCGTCTCCGGCCACGAACACGCCCGGCACCGAGGTGGCGAAGTCGCCGTCCCTGGCGACGTTGCCGCGGTTGTCGAACTCCACGCCGAGGTCGGTGACCAGCGGGCCGGCCTCGGCGCCCGTGAACCCCATGGCCAGCAGGACCAGGTCGCAGGCCAGTTCGCGCTCGGTACCAGGGACTGGCTGGAAGCCGCCGCCTGAGGCCGCGACTTCCACTATCACCAGCGCCCGTACCCGACCGTTCGCATCGGCCAGGAACCGCTGGGTCGACACCGCGTAGACCCGCTCGCCGCCTTCCTCGTGCGCGCCGGAGACCCGGAAGATCGCAGGGTGGACTGGCCACGGCTGGCTGGCCGGCCGGTCGCCCGGTGGCCTTGGCAGGATCTCCAACTGGGTCACCGAGGCGGCGCCCTGGCGCAGCGCGGTCCCCAGGCAGTCCGCGCCGGTGTCACCGCCGCCGATGATCACGACGTCGCGGCCGCGGGCCGAGATCGCCGTCTCCGGCACCCGCGTGGCGGCCACGGCACCAGCCGCTGGCAGCCGGCCGTTGCCAGCGCGACCGTTGACGGCCCGGCCACCAGCGGCCCGGCTGTTTTCCGCGCGACTGTCGGCAGCACGGGCATCGGCGGCACGGGTGCGAGCGCGGCGCCGCCGGCCGTCGCCCGCCCGGCCGCCGCCCGCGCCATCGGCCGCGGCCACGGCCCGGTTGGCAAGCGGCAGGTACTCCATCGCCTGGTGAATCCCGGCGAGGTCCGAGCCGGGCACGGGCAGCCCGCGCGGCACGGTCGCGCCAGCGGCGAGCACGATCGCGGCGTACTCCGCGCGCAAGTCCGCCGCGGTGACGTCGAGGCCGGCCTCCACGCCACACCGGAATTCGGTGCCCTCGGCGAGCATCTGGATCAGGCGCCGATCCAGGTGCCGCTTCTCCATCTTGAACTCAGGGATCCCGTACCGCAGCAGCCCGCCGGGCGCGTCCGCCCGCTCGAACACGGTCACGGCGTGCCCGGCCCTGGTGAGCTGCTGTGCTGCGGCCAGTCCAGCGGGCCCGGAACCGATGACCGCGACCTTGCGGCCAGCGGCCAGCGCCGCTGGCGCCGGCCGTCGCGGCGGGACCCAGCCTTCCGACCAGGCCCGGTCGATGATCTCCACCTCGACCTGCTTGATTGTCACCGGATCGGCGCTGATGCCGAGCACGCATGCGGACTCGCAGGGCGCCGGGCACAGCCGGCCGGTGAACTCGGGGAAGTTGTTGGTCGCATGCAGCCGTTCGGCAGCCGCCCGCCAGTCGCCGGTATGGACCAGGTCATTCCACTCCGGGATCAGGTTGCCGAGCGGGCAGCCGGCATGGCAGAACGGGATACCGCAGTCCATGCACCGGCCGGCCTGGCGCTCAAGCTGGTCGGGCCCGAACTCGGTATACACCTCCCGCCAGTCAGTGATGCGCACGTCGACGGGCCGCCGCGCGGGCAGCTGCCGCGGCGTGGTCATGAACCCCCTGGGGTCAGCCATGTCCTGTGTGTGCTCCCTCAGCCACTCGCCGCAGCCATCACGGCCTCGCTCACGTCCAGGCCGTCACGCTCGGCGCGGCTGGCAGCCAGCAGTACGCGCTTGTAGTCGCGCGGCATCACCCGGCCGAACCTGGGCAGGGCCGCCTCCCAGTCCGCCAGCAGGGCGGCCGCGACCGCCGACCCGGTCTCGGCCTGGTGCCGCCCGATCAGCTCGCGCAAGTAATCCCCGTCCTCGGCCGCCAGCGGCTCCAGGTCAGCCATCTGCGTATTGACGCGAAGCGGATCAGGGTCAAGCAGGTAGGCGATGCCGCCCGACATGCCGGCGGCGAAGTTGCGGCCCACCGGCCCGAGCACAGCGACGCGGCCACCGGTCATGTACTCGCAGCCGTGGTCCCCGGTACCCTCAGCTACCGCCGTGGCGCCAGAGTTGCGGACGCAGAACCGCTCGCCGACCACACCGCGCAGGAACATCTCGCCGCTGGTAGCGCCGTAGCCGATCACGTTCCCGGCGACCACGTTCCGTTCGGCCGCGAAGCCCGCCGCCGGGTCGGGCGCGGCGATGATCCGGCCGCCGGACAGGCCCTTGCCCAGGTAGTCGTTAGCGTCTCCGGTCAGCCGCAGCGTGATGCCGCGCGGCAGGAACGCGCCGAGCGACTGCCCGGCCGAGCCGGTCAGCACGATCTCGATGGTGTTGTCCGCCAGCCCGTCGCCGCCCCAGCGCCTGGTGAGCTCGCTGCCGAGCATGGTGCCGACGGTCCGGTTCACGTTCCGCACCGGCAGCTCGAGCCGGACCGGTGTGCCCTCGGTCAGCGCGCCTTCGGCGAGCAGGATCAGCGTGTTGTCCAGCGCCTTGTCGAGCCCGTGATCCTGGCTGGACACGCAGTGCCGCGCCGCGCCCGGCGGCAGTGCAGGCACGTACAGCACCGGCTCGAGATCGAGGCCAGCCGCCTTCCAGTGGCCGACGGCGGCAGCAGTGTCAAGGAGCTCGGCTCGGCCGACCGCCTCGGCCAGCGTCCGGAACCCGAGCTGCGCCAGGTACTCGCGCACCTCCTGTGCCAGGAACTCGAAGAAGTTGACGACGAACTCCGGCTTGCCGGTGAACCGGCGCCGCAGCTCCGGATTCTGGGTGGCGACGCCGACGGGGCACGTGTCCAGGTGGCAGACCCGCATCAGCACGCACCCGGCTACGACCAGCGGCGCGGTGGCGAAGCCAAACTCCTCCGCGCCGAGTAGCGCGGCGACGATGACGTCCCGGCCGGTTTTGAGCTGGCCGTCGACCTGCACGACGATCCGGTCGCGCAGGCCGTTGCGCAGCAGCGTCTGCTGCGTCTCGGCCAGGCCGAGCTCCCACGGGGCGCCGGCGTGCTTGATGCTGGTCAGCGGCGAGGCGCCGGTGCCGCCGTCGTGGCCGGAGATCAGCACGACGTCGGCGTGTGCCTTGGATACGCCCGCTGCGACGGTGCCAACACCCATCTCGGCCACGAGCTTCACGTGCACCCGCGCGAGCGGGTTGGCGTTCTTCAGGTCGTGGATGAGCTGCGCCAGGTCCTCGATGGAATAGATGTCGTGGTGCGGCGGCGGCGAGATCAGCCCGACGCCGGGCGTCGAATACCGGGTCTTGGCGATCCACGGATACACCTTGTGGCCGGGCAGCTGGCCGCCTTCCCCCGGCTTGGCGCCCTGCGCCATCTTGATCTGCAAGTCGTCGGCGTTGACCAGGTACTCGCTGGTGACGCCGAACCTGCCGCTGGCGACCTGCTTGACCGAAGACCGCCGTAGATCACCGTTCTCGTCCGGCACGTACCGGCGGGCGTCCTCGCCGCCTTCGCCGGTGTTGGACCGGCCGCCGATCCGGTTCATGGCGATGGCGATGGTCTCGTGTGCCTCGGCCGAGATGGACCCGTAGGACATCGCGCCGGTGGCGAACCGCTTGACGATGCTCGAGACCGGCTCGACCTCCTCGATCGGAATCGGCGCCCGGCCCCCGCTGCCGGAGTCCACACCGCGGATGCGCAGCAGCCCGCGTAGCGTCATCAGCTGCGCCGACTGGTCGTCGACCAGCCTGGTGTACTCGCGAAAAACGCTGTCCTGGCCAGTGCGGGTGGCGTGCTGCAGCTTGAATACGGCCTCCGGGCTGAACAGGTGCGGCTCACCATCCCGGCGCCACTGGTACTCGCCGCCGGTCTCCAGCCGCCGGTGCGGCCGACCACCGCGGGCCGGATAGGCGACGGCGTGCCGCCGGCTGACCTCACCGGCGACCTCGGCAAACCCGGCGCCGCCAAGCGGCGACGAGGTGCCGGCGAAACAGGTCCCGATCACCTCGGGACCGAGGCCGACGGCCTCGAAGAGCTGCGCGCCGGTGTAGGAGCGCACCGTTGACACGCCCATCTTCGACATGATCTTGAGGACGCCCTTGCCCAGCGCCTTGATCAGGTTCGCCGCCGCCTGCCGCTCGGTGACGTCGCGCAGCGTGCCGCGGCGGACCATCTCTTCCACCGACTCGATGGCGAGGTACGGGCAGACCGCCGCCGCGCCATAACCGAGCAGCAGCGCGATGTGGTGACATTCGCGCGCGTCGCCGGACTCCACGATCAGGCCGGCCATGGTCCTGGTCTGCTCGGCGATCAGGTGGTGGTGCACGGCACCGGTCAGCAGCAGCGACGGGATCGGGGCCAGGCGCGCGTCGTCGGCCGCGATCTCGCCAGCGCTGGCGGGCAGCCCGCCGCCGGCCTCAGCGCCGCGATCGGACAGCACGATGATGCGGGCCCCTCCGGCGATCGCGGCCGAGACGTCGGCCCGGATCTCGGCGAGCCGGGCTACCAGCGCGTCGCCGCCGCCGGCCACCTCATACCGGCCGTCCACGACGTGCGAGGCGAAGCCGGACAGGTTGCCGTCATCATTAATGTGCACGATCTTGGCCAGGTCGCTGTCGCTGATGACCGGGAACGGCAGTACGACCTGCCGGCACGAGGCCGGGCCCGGCTCGAGCAGGTTGTGCTCGGGCCCGGTCGCGGTGCCGAGCGAAGTGACGAGCTCCTCGCGGATCGCGTCCAGCGGCGGGTTGGTCACCTGGGCGAACAGCTGGCTGAAGTAGTCGTACAGCAGCCGCGGCCGGTCCGACAGCACGGCCAGCGGCGTGTCGGAGCCCATCGAGCCGAGCGGCTCGGCGCCGGTACGGGCCATCGGCGCGAGCAGGATCCGCAGGTCCTCCTCGGTGTAGCCGAACATCTGCTGCTGCACGACCAGCACCCGGCTATCGGGCAGCTCGCGGGCACGGTCCGGCAGGTCGCGCAGGTGGACCATGCCAGCGTGGAGCCAGTCCGCGTACGGATGCTCGGCCGCCAGCGCCGACTTGACTTCCTCGTCCTCGATGATCCGGCCGGCCCCGGTGTCGGCCAGGAAAATGCGGCCCGGCTGGAGCCTGCCCTTGCGCACCACCTGGGCCGGGTCAATGTCCAGCACGCCGACCTCGCTGGCCAGCACGACCAGGCCGTCGCTGGTCACCCAGTACCGGCCCGGCCGCAGGCCGTTGCGGTCGAGCACAGCGCCGATCACGGTGCCGTCGGTGAACGCGATCAGCGCCGGGCCGTCCCAGGGCTCCATCAGCGAGGCGTGGAACCGGTAGAACTCACGCCGGTCGCGGTCCATGTGCGGGTTGTTTTCCCATGGCTCCGGGATCATCATCAGCACCGCGTGCGGCAGCGACCGGCCGCCCAGGTGCAGCAGCTCCAGGCACGCGTCGAAGCTGGCGGAGTCGCTGGCGGCGCCCGTGGTGGATGAGTCCGGCATGATCGGCAGCAGCCGCTCGAGCCCGCGGCCCTCGGCGTCAGTGCCGAGCACGTCCGCCGCCAGCTGCGCCTCACGGGCGCGCATCCAGTTGCGGTTGCCGCGGATCGTGTTGATCTCGCCGTTGTGCGCGATCAGCCGGTACGGATGCGCCAGCGGCCAGGACGGGAACGTGTTCGTCGAAAACCGCGCGTGCACGAGCGCGATCGCCGAGCAGTACAGAGGGTCGGACAGGTCAGGGAAGAACGGCTCGAGCTGGAGCGCCGTCAGCATTCCCTTGTAGACGATTGTCCGGCTGGACAGGCTGGCCATGTACAGTCCGAGCTCGTGGTCGGCCCGCTGGCGCAGGCAGTACGCCTTGCGGTCCAGCGCCAGGCCGGACTCCCCGGCGAGCCCGGCCACCACCAGCTGGGCCAGCTCCGGGAGCACTGCCCGTGCCTCGTTCCCGCAGCAGGCTTGATCGTGCGGCACATCGCGCCAGCCGAGTACTGCCATTCCTTCGGAGGCGGCGATCCGCGCCACGCCGGCCTGCGCGGCAGCCCGGTCTGGGCCAGCGGGCAGGAATACGAGCCCGGCCGCATAGCTCCCGGCCGGAGGAAGATCAAATTCACAACGGGAACGTAGTAGCTCGTCAGGCATCTGCGTCACGATGCCGGCGCCGTCGCCCGAATCGGGATCGGCGCCCTTGGCTCCCCGGTGATCCAGGTTGCGCAGCACGGTCAGGGCACTAGTCACAGTGTCGTGACGGCGCTGGCCGGTCAGGTCAGCGACGAAGCCCACACCGCAGGCGTCGTGCTCGTTCTGGCTGTCGTACAGCCCGTTGCCAAGCGGCCCGGGGCCCGCAAGCCCAGGGTCTGGAAGCCCAGAGTTTGGCAGCACAGAGGCAGATGCCATCCAGAGCGCTCCTGTCGTCTCGTCCGCCGCCATCGCCAATGGAGCGGTAGTCGGGTCGGGACGACACTGGCCCTGTCACGCGGGACAACACTGGCCCTGCTATGCGGGCGCAAGGGCAGCTACAGTGCTCGCGCCCCCTGCGCACTACGAAGCAGTATAACGAAGGGATCCGCCAAGGATCAGGCCCCGCTCTCCTGATCATGCCCAGCACGGCACGCGATCATCCGCGCCAGGGCTCAGCGGCCCATCCTGACGCCATCGGCGAGCTCGGCCGCGAGGGCCTGCACGCTGGCCAGGCCGTCGCGCGGACTGTCGGCCGCCAGCAGCCGCTGAACGAAGGCCGAGCCCACGATGACGCCGTCGGCGAAGCCAGCCACCTCGGCCGCCTGCCGGCCGTCACGCACGCCGAGCCCGACGGCCACCGGGAGCTTGGTCGCCTCTCGCACCCGGGCCACCAGGCCGGCCGCCTGGCTGCCGACCGATTCCCTGGCGCCGGTGATGCCCATGAGCGAAGCCGCGTAGACAAACCCGCCGCAGACGGACGTGACCAGCTCGATCCGCTGCCGCGACGAGCTCGGTGCGACCAGGAATACAGGGTCCAGGTCGTAGGTCGCGGCCGCTTCCAGCCACGGGCCGGCTTCCTCAGGCGTGAGGTCCGGGGTAATCAGGCCGCTGCCGCCGGCCGCGGCCAGGTCACGCGCGAATTCCTCGACGCCATGCCGGTCGACCGGGTTCCAGTACGTCATGATCAGCGTCGGCACGCCCGCAGCTGCCACCGCTTCCACCGTGCGCAGCACGTCAGCCACCCGGGTACCGCCCAGGAGCGCCCGGTGGACGGCTTCCTGGATGACCGGGCCGTCCATCAGCGGATCGGAGTACGGCAGGCCGATCTCGATGACGTCCGCGCCGCCCTCGGCGATGGCGATGGCCGCCTCGATCGCGCCGGCCACGGACGGGAAGCCAGCGGGCAGGTACCCGACCAGCGCGGCCCGGTCCTGCGCGGCGGCGGCCTCGAAGGCGTCAGCGACGGCGGTCATGAGGCGACCCCGTTCCCGTTCTGGGGGTTGTCACTAGGTGCGCCGCCGCCCAGGTGACCGAACCAGCGGGCGGCGATGTCCACGTCCTTGTCGCCGCGGCCGGACAGGCTGACGAGCAGGACAGCGTCCGGCCCGAGTTCCCGGCCACGCTGGAGTGCCCCGGCTAGCGCGTGCGACGACTCGATCGCCGGGATGATGCCCTCGGTGCGGCACAGCACGGAGAAGGCGTTCATCGCCTCGGCGTCGGTGACGGCCCGGTAGCTAGCCCGGCCGGTCTGCTGGAGCCAGGCGTGCTCGGGCCCGACGCCGGGGTAGTCCAGGCCGGCCGAAATCGAGTGCGTCTCCAGGGTCTGGCCGTCGGCGTCCTGAAGCAGGAAGGTCCGCATCCCGTGCAGCACGCCGGCCGAGCCTGCCGTCAGCGTGGCGGCGTGGCGGCCGGTGTCCAGCCCGTCGCCGCCGGCCTCGCAGCCGATCAGCGCGACGCCGGCGTCGGGGATGAAGGCGTGGAAAGCGCCGATGGCGTTCGACCCGCCGCCGACGCAGGCGATCACGGCGTCGGGCAGCCGGCCGGTCGCGGCCAGGATCTGCTCGCGCGCCTCAACGCCGATCACCCGTTGGAAATCGCGCACCATGACCGGGAACGGGTGCGGTCCGCCGACGGACCCGATGCAGTAATGCGTGTTGTCCACCGTCGACACCCAGTTGCGGAACGCCTCGTTCATTGCGTCCTTGAGCGTTCGGCTGCCGGTCCTGACCGGGACGACCTCGGCGCCGAGCATCTGCATCCGCGCCACGTTCAGCGCCTGCCGCCTGGTGTCCTCCTCGCCCATGTACACGACGCAGTCCAGGCCAAGCAGGGCGGCCGCGGTCGCCGTAGCAACGCCGTGCTGACCAGCCCCGGTCTCGGCGATGACGCGCGTCTTGCCGAGGCGCTTGGTCAGCAGCGCCTGCCCGAGCACGTTATTAATCTTGTGCGAGCCGGTGTGCGCCAGGTCCTCCCGCTTGAGGAAGACCCGGCACCCGCCCGCCTGCGCAGCGAACCTGGGCACCTCCGTCAGCAGCGTCGGCCGGCCGGCGTAGCCGCGCAGCAGCGCGGAGAGCTCGGCCTGGAACGCGGGATCTTCCTTGGCCTCGAGGTAGGCCCCCGTCAGCTCGTCTAGCGCGGCCATCAGCGCCTCTGGAGCTAGCCGGCCACCGAATTCGCCGAAGTGACCCAGAGCGTCCGGAACGCCGCCAGCTTGCACTTCCGTGGCCCGTGCTGGCGAGCTCTGCGTTGGCGAGCCGCTCATTGCTTTCCTCCATCGGTCGTGCCCTCGCCAGCCGTCCCTTCGCCGGTCGTGCCCTCGCCGGTCGTGCCGCCGCGGGTCGTGCCGCCGCCAGTCGTGCCGCCGCGGGTCGTGCCTCTGCCGGTGGCGCCGTGGCCGCGGCTGGATCGAAGCGCCGGGTGCGACCCGGCGGTGACCAGGTCGGCGACGGCGGAACGCGGATCCTTGCCCGTAACCAGGCTCTCGCCGACGAGAACGGCGTCCGCGCCAGCGGCGGCGTAGGCCAGCAGGTCGTGCGGCCCGCGCACGCCCGACTCGGCAATCTTGATGATGCCCGCGGGCACACGCGGCGCCAGCTCGGCGAACACGCCGCGGTTGACCTCCAGCGTCGCCAGGTTGCGGGCGTTGACGCCGAGTACCGTCGCTCCCGCGTCGAGCGCGCGCTCCAGCTCCGCCATCGTGTGCACTTCGACGAGTGGCACCAGCCCGATGGAAACGGCACGCTCGACCAGGGAGACGAGCGCGTTCTGCTCAAGCGCAGCGACGATGAGGAGTGCGAGATCAGCGCCGTACGCCCTGGCCTCCCAGAGCTGGTACGAGCTCACGATGAAGTCCTTGCGCAGCACCGGGATCTGCACGGCCTCCCGGACTGCGGCGAGGTCATCGAGACTTCCGCCGAACCGGCGCTTCTCCGTCAGCACGCTGATGATCCGGGCCCCGCCTGCCTCGTAGTCTCCGGCGAGGGCGGCTGGGTCGGCGATGGCTGCGAGCGCACCCTTGGACGGGCTGGACCGCTTCACTTCCGCGATGACCGCGACTTCGGTCCCGGCAAATGCAGCCATCACGTCTTTGGGTGAGGCTGCCTTGGCGGCCGTCTCCTTGAGTCGCTCCAGCGGGGTCTCTTGCTGGCGGGCGGCCAGGTCGGCGCGCACTCCGTCGAGGATGTCGTCAAGCACGCTCACGCGGTAATGCCGCCCCCTCGGGTGGGATGCCTTGCCTCAAAAGAGTAGCGAGGGTGTCACCGGCCGGCTGGCCGCCCCCTGATCTGGCCTGGTAAGCAGGCGCCCGTCCAGCAGCGCCGCGGGCCAGCTTATGTGGCCCGCGTACCGCGATCGGCAGATCCAGTGCGGGTTGTCTCGCTAGCGCCCGCCGTGGGGTCGTCGCCACGACTGAGCGCCTCCCAGATGGACGCCGAGTCGGCGGGCCCCCTGTTGGCAGGCATCGTGCTGGCGGGCCCCGCATTGGCTGGCCCCGTGTTGGCGGGCCCCGTGTCGGCGGGCACTGTGCTGGCGGGCACTGGCGTCGACGTCCAGCCCTGCTGGCCGGGGCCCGGCCCGCGTCCCGAACCACTACCACTACCGCTGCCAGCCCGGGTCCGGCGAGCTGGGCCGGTCGGCGAGTCGTACCGGCTCGACATCACCGCCATCCGGTTAGCACGCCAGGCGACCAGGACGCCGGCGCCGATCATCATGATGGCGCCGATCAGGACGAGCGCCTGCCAGCCAGCCGCACTGAACGTGACGTGCGGGGCAGCGCCAGCGACGTTGGGCACGACAGATACGGCCGAGTCGCCACCATCCGTGACCGAGCCGGCGCTTGCCGTGGCCGGGGCGACGTTGGAACTCGCCGCCGTCACGGCCGCCGCGGCAGAGACCGCGAACGCTGACGCCGCCAGGCTCGCGCCAAGCACGGCGAGCAGGACGCCAGTCAGCCGGCGCGCCAGCCCACGGCTCGCCAGCACCGCCGCCAGCGTCGCCAGCCCGGCTACCACCAGGGCGTCGGCGTAGGGCACCAGCGCGGCGCCGGTCACCGTCACGCGGCTGGGCGGCAGCGGATTCGGCGGGGTCGTACGTACCTGCGCCCACCCCTGCCGGCTGGCGAGGAACACGAGGCCTGCCCCGGCCGCGCCGAGCAGCAGGGCAACAATGAGCTCGCGGCGGTCGGACCGCGGGCTGGTGCGTCCGCGGCGCAGGCCCGCGCGCAGGCCGCCGGACCGCTCCACGCGGGCGCTGGTCATGCGCTGCCTCCCCGGTATTCGTCCTTGAGAAGGCTAGCGGCACGGTTCACCAGCCGCGACGTCGCGTGGCCCGGCCGCCTGCCAAGATGGCGCCGATCACTTACGATCGCCTCAGAGTCACGCTCGCCGTCCCGAAATCCCCCCTGGCCGGCAGGCGATGACGGCTGCAATGATCAGCCAGGCCGGCTGACATGAGGAGCAACCCGTGACCCACGCCCAGGATGAGCGCCAGGCCCTCTGCGACCTGCTCGCCGAAGTCGGCCCTGATCAGCCGACTCTGTGTGCGGGCTGGCAGACCTCAGACCTCGCCGCGCATCTTGTGCTGCGCGAGCGGCGCCCCGACGCCGGGGCTGGCGTCATGGGCGGCCCGGTGGCCAGGTACACCCGCCGGGTGCAGCGACATCTCGCTGACCGGCACTCATTCGCCCGGCTCATCAACACCATTCGGACCGGACCCCCACGGCTGTCAGTGTTCGGCCTGCCGGGGGCGGACGAGAAGCTCAACCTGGTCGAGTACTTCGTGCACCACGAGGATGTGCTCAGGGCCCGGCCCGACTGGCAGCCGCGAAAGATCGATGCTGAGCTCACTGACGAGTTGTGGGACAGGCTGAACATGGCCAGGCTCATGCTGCGCAAGGCACCAGTCGGCGTCGAGCTTGTCCGGGCCGATCGGGGCCACAGTCCGGGCGACCTAGCTGCTGGCCGGCCTCCGGTTCAGGGACGTGGTGGCGGCCAGGGCAAGCGCCGGCGCAACCGCGTGCGGATCACCGCCAAGGCGCGCACTCCGGTCGTGACGGTGACTGGCGATCCGGTCGAGCTCACCTTGTGGACTATGGGCCGGACCACCGTCGCGGACGTGCATATGGACGGCGCCGACGCCGACGTGGCCGCGCTGCGCTCGGATCATTGGCGGTCGTGACCGGCCAGCCGTGGTTGCCTGCTCCTCGCGACCCGGTGTCGCTTTCGTCGCTGCTGCGTCCCCAGCCGCGTTGCTAGCTTGCGGCTAGTCGCGCCAGCGGGAACGGCGCAGCTACCCGCAGCTCCACGTTGCGATCGGCATGCGTTCCTGGCCGACTGGAATCCATCCCGGCGAACGGCATGTTGGCCGCCAGCTCCCGGTGCAGCGCCGCGAGATCGGCACCGGACGCCAGCGCCTCCGGGCGGATCGGACTGTCATGGTCGATCATCGTGCAGACGATGGATAGCTGCCCGGCTACCTCGACGATCTCCACGAGGCGGGCCTGGCAAGGCCAGTCGACAATGCTGCTGGTTGTCACCTCCCAGAAACCGCGAGCGCGATCGCGCGGGCTGCGTCGCGGGCGGATGGCGTTGAGATGGGTGTGGCCGTTAAGCCAGAGGACCACGTTCGGGTACCTGTGCAGCAGGTCCAGGATGTCGGTGCCGCCGAGGAGTGGCTGGCCGTCCGGTCCAGCATGCCGCGTCATGGGATGGACCAGGCTCTCGACGCCATGATGAGAGAAGATCACCACGAGCCGATCGTCGTTCGGAGTCTGCACGAGATAACCGGCCGGGTCGTAGTAGCTCGAGTGCACGTCGGCGAGGCGCGCTTCCAGCCAGCGCGCCTGGTCGTGGTCCACGCAGCCGGCCGCGCCGCCGGCGAGGCAGTTCGTATCCAGCGCAATAAAGCGCGCAGCAGGCGTGTCGTGGACGTAGTAGGCAGTGCCATCCAGGCGATTCCGCTCGGTGAAACCGTGGCCGCTTGGTCGCGCCGTCGGCCCGAAGTGGGCCGCCACGAATTCTTGCCGTGTCACTGGCCGGCGCCCTGGGTCGGACACAACGCGCCTGGCCGGTCCGGTCATGAATACCTCGGGATGGTGCATGAACAGCTCAAGCGCCCGGTCGTGATCGAAGTCCGCCGGCAGCGCCCATGGCTTGACATCACCGACAAGTGCCGCGGCGAGGTCACCGCTGATCACTCCGACTCCTTGATTAAGCGCCTCGTGATTACCGAAGCACGACAGCCACGGCATTCGCAGGCCAGGCGCGGTGAACTGCTCTATCGCGCGACGAATTAGTCCCGGCCAATGCGGGAATCCGAATGCCGTACGGAACAAGTCCGGACCGCCCGCAGCGACCCCATCTGGCTTCCAGAAAATGTCGTCGGGCCAGTCCAGAGACTGCACGCCTTCATATTCAGGCCCGCCAGAATTCATAACAATCCGGCCGCCATCGAAGAGCGACAGGAAAGCCCGTACTTCGTTCCATTGCGCATTATCGATCGCGTCGCCAGTGGTCACCACGCATTGCGGTGAAAGTGCGGTCACCGGTCCGACCACCGCATTTACCGTCCGCAGCATCGCGTCGACGGCGCGCGCATTGAGCGCCTCCTGAGGCCGCTGCACGGGGATGATCTCGGCGTACCTGGGATCGGCGAACTGGCGGTTCAGGAACTCGAATCTCGTCGGCGACTGCACGTCGGCGAGCTGAAGGTCAGTCAGGTGCACGAGGCAGAGCAGCGGCCGACCCTGGCTCGATGGCTGGTCATGTGTGCCCAGGTCAGCCCGAATGACATGCCGCTCGCCGTCGATGATCTCGACCGCACGGTAGGGCGAAATCGATCCGGTTCGCAGCACTGCCCCCGGGCCAAGCCGGCGGGCCGTCGTGAGCGGGGTATGACCTCCGCTCACTCCTCACTCGCGACGGCAGAGTCAGCTGACACCAGCACGGGGTCCGGCCGGATCGTCAGCGTTACCCGGCTGCCGGCGGGCAGTTTGGTCGCCTCCGAAGTCGGCAGCTGAGCCATGATCGTCGTATCGCCCAAGTCGACAGTGACACGACTGGTCGCGCCGAGGAAGGTCGAGGCTATCACCGTTCCTGTCATAGGGCCTGACTCGCCTGAGTTATCCGACGCCAGCGTGACCGCCTCGGGACGCACGATCGCCGTTACCGGGCCGGCCGGAGTCAACGGGTCCACCAGGGGCAGGTCGTGGCCGCGTACGGTGACGGCCGACCCGGTCACGGTGCCGGCGAGCCGATTGCTCAGGCCGACAAACTCCGCGACGAATGACGTGGCCGGGCGGGAGTACACCTCGGTGGGCGGCGCGAGCTGCTCCAGGCGGCCAGCCCGCATCACGCCTACTCGGTCGGCGATCGCCAGCGCTTCTTCCTGGTCGTGGGTCACGAACAGGGTGGTAATGCCCACCTCCAGCTGGATCCGCCGGATCTGGTCGCGCAGTTGCGCCCGGACCTTGGCATCCAGCGCCGAGAGCGGTTCGTCTAGGAGCAGCACCTGTGGCTCGATCGCCAGCGCCCTGGCCAGCGCCACTCGCTGCTGCTGCCCGCCGGAGATCTGGCTTGGGTACCTTCCGGCCTGCGAGCCCAGCTCGACGAGTTCGAGCATCTCAAGCGCGCGCCGGTCCCGCTGTGCCGAGCTGATCTTGCGCAGCCGCAGCCCGAACGCGACATTCTCCTGCACTGTCATATGCGGGAACAGCGAGTAGGCCTGGAAGACCATCCCCATGTCCCGCTTGCTGGCTGGCAGCCTGGTGATATCCCGGCCGGCCACGTTGATGTGGCCCGTGTCCGCGTCCTCAAGACCCGCCAGCAGCCGGAGCGTGGTGGTCTTGCCGCAGCCTGAGGGACCAAGCAGCGCGATCAGTTCGCCTGGCTGGACGGTCAGGTCGAGATTGTCGAGCGCAACGACCGAGCCGTAGTGCCGGCTTAGTCCCTCCATCCGAACCTCGACGGCGGTCCTGGTCGCGTCGGACTTGGTACTCGTCGCTGGCGAGCTCACGTGTTCCACCTCATGGCCGGCCACGGCGCAGGCGGCGCCCGGCGTAGGACAGGATCAATAGCAGGATAAAAGCAAACAGCAGCGTGGCCGCAGATGCGGAGAAAAGCACACCAGCATTCTCCGCGTTGCGGCTGATCTCGAACAGGTTCACCTGCAGGGTGACATAAGTCAGCAGGTAGGCCACCGTGAACTCGCCTAGGACCAGGGCGACTGTGAGCAGCAGGGCGTTCAGGATCGCCTGCCACATGTTGGGGACGATGATCCGCAACATCACGGTGCCCCAGCGTGCCCCGAGGCTCCTCGCGGCTTCGGACAGGGTCGTCGCGTCAACGGCGTTCAGCCCAGCGGCAAGGGCACGGTAGGTGTAAGGCAGCGCCAGGATCACGTACGCAAAGAACAACATCAGCGCCGAGACATTGACCCGCTCGATCCGGTTGTAGATAGGGGCCAGGCCTACCACGAGCACGATCGCCGGGATGGTCAGCGGGAGGAGACAGATGAACTCCATGACCTTGCTGAACCATCGGGCGCGCAGCCGGATCCAGATCATGGTCGGTACCACGAGCACGAGCATGACAACGCTGGTGATGACGGCTAGCTCGAGCGTGATCTCGATGGACGACAGGAGCGGGGGCGGCCCCGGATAAGACGCGATCTGCGTCCAGGCAGCTACCGACCAGCTGCCAGGCTTGGCGCCCTCGAGCGAGAACCTGACCATGGCGAGCAACGGCAGCAGAAAGAACAGGCCGAAAATGGTGAATGCCACGTACCTGAATAGGTTCAGCCGCCTGCGCTGGGCAGCCCGCAGTCCGCCGGGCCGCCTCGCGGCCGCCGGGCGGCCCGTGAGGTCTGCGGCCAGGTCGGCCAGCGGCGGGTTTAGCCCTGCCATCGGGCCGCCCGCCTCTGCAGAAGGAAATACCCGGTCATGACGATGACCACCACCACGATCAGTCCAAGTGCGAGCGCGTCGCCCTGATGGACGTTGGCAAGACCGACCTCGCTGATGAGGGAGCCGCTGATCGACTGTGGCACGACGTAGTTGATCTGATTCTCCCAGGCTTCAATGGTCGCGAAAGCAGACAGTGCGTTGGCGAACAGCAGCAGTGCGGCGCCAGTGAAGGCCGGCATCAGGAGCGGGCCTCCGACGTAGCGCCAGTAATGCCACGTCGATCCGCCGAGGTTCTCGGCCGCTTCCCGCCACTGGATCTTCAGTCCGTCGATCGCGGGCAGGAAGACCAGCACCATCAGCGGGATCTGGAAGTAGCAGTAGATCAGCCCGATTCCCCAGGGAAAGCTGCTGTACCAGCTGGCGTGCAGCAACAACCCCGCCGGGCCAATCGTTGCAAGGAAAGCGAAGGCGAGCGTGACGCCGCCGAACTGCGCGAGCACGCCCGACCCGGCGAGATAGAGCCTGCGGATCATTCCGTCCGGGTTCCCGGACGCTACCGCGTACGCCAGGATCGCGCCGAGGATGGCACCGATCACCGACGAGATGACGCAGAGCTCTAGAGAACCTTTGAAGGCGCTACGGACCGGGGCCGTGTTGAGCGCTGTGATGTTGGAGAGGGTCCAGCCCCCGCTAGTCCCCTTGAAAGCGTTCCAGATGACGATGCCCGTGGGGAGCAGCAAGAAGATCCCGGTGTAGGCCAGGAACGGCAGTGTCCCGATCCACGCCAGCGGAGGCCGGCGCCCCGCCCGTACGGGCTGAGCGCCGGCCTGCGTCGCAGTAGCAGTTGTCACTACCCGGTTCCTAGCTGATCGCCTTGGGCCAGTTCGCCGCGAGGTAAGTAGCGGCGGCGGTGGCCTGCGGCTGCGTGAGGAAGACCGGTGTCCCGACCACGGGCGGCAGCGCGGCGGCATCCGCCTTGTTGATGGTGCCGTTGCTCGTCATCGCAACCTGCTCAGACGGCCTGGCGCCACCCGCCAGCCACAGGTTCTGCCCGCCGACTGCGGCCTGGGAGAACAGGAACTCCTCCCATAGGCGAGCGGCCGCCGGGTGCGGCGCGTCCTTGTTGATGGCCTGGTAGTAGAAGCCACCCAGGGTGGCATTGGAAGGAATGAAAACCTTCCAGTCGGAGGCTGGCTGGCCAACGACGGATGCGGTGTTGAGGTAGTCCCAGTTGAATACCACTGGCGTCGTACCGGCCTTGATGGTCGCAGGGGTGGCCTGCGTGGTGTTGAAGTTGCCCGCCACCTTGAGCTGGTGGAAGAAGTTCACGCCATCCGCGATGTTGCCCGCAGTGCCGCCCTGAGCCAGGCTCGCCATCATCACGCCGTTCAGCGCGGCATTGGCCTCTGTCGGGTTGCCGTTGAGCGCGACGTCGTTCTTGAACTTGCTACCCAGTAGTTGACTCAGCGAGGTGATGGTGCCGAACTTGGCGGGGTTGTAGCCGACCGACATGTAGCCGCCGTAGTCCCCGGTATACAGGCCGTTCGGGTTCTTGAGGCCAGCTGGAATCGACGACCAGGTCGCGACCTCGTACGGCGCGAAAAGACTCGTGCTGGCCGTTGCGACGGAACCGCCGACGTCGAGCACGTCCGCCGCAAGCGAGGTGCCGTTCTTCTGCTGAATCTGGGTCACTTCCTGTGCACTGCTGTCCGAAGGCGCAATGGAGTTGACCTTGATGCCGTACTTGGCCGTGAAGTCCTTGATGATGGTGCCGTAGTTCGCCCAGTCGGCCGGCAGCGCGATGACGTTGAGCGTGCCTTCCTTCTTGGCGGCGGTGACGAGCGCGGACAGTCCGCCGCCCGATGCCGCCGAGGTGGCCTTCGACCAGTTGTAACCACCTGACGATGACGACGACGACGACGTCGACCCGCACCCGACTGCTGACACGAGCGTCAGCGCAGTCAGGCCGGCGAGTCCAAGTCGGTACGGAGTTCTCACTGCAGCCTCCTGTGGCTTCCCCACCTGGTTGACCGGACATGCGCCGGCCAGAAATCAGCGAACTCTACGCTCGCGGGTAGCTCTGCGTCTGTCTGCGAACGGAGACGTCCAAATGTCTGAAACGTTTAGCCTTTTGGCATGCTGGCGTAGGCGTTGTGCACGTGTCAAGCGTCGTTACCTACTTGACGCCCCGTGGCCACCTGGCGGCCATCAGTGCAGGTAAGCGCTGTGTCGCAGGCCGCCTTCAGGCGCCTGAAGAGAGGGCCGCTCGATGAGCTCGACCGGTGCAACAAAGTCGCCCAACGACACATTGGCCAGCAGCCGTGCCATGAGGGCCTGCCCCATTTGCCGCCGGTCGACGCGAATGGTCGCCAGCGGCGGGTCTAGGAGCTCCGAGGTTGGCAGATCGTCGTGGCCGATGACAGAGATCGCGGGCCCGACCACCAGCGCGAGTTCGCGCGCGGCCTTGTAGATCGCGTGCGCGGTGTAATCGGAGTTCGTGATGATCGACGTCGGCCGGCGTGCGTCGGATAGCACGGCGCTCGCAGCACGCGCGACATCGGCCATGGTCAGCGGCGAGTAGACCACACGGCCGCGTATACCTAGCCGAGAAGCTTGCTGGCGGAAGTGGCGTAGCCGGTCGGCGTCAGCCATCAGTCCGCGTGGTGCCGTGATGAAGGCGGTCGATGCGTGCCCCAGTTCGGCTAGGCGCTGCATCGGCAGCGCCACGGCCGCGGCATTGTCTGGTGACACCAGCGAGAGACCGTTGATGCCGGGCAGTGAGGCGTTGAGGGCCACAACGGGCGTGCCTGGGCGCAACTGACGCCATAGCTGGATCGAGGCGCCCGCCCCGACCGGCGCGATCGCCAGCCCGGCCACGCGCTGGGCTGCCATATTTCGGATGTGCTCGGCTTCGCGATCGATCGAGTACTGCGAGTCCAGCACGATCAGGGTCGCTCCCGCCTCG
Source organism: Streptosporangiaceae bacterium (assembly GCA_035484155.1). Lineage (GTDB taxonomy): Bacteria > Actinomycetota > Actinomycetes > Streptosporangiales > Streptosporangiaceae > JAJYUU01. The sequence continues at coordinate 24,129 of DATHPF010000188.1, forward strand.
CTCGCGACCTCCTCTGCGCCGCTCATCACATCCAGGAAAAACGGGTTGGCGAGGTTCCTTACCACGAACCCGTACATCGTGCTGCGGCCGCTGCGCAAGGCCTGAGCCTGCGGGTTTGCGCGATAGCCCAGGCGCTCTGCAGCCGCGGCGATGCGGCGGCGGGTGACATCGGCCACGCCGGGCTGGCCATTGAGGGCCAGGCTCGCCGAGGCGACAGATACGCCGGCCAATTTGGCCACGTCGCGGATGCCGGTGGGTTTGACCGTCGCCTCGCCGCTGTCTGTCTCTCGCATTTCACGGGCTGTCACGTCCGTCTGACTCCAGCGTCCGAATTGGCTCACCCGCGGCGCGGCTATGGCCTACGTGTGCACACCATGCAGGAGAGATAGCGGCGCCGCAAGTTTTCCGGCCGACCTTCGGTACTGTCGTGGCCGTGCACAGTGATTGTGATGACGCGCCGCGGCTGGCCGAGCGCCGGTGACGGCGCCTCACTCGACCGCGCAGCAGCGGCTCGTTCCCGGCGCGGGGGGTGACCTCGGGTACCGAGGGATCCTCGCGACGGAAGGCGAGCAGCACACCGTGCGGACTGACTTGTGCAGCGGCAGCCTGGCCGCGAGCTGGCGGCGGTCGGCAACACCCCTGCTGGCCGTCGCGCACCTGTCGGATACGCACGTCATGGACCATCAGTCGCCGGGCCGGGCCGAGCTGATGGACAGGTTCTCCGACCCGGATTCGCCGGTGCGCGGAACCGTCGGCATCATCGGCACCTACCGGGCGCAGGAGCTCTTCACCTATCACGTGGCTGAGGCGATGGTGCAGACAGTGCGCCGCACGACGGCCGCTCCGGTCTCGGCGGCGCCGCTGGACTTCGCCGTCGTGACTGGTGACGCCACCGACAACTGCCAGCTCAACGAGCTTCGCAGCTACATCGACATGCTGGACGGCGCCGATGTCGTGCCCGACTCCGGCGATCCGGGCAAGTACGAGGGAGTCGCGGCGCCGGGCGTGGAAGACGAGCGTTACTGGCACCCCGAAGGCGGTGCCCCCGACCTGCCAAGCACGCGATACGGCTTCCCGTCCGCACCGGGCATCCTGGCCGCCGCCCGCCGCCCGTTCCGGGCGACTGGCCTCGGGCTGCCCTGGTATGCCGTCCATGGCAACCACGACAACATGCTCCAGGGCACTGTGTCTCCTGTCGGCTGGCTGCGGGAGTTTCCCCTTGGGGCCGTCAAGCTCGTCACACCGCCTGACGACCTGGACGCCGCTGAGCTGCTGGCCCGATACGAGAGCGCCGACGGCTACGCCCTCGCCGAACTAGCCCGCGGCGCGCAGCTGCCGGTGACGCCCGATCCCGGGCGCGCCATGGTGACCAGATCCGACCATATCCGAGAGCACTTCAGGTCTTCGGGCGTGCCAGCCGGGCATGGCTACTCCGCGCGCAACCTCGCCGACGGCACCGCGTACTACGCCTTCGATCATGGCCCGATCCGGTGCGTCGTGCTGGACACGGTCAACCATCACGGCGGCTGGCAGGGCTCTATCGATGCGACCCAGCTGGGCTGGCTCGACGCGGAGCTGACCGCGAGCGCCGCCAGGCCGGTCGTGCTCTTCAGCCATCATCCGCTGGAGACCCTGATCAATGACACCCGGCCGCCAGGCGCCGACCGCCGCGTGCTCGCCGAGGAGCTGCGGGCGATGCTACTCGGTCATCCGTGTGTGGTCGCGTGGCTGAACGGTCACACCCACGTCCACGCCGTCACCGCCGTGAGTGACGGCACGGGCAGTGGTTTCTGGCAGATCACCACGGCATCACACATCGACTGGCCGCAGCAGGCCAGGATCGTCGAGTTCCTGGCCACCGATGCGTCGCTGGCGATCGCGTGCACAGTCATCGACTCGGCCGCTGCAGTCAGCTACCAGGGCAGCGCCGAGCCGGCTGACTTGGCGGCGCTCGCGCGTGAGCTGGCGGCTAACGACTGGCAGGTGCGGGATCTGATCACCGCGGAGGGCGGAGCCGGAGCTGGCGCCGTTACCGATCGAAACGTCGTGCTGGCGATTGACTGGCCGCGGGCCGCGGGTCAGCTTCGCCTGCGCTAACGCTCGCTGATCGGCTTCCAGCCATCGGCTCGGCCGTCTAGATGATCAACCGGACCAACCCGTGTACCTCAGGTACGAATCCTTCGTACCTGACGTACGCGCGTTTCGGGACCGGCAGTCTTCACTGGCTGCCGGGATTGATCAGTTGATACAAGATGAAGTCCTGCCACTGTCCGGCGATCTTGAGGTAGGTCGGCGCCATGCCGATGCGGACGAAGCCGTTGCGATCCAGGACGCGCTGCGACGCGACGTTGCTCAGCAGCGTCTCCGCCTGGATCCGGTGCAGCCCAAGCTCACCAAAGGCCAGAGCGATGGTCTCACGCAAGGCGGCTGTGGCCAGGCCGCGCCCGACGACTGCCGCACTGAGCCAGTACCCGACGCTGCACGACTGGAACGCGCCGCGAACGATGCCGTTCAGCGTGATCCGGCCGACGACCGCGCCGGTGTGGTCAAGGATCACGGACGGCAGTGCGTTCCCGATTTTGTGCCGTTCCAGGGCAGTCTCGATGTCGGCGCGCTGGCCAGCCTCGGTGAAGTAATCTTCGCCGCGTAGTGGCTCCCACGGCGCCAGGAACTCCCGGCTCGCCCGGACGAGCTCCGCCAGCACCGCGGCGTCGGCCAGCGTGATGAGTCGGCGAGCGGTCACCAGCCCATGTTCTCGTAACACTCGGCCGGGGTGCGTTCTGGGTCGGCTTGTACTGCTGGCTACTGCCGGGCGCCGATGCCGATCAGCTGGATCAGCCCGCCGATCGAGTCGAGGACGTGCGGCGCTCCGGCAGCGACCAGGGATTCCCTGCTGCCGGCTCCGGTTGTCACGCCAGCGACGAGCCCGGCCCCGGCGCGCAGGCCGGATTCGACGTCGCTGGCAGTGTCGCCGACGACCGCGAGCTCGCTGACCGCGCCGCCGCCGAGCCGGAGCAAGGCGGTGAGGGGCAGATCAGGCCATGGCCTGCCCCGGCCCGCATCCGCCGGTGACAGCGCGAGGTCGATCAGCGGCCGCCAGCCGAGCGCGTCCAGCAATGCGTCCCTGGTCACCGGCGCGAACCCGGTCGCCAGGCACACCTTGATGCCGGCTGCGCGCAGCGCGGTCATGGTCTCGGCTGCGCCTGGCAGCGGGGCCACCAGTCCGGCCCGCACCGACTCGGCGTAGCTCGCCTCGAAGACGCGATTCGCCTGCTGCGCGTTGTCCTCGCTGGCGAGCAGCCGCCGGAACACCTCGATCTTCGACTGGCCCATGGTGTCCTGAACGAATTGAATGGCATCCTCGTATCCGGGCGCGCCTGGCACCAGGCCAAATTCCGCCGCCGCGGCGCCAAATGCGGCCATCACGCTGCCGTCGTCGGCCACCGTGGTCCCCGCCATGTCCATGCACGCGACCGTGATGTCCCGCATAACTGCCTCTCCTCGGTCTCCCGACGGTGATTCTGCTGCCGTCGGTCTGCTGTCGGTCGTTCTGCTGTCGGTCGGTCCGCGGCCGGCCTCTCGGCGCCGGCGGGTTGGGCGACGGCCGTCACGCCGCGAAAGTCTCCGCCGCGATGGCTGGCGAGCAGGTCATGCCTCGCCCGCCCGGTCCGGTCACCAGCATGACGCCCGGTGCGACCTGCGAGCGGTGATACAGCTCATGGCCGGTCACTTGGCTGTATACGCCAGCCCACCGGCGCCGGGTGGCAGGCACCGGCACGCCCAGCAACTGCTCGGCTCGCGCTCGCAGGTGGTCATACGGCAGCTCGTCGACGTCGAAGTCGAACGGTTCGTCATAGCTGTGCGTGTCGCCGATCGTCAGGCCGCCGTCGAGACGCTGGACAAGGAGCAACTGCGCCGCAGCCGCCGCCGCGACCGGGGCCTGCGGTACCAGCCTGGCCCGGCCCGGCAGGTCAAAGGCCGGGTAGTAGCGCAGCGAGTCGCCGTCCGCCACGGCGGTGGTCAGCCGCCCGGCGAAAGGCTCGGTCTGGAGCATCTGCAGCCTGACGCGGCGCACCGGCGGCCGCTCGTACCCGGCCAGATGCGGGCCAGCGATGCCGGTGTGCGCCGCGCCGGGACACAAGACGACAAGATCGCCGCGATGCCAGGTACCGGTGTGGTCACGGACGGCGTGCGGTGCCACCTCGATCGCTTCGCGTCCGGGCTGCCAGTCATACGCGGCCAGGCGATCGCGGGTCGCGGCGAGGTACGCCCGCAACGCGCCAGGTACTGCGCGCGGCTCCACGATCGCGTCACGCCGGCACCACAGCGCCCCGGCGAACTCCCCGCGCAGCGCCGGATTGACCTCGGCGGTGGCCGCAGGGTCCAGCAACTCGAACCCGCGCTCCGCTGCATCCGGCATGGCTGCGGCCTCCTTGAGCAACCCCAGTTCGGCGTCGTCGGAGGCCAGCGTGAGCGAGCCATGCGGCCGGAATCCTGCCGCTGGGACCTGCTCGCCCAGCTCCTCCCACAGCGTCCTCGCGCGTTGTGCCAGCGCCAGCTCAGGCCCTGGGGCGCGGCCGCTGACCCAGACCAGGCCGAAGTTGCGAACGCTCGCGCCTCGCGGTCCTGCCTCGCGTTCCAGGTGCACGACGTCCATCCCGCGGCTGCGCGCCTGCACGGCGTGCATTGTGCCCAGCACTCCCCCGCCGACGATCACGACCCTGTCCACCAGGCGAGCTCCCTCCAGCACAGCAGTTCAGCCGGCACGGCAGTTCCGCCAGCACGGCAGTTCCGCCAGCACGGCAGTATCGCCCGCACACGCGGCAGACGGAACGGCGTCAGTTAATCCTGCCTGCATGACCAGTTCGTGAACAGAGCGCGCATCAGAAGCGAGCCAAACCTGGCGACCAGGCGAACGCAGCCGGCCGCCGGTCCTCCTGCCGGATCTCCGCCGGTCTCCCGGCGAGCACGGCCAGCCGGGTACTGCTCCAACCGCGTGGTTGCCTACCTGCTGCGGATACAGCATCAGGAGAGTTCCAACCATGATGTTCGACGGCGGCTCGCGCAGGGCGCGGCCAGCCGCCACGTCATGGCTGTGGCAATCATGACGCTGTATGGGCGTCGGCATCACAGCGATGACGTTGGCTTGGACCTCCGGCCCGGCAGGCCAGAGAGTTATGTGACGAATGTGCCTTTTGCGGGCAGCGTGACGACTAGCCCGCGCTGGCGGAGTTCCTCCACGGCACGGCGGGCGGTCCCGACCGCGACCTGATAGTCGGCCGCGAGGTCCCGCTCGGCCGGCAGGCGCGCTCCAGCGGCCAGTTCTCCGGCCTGGATTCTCGCCGCAATATGGTCCGCGACGCCGACGTAGACATAGATCGGCCCGAGCGCGTTGGCATCGAACTTGGGCACCTTCACCACGGACGTCACCCTAGAACGCTTGTGAACTGCCCAAACAGGCAGGACGCGGTGTGCTGCACTACACCGCTCTATACCGCGCTATGATGGATCCGAAGCTGGCTCTGGCACCCCCGACAGCGGACAGGACGCCCGGACAGGGCCGGCAGTGGAGGCGGCATGGACAGCGGTCGAATGGACAGCGGTGGCATGACCAGCGGTGGCATGACCAGCGGTGGCATGAGCAGGAGTGACGCGTCTGCGCTGGTGGACTTGCAGATGCACTGGGACGAGGCGTACGTCATCGGTCTCGATGGCGACATCTGGTCTGCGAGGTACCGCACGTCGACCGATGAGCTACGCGCGCATACCAGTAGCGAGCTGCGCGAGCTCATCAGGTCCGATTACGCCTACCGGCAGAAGACTGACCTGGCGACCTACGATCCCGACGAGGACGCGGACGAAGAGGATGGCGAGGAGAGCCTGGCCGACGACTCGGCTGGCGCAGGTGAGGACGAGAGCGACGACCGTTCGGCCGGCGCGGGCGCGGATATTGCATCGGGCGCGGACCGGTCCGCGGAGGACGTGAACTTCGCGGCGATACGCGGAGAGCGGATGTCCACCTGACGGTGGCCGGGCACGTCCGCGGGACGTGGGAGTACTTGGGCTGCGGCCCTGTGCCGGGTCCAGGATGTGCCGGGTCCAGGATGTGCCGGTCAAGGCTGCGCGGTCCAGGCGTGCCGGTCCGGACCAGAAGCGGCGGCGGGCTGGGCGCAGGGCCTTAGGCTGGTCCTGCAGGCTCAGCCCGCCCGGCAGGGTGCCGGCGTCGGTCCATGTCCGGAGGAATGTATGGCTCACGTACTCGGCATCGACATTGGCGGCAGCGGCATGAAGGCCGCGCCGGTGGACACCGCCACCGGTCAGTTCCTGGCGGACCGGCAGAAGCTCATGACCCCGCAGCCTGCCACCCCGGAGGCTCTAGCGAAGGTCGTGGAGCAGCTTGTGCGGTCATTCGACTGGACTGGCCTGGCTGGCATCACGTTTCCGGGCGTCGTCGTCGACGGCGTCATATGGACGGCCGCAAACCTCGATCCGTCCTGGCTGGGTGTCGATGCTGGCAAGCTATTCGGGTCCGAGACCAACCTCACCGTCACCGTCCTCAACGACGCCGACGCGGCGGGCGTGGCCGAGATCCACTTCGGCGCCGGCAAGGGCGTGAGCGGAACTGTCCTGCTGGTGACCCTCGGCACCGGGATCGGCAGTGCGCTGTTCATCGATGGCGTGCTGGTGCCCAATACCGAGTTCGGCCACATTGAGATCCACGGGAAGGACGCCGAGAAGCATGCTTCCGACCACGCCCGTGAAGAACACGATCTGAGCTGGAGTGACTGGGCCCGCCGGGTCGACGAGTACCTGGAGCGCATGGAAGCGCTGCTATCCCCCGGCCTCATCATTATCGGCGGCGGCGTCAGCCGGAAGTCCAGCAAATTCCTGCCACTGCTAGCAGCTCGCGCGCACGCCAAGATCGTGCCCGCGGCCCTCCAGAACGACGCAGGCATTGTCGGCGCGGCGATGGCGGTCGAGGCTGCCCACGGTCGGACTGCGCCGCAGGCCTAGCGAACTGTCGCGCGGCATGGCGCCGGAATCAGTGCCAGCCGCTACGTATTAGGCCGAGTCAGGGTGCCAGGCGACCGGGGTCGCCGTCGTATGGCCCGGTGTTGCCTGGCGTACCGGGCACGTCCGGCCCGTGCGCAGCCTGCGGCTGTCCGCGACCCGGCTGTCCGCGATCAGGCTGACCGGGATTTGGCTGACCGGGATCCGGCTGACCAGGATCCGGCCGAACGAGATTCCCCTGGCCGAGATTCGCCTGGCCGGAACTCAGCTGGCCTGGCCGAGCCGGGCCGGAACTGTGGCGGCCAGGGTCGAAGCGCGCGCCGAACGTCTCCATGCCCGGCATCGGCGTCCCGTCATAGGGCATCTGGTGCCGGGCCTTGAGCACGCCGATCAGCTCGATTCCGCCCGCTACCCCGGCGCCGGCTAGCGGCCAGAAGGCCAGCGCCCCCCGCGAGCCCAGCGAGATCGGCGCGTGCAAGAACGTGCCTGGCTTGCTGGTCGCCAGCAACTGGTCAAAGCCCGGTCCGCCGGAGAATAGGTGCCCGACCCAGGCCGCGATGAACGCGGCCGCGACCGACCCGACGACGATGCCGGCCATGGGGGCCGGGCCGTAGCGCCGCACCCCGAACAGGTACCCGAGCAGCCCGATCAGCGCGCCGCCCACGACCGCTACGAGGCAATACCATCCATCGGCGGCGATAAAGGCGCTTGTCTCCGGATTTGTGGCGTAGGCGGTCGGTGGGCTCAGGGTGTAAACCTGGTACAGGACCCGCGGCGCCGCCGCCGCCCAGATCGCCCCAGCCGCCAGGCCCACGACCACGCTGCCCACGGCGATCAGGACAGCAGCAAGCAGCGCGGGGCCTTGGAGGCCTGGCCGCGCCTGTGCACGGGATGGCGATGCCGGGCCGCTTGGCGGCGTAAGCATGCTGTTGTCAGTCATAACTCCGTAGCAGGGTACGGGACATATCTGCAGGCCCGGACAACGACCGGGCGAATCTTTGATCTTGACAGCTTACCGCCGTCATCATTAGGCCCATACCTACTAGGAACGGGGTCGGTTACCGCCCGCGTAGCTCTGATACCCTCGCCACGCGATAGGACGCAACTGCCAGCTTCGCCGGATGAGAGACACCGATGATCGAAGCCAGAGACCTCAGCAAGAGATTCGGCGACACGCTCGCGGTCGATCATTTGTCCTTCACAGTTCAGCCCGGCCGCGTGACCGGGTTCCTCGGCCCGAACGGCGCGGGCAAGTCCACGACGATGCGCCTGATCCTCGGCCTCGACCATCCCACCAGCGGTGCGGCGACGATCAACGGCAAGCCCTACGCGCAGATCACCAGCCCGCTGCGGACGGTGGGCGCGCTGCTGGAGGCGAAGTCGGTGCACACCGGCCGCAGCGCCCGCAACCACCTGCTGTTCCTGGCCCAGACTCAGGGCCTGCCGACCAGCCGGGTGGACGCGATGCTGGACCTGGTCGGGCTGCGTGACGTCGCGAGGAAGCGGGCCGGCGCCTTCTCACTCGGCATGGGCCAGCGCCTCGGTGTCGCTGCGGCACTGCTCGGCGACCCGCAGGTGCTGCTGCTCGACGAGCCGGTCAACGGTCTCGACCCCGAGGGCGTGCTGTGGATCAGGAACCTGATGAAGCACCTGGCCAGCCAGGGTAAGACCGTACTGGTTTCCAGCCACCTGATGAACGAGATGGCCGTCACGGCCGACCACCTGATCGTGATCGGCCGGGGCAAGCTGCTCGCCGACGCGGCGACCGCGGACGTCATTGCTCGTGGGTCAGGACAGTCAGTGCGAGTGCGAACTCCGGCACCCGGCCGCCTCACCGAGCTCATCACCGCCGAGGGCGGCAAGGCGGTGCTGGCCGACGCACCGGCTGGCACCGGCGACTCGGCCGCTGCCGACGACGCCCCGGTGCTGACTGTCACCGGCATGCCCGCAGCCCGGATCGGAGAGCTGGCCGCATCGGCATCGGTTGTGCTGCACGAGCTCACGCCGCAGCTCGCCTCGCTTGAGGACGCCTTCCTTGAGCTCACCTCGGACAGCCTCGAATTCGGCCACCTCGACTCTGCCCAGTTTGATTCACAGCCTGCCCCGGCCGCCGACGGGAGCGTCCGATGACCACGACAACAGCCGCCGGCCAGCTCGAGTCCGGCGCGGCACGGTCAGGCGGCCGGGCTGGCTTCGGTCACCTGATGCTCGCCGAATGGACCAAGATCCGCTCGGTGCAGTCGACGGCCTGGACCCTAGTCCTGTTCGTGATCATCACTATCGGCCTTACAGCGCTGTTTACCTGGATCACGATCGCGAACTGGAATGGGCTGCATGCGGCCGCTCGCGATGCCAGGGCGCTGGCGGATCCGACCAGCATCATCTTCGGGCCGTCCATCTACCTGGGCCAGCTCACCATCTGCGTACTCGGCGTACTGCTGATCACCACCGAGTACTCCACCGGCGTCATCCGGGCCTCAATTCTCGCCGTGCCCAAGCGGTTCCCGATGCTGGGCGCGAAGATCGCCGTGTTCGCTGTCCTGATGACCGTGCTAGCCGAGATTGTGGTTTTCGGTTCCTTCTTCATTGGTTCGGCCATCCTCCACAGCCGAGTCTCGGTGTCGCTGAGCGACACCGGCGTGCTCCGGTCGACTGTCGGCGCCGGGCTCTATCTCACGGTCTTCGGCCTGTTCGCGATGGCCATCGGCGCGCTCGTGCGGCACACTGCCGGCGCCATCAGCATCGCGATCGGCGTTGCTTTCGTGCTGCCGAT
>DATHPF010000189.1:0-2743 GCA_035484155.1 Streptosporangiaceae bacterium
GTCACCGACCAGCTAGAACGAGAAGGACTCGCCAAGTTCGAGGCCAGCTGGGCCGAGCTCACCGCAACCGTCGCCGCCGAGCTCGAGCGCAACCACCCCGGGGCTGGGTCGGCGCCGAGGTGAAGGTCTGCCCGCAGACTCCAGGCCTTCTGCGCCGTGAGCCGTCCTGGCACTAGCCACGGCCGTTCCGGCCGGGACCCAGTGCCAGAACTCAACGGGCAGCCAGGGCTCCCCTTGGCTCCTGCCTTCCGTTGGCTGCCTCATCTGCGCTGGCAAATACCGGGAGCAGCCCGATCAGATCGAGGTGGCAAAGGAGGCGGCGCACGGCCGGCTGGAGCCCGGCTAGGAGCAGAGCACCGCCCGCTTGCTGGGCTCGCGCCCGGACGGACATCAGTTCGCGGACGCTTCTGCAGTCCATGAAGGTCACTTCCGCGAGATCCGCGATGATCCGCAACTGAGGCGCGACAGCAGCCTGGAGTATGCGCGCAGTACTCGCGGAATTGGTTATGTCCAGCTCACCGCGCAGCAAAACGACCACGTAACCAGTGCGTGCACTGGGACCCGCACGGACGTCGGGCACCTGGCGTACCTCCTGACCAAGCAGCCAGGCGGGGTCTCGACCCGAATGCCAGATTCACTAGCTCCTAAGCAGATTACGTCGCGCAGTCTGCATTGTCACCCGCCGGAGGCCGGAGCTGCCGGTCAGCAGGGTGCGCTCCCGGAGGGCCGTCCACGTCCTTCAGGGCGGCGAGAACTCAAACGAAACTCACCGAGTTCTCATGCGCGGGCTTCACGGCCGTATGCTGCGATGACGTGATGACGCCCGACGACGGGACCCTGCTCGTGGTCGAGGACGAGCCGTTCCTCAGGAAGGCCGTCGTCGCGTCGCTGCGCTTCCTCGGCTTTGAGGTGACCGCCGAGCAGGACGGGACAGATGCGCTCCGGCTGGCTCGGAATAGGCCGTTTGACCTGCTTATCCTTGACGTGATGCTGCCCGGCATCGACGGGTTCGAGATCGTCCGCAGACTGCGCGGCGACGGAAATCAGGTTCCGGTGATCTTCCTAACCGCGAAAGACACGCAGGACGACAAGATCACCGGGCTCACCATCGGCGGCGACGACTACCTGACCAAGCCGTTCGACCTGGAGGAACTCGTCGCCCGGGTCCGCACCGTGCTGCGCCGGAGCCGCCACGCGGTCCCCGAGCCGGTGCTGTCATTCGCGGACCTCACGCTCAACCAGGACAGCTACGAGGTCCGCCGTGGCGGGCGCCTCATCGAGCTGTCGCCGACCGAGTTCCGGCTGCTGCGCTACTTCATGCTCAACCCGGGTCGTGTGCTCACCCGCGCCCAGATCCTCAGCCACGTGTGGGACTACGACTTCGGCGGCTCCAGCACCGTCGTGTCTACCTATGTGACCTACCTGCGGCGCAAACTGGCCAGTGACGGGCCGAACCTGATCCACACCCAGCGCGCGGTCGGTTTCAGCCTGCGCCTGCCCAGGCCCGGCGACGAGCCCGGCGCAAGCGAGGCCAGCCCCGATGAAAGCCAGGCGAGTTCCGATGAGCCGTAGCCGAATGTCCCCCGTACGAACCCTGCCGAGCCGGCTGCTGCACGCGCCGTTGCGACTCAAGGTGATGGCGGGCGTCGTGGTTGTCACTCTGCTCGCCCTCACAGTGTTCGACGTGGGCGTGGTCATCACCATGCGCCGCTACCTGATCCTCCAGACAGACAGAAACCTGCAGGTGGCGCTCACCGTGACTAAGCCGACGCTCGGCTCGCTGATATCCGAGGGGATTCCGCGCCCGCCTCGGCAATCGCCGCATGCCCGGCGCCAAACGACCCGCGGGATCACTCCGGCCAACTTCAAGATGCCGGCGCTCCCCGGCGATTTTGATATCGCCCTCGTGCCCACCCGCGGCCCGACAGTGGTGCTTGAAATAGGGACGGGGGCCGCGGGCGCGCACTCGCTGGTCATGCTGCGACCCGCGATGGACATGCTGCTCGGCCAGCGCGGCCCACATACCGTGCTGATCGGGAATTCGGGATCGTTTCGCGTCCTTACGGCCCGTGTCAGCGCAGGCTTCCTGATCGTCGGCACCAGCCTCGAGCAGGTCACAAAGACCAGCGACCAGATCGGGCTCATCGTCACCCTTGGGTCGATCGCGGTGGTGCTGCTCATCGGGCTCGGCGTCTTCGTCGTCGTGCGCCGCGGGCTGCGCCCGATCGAGGCGATGGCCAGGCAAGCCGACCTGATCAGCGGCGGCGACCTCACTGAACGCGTGGCCACGCACAATCCCCGGACCGAGGTGGGCAAGCTCGGCGCGGCCCTGAACGGCATGCTGGGCCGGATCGACGCCAGCCAGCAGCAGATGCGGCGGTTCTTCGGCGACGCCAGCCACGAGCTGCGAACGCCGCTGGCGTCGCTGCGGGCCAACGCCCAGCTCTACCAGCAGGGCGCCGTACAGAACCCCGACGAGGTCGACGAGGTGATGGACCGGATCGTGCTGGAGACGCGGCGCATGGGCCGGCTTGTCGACGACATGCTCCGTCTGGCCCGGCTCGGCCAGCATCCCGATCAATTCCGGGAACCGGTCGACGTCACCGCGGTGGTCACCGGGTGCGCGGAGCGGGCACGGATCGCCGACCCCGCGCGAACCTGGCAGGTGCGGGTCGCCGACGGCCTGACGGTCACCGGCGACCAGGAACTGCTGCGCCGCGCCGTCGACAACCTGATGATGAAC
>DATHPF010000190.1:0-17910 GCA_035484155.1 Streptosporangiaceae bacterium
GGCGAGCGGCAGCGGATCGCGCTCGCCCGCGTATTGCTAGCCGACCCGGCGGTCCTGGTCCTCGACGAGCCGACCGCCAGTCTCGATGCGGCGGCGCGCCGGGCCCTGATGGCTGACCTGCTCGCCGTCACGGCCGGGCGAGCCACCCTGCTCATCACCCACGACCTGGAGGGACTCGACCAGCTGGATGAGATCGTGGTGCTCGATCATGGCCGGGCCGTCGAACGTGGCAGTCACGACGCTCTATTCCAGACCGGCTCGCGCTACCGGCAGCTGCTCGCCGAGGCCAGTCTCATCAGCTGAACGTGCAGTTACTGATGCGCTTGCCCGCGCCTGGCTTCGTCAACGGCAGTCCGAAGCCGATCCTGGTCGGGCACGGACATATCGGTCCGCAACAGCTCCATTGGCTGGCCCTCGAACGCGTGCACGACCGCGTCAATGTTGGCGTCCGAGCTCAGCAGGACCATGGCCGACGTGCCCGGCCGCAGGTCACCCTTGACTGTGGAGAGCATCGAGCCATCGATGGTGGCGCGCTGAAGCTTGCGCACCATGGTGGAAACCTTGCCGCCTTCCTGCGTCACGTGCTCCCGCATGGTGGGCTCTGGTGCGTACTCCGGCCACCGCAGCACGGCGACGTCCACCACATTGATGAGGTCCTGGCCAGCCAGCTTTTTGAGCTGGATGACCGCATTGTCGGCCCCCTCGGTCCCTGCGAACCGCCACGCCGTCGTTGGCATCGATCCAGCTCCCCTCCGCGCTCTTGAGCAACTCAGCGGACACCGAGTGCTCAAGGGGAATGATCCCGCGGCTAATGCGCCCCTACCTCACCCGCCAGGGGTGGACCGCACAATCACCCGGCCCGGATGACGTCAGGCTGCCTGCGCGAACCGATGCCAGCTTCGTCCGGCGCATCGCGACCGGGCCAATCGCGAATCACCCGCGGGGGATGACCCACGCCGATGCGCCGAGGGAACACTGGCAATCGTCCACGACATCAGGAAGGACGAGATGAAAAACGGTCAGAGTTACACCGGATTCCAGCTCAACAGCACGCCCATGATCGTCGGCGCTGCGCTGATCGGTGCCGGCAGCCTGATCGGGCTGAGCGGCCTGATCGTGGGTGGCTCCGCCATGGTGTCGGCCACCCGCAAGTGGTTCCGCGAACTCGAGGTACCGCCGAGCGAGGTAGTCAAGCACAAGTGGGGCGCGACCAAGGCCGCCACCACGGCCGGCGCGGGCGCCTGGCAGCAGCACCACAGCAACGGTGTGCACACCAACGCCTGAGTCCGTTACTTAGCAGCGAGACCGACATGCCGGGCGGCCCTGGATTGCGGGCCGCCCGGCCTTTCGCGCTCGGTTGAGGGTGCCACCTTCACCCGCGATGGGTGGCGTGCCGCGGTCGCCGGCAGGGTCAGATGGGAATGAGAGTTATATCCCAGAGGAGCGGACATGACCACGACTGACCACGCCGATGCGCTGGTGATCTTCGGCGCAACCGGTGACCTGGCCAAGCTGGAGACCTTCCCGGCGCTGGTCGGGCTGGTAGACCGCGGTGTACTCGACGTGCCCGTGGTCGGCGTCGCCAAGAGCGGCTGGGGCCTGGACCAGTTCCGGGCATACGCGGAGGCATCGCTGAAGAACAACGGCATCGACCCTGGCAGCCCCGCGGCAGTCACCATGCTCGGGCTGCTGCGCTACGTTGACGGCGATCTGGATGACGCCGCGACCTATAAGGCGATGGCGGACGCGGTCGGGCCGGCGAATCAGGTGCTGTACTACCTGGAGGTTCCGCCGCCGCTCTTTGGCCGCATCGCCCAGGGTATTTCCGGCGCCGGCCGCACGACGAACGCGCGCGTGATGGTGGAGAAGCCGTTCGGTCACGACCTGCGCAGCGCACAGCAGCTCAACAAGACGATGCACCAGTACTTCCCCGAGGACGCGATCTACCGGGTCGACCACTGGCTCGGGCTCGACCCGGTGGAGAACATGCTGTTCGTCCGCTTCGCCAACTCGATATTCGAGCCAGTGCTCAACCGCACGCACGTGGAAGCCATCCAGATCACCATGGCGGAGGCGTTCGACGTCTCCGACCGCGGCGCTTTCTACGACAAGACGGGCGCCATCCGCGACGTGGTCCAGAACCATATGCTCCAAGTGCTGGCGAGCGTCCTCGCCGATCCGCCGTCCGGCGACGGCCTGGATAGCTGGCGCGATGCGAAGTCGCAGGTCATCGAGGCACTCCAGCCGTTCTCCGCGGACGACACAATCCGCGGCCAGTACGAGGGCTACCTGGACGTCGCCGGGGTCGCCAAGGACTCGACCACCGAGTCGTACGTGGCGGTCCACACCACCGCGCACTCCGACCGGTGGGCGGAGGTACCGGTCGTCATCCGGGCCGGGAAGTGCATGCCGGTGACCGCCACCGAGATCAGCATCCGGTTCCGCCGTCCGCAGCACGACATTTTCGGCCTGATGCCGTCCGCGCTCTCGAACGATCTGCGGTTCCGGATCTATCCCGAGTCGCAGGTCCAAATCGACCTGATCGGAAAGAAGCAGGGCGCAGGCTGGAATCCGCAGCAGGAGAGCCTGACCTTTGCCGAGCTGCCAGCCTCGGACATGCGGCCATACGACCGGCTGGTCGGCGCAGCGCTGTCCGGCGAGCGCTTCCTCTTCGCGCGGCAGGAAACCGTGGAGGCCGCCTGGCGTGTTGTCGACCCGGTACTCGGCAACGCCGTGCCGCTGCACAGCTATGCCAGGGGCAGCTGGGGGCCAAAGGAGGCCGACGGGCTGCTGCCCGAGGGCATCCCCTGGCACGATCCGGTTGCCTGAGGGCGGCGATGAGCCAGCAAGCTAGGCCACCACAGGTGGTCATCGTGGGCGGCGGATTCGGCGGCCTGTACGCGGCGCGGGCGCTGCGCAACGCGCCGTGCGACGTCACACTAGTCGACCGCACCGCGCAGCACGTCTTCCAGCCGCTGCTGTATCAGTGCGCGACCGGCATTCTGTCCGAGGGACAGATCACCGCACCGTTGCGGCGGCTGTTCCGCAAGCAGCACAACCTGGAGTGCGTGAGCGCTGAGGCCGTCAACGTTGACACCACGCGGCGGCGGCTCGTCTGCCTCCGGCCGCTCGGCGAGGCGATCGAGCTGCCCTACGATCACCTCATCGTGGCGGCCGGCCTGCGCCAGTCGTATTTCGGGCACGACGAGTTCGCCGAATGGGCGCCCGGCATGAAGACGATTTCCGACGCCCTGACGATCCGCCGGCGCGTCTTCGGGGCGTTTGAGATGGCCGAGACTGCGGCCAACCCGGCTGAGCAGCAGCACTGGCTGACGTTTGCACTCGTCGGCGCCGGTCCCACGGGCGTGGAGCTAGCCGGGCAGATCCGCGAGCTGGCCACCAAGACACTGTCCGCCGAATTCCGGCGGGTGCAGCCCGAGGACGCCAGGGTCGTGCTGTTCGACGGCGGGGAGGCGCCGCTGGCCAGCTTCGGCCCGCAGCTCTCCCGCCAGGCGACGCGGACACTGCGCGAGCTGGGCGTCGAGCTGCGCATGAACTCCATCGTGACCAGCGTGGACGGCGACGGACTGCAGGCGCGGGCGAAGGACGGGACCGAGTCCAGCCTCGACGCGGCGACGGTGCTGTGGACTGCTGGCGTCGAGGCGCCCCCGCTGGCCGGAGCCCTTGCGGCCGCGACGGGCGCCCACCAGGACCGCTCGGGCCGCATTCCCGTGCAGGACAACCTGACCATCGCAGGGCATCCGGAGATCTCCGTTGTCGGCGACCTGATGACGCTGCGCAAGCTACCCGGGCTCGCCGAGGTGGCGATGCAGTCAGGGTTCTACGCGGGGCACCGCGTCAAGCGCCTGCTGACCGGGCAGGGAGAGGCGAAGCCGTTCAAGTACCACGACCTCGGCTCGGCAGCGTACGTCTCCCGCGGGCGGGCTGTGGTATCCGCCGGCCCGCTGCGCCTGTGGGGCTTCCCCGGCTGGCTAGCCTGGCTCTTCATTCACATCGCGTTCCTGACCGGGTACCGCAACCGGCTCGGCGCCATCCTCACCTGGTGGGTCGCCTTCACCCGCGACGTCCGGCGGGAGCGCGCCTACACCACTCGGGGGGTCGGGCGCGTCAAGGATCTGTATTACCCGTCCGAGGCTGAGCAAGCTCCCGCCGCGGGCGCCCAGGCCTCGGCGCTGCCGACCTCGGGGCGCTCGGTGCCGCGCTCCGGCGACTGAGCCAGCAGGGTGGTCCTGGCCGGGGGCTGGCACTGGCGCGTACAGTACGGTTCGTGGCGAGCCAGAGCTCCGGCAGGATCGAGGTCGCCGCGGTGCTCAGGGTGCTGGGGATCGCGTCGGCCGAGCTAGCCGCGTGCTGGCAGCTGACGGCGCACGTACCGACTGGGTCAGCCGGGCTGCTGGCGCTCGCGGCTGTCGCGCTTGCCAGCGCCGCCATCGTGCTGCTGACGCGGTCTGCCTGGCTGCCCGGCGTCTCGGCAGGCCCGCTGCTGCGCCGGGCCAGCGCCCTGCGCCGCAAGTCCTGGGCCGCGGCATTCCAGCGCCAGCTCGATCCCGACGCTGCCGGGCGCGCCCGGCCCCGAGCGCCATCGGCGGCCCCGGCGGCCGCCTGATCCCGCTAGTGCAGCTAACACCGCTTGCTGCGGCTGTGCACGCGGCCGCCTCCAGCTAAACCCGGAAGTCTCCGAACCCGCTGGAGGGTACTACCCATGCTCGGATTCCCTGGCGCCCCGATTGGCGCCGCCTATCACATCGTGTTTGCGCTTGCCCAGTTCCTCGCGCCGGTCTCCGGCGGCCTGGCGACCGCCGCGGCGATCGTCGTCTTCACCGCGGCAGTGCGCCTGCTGCTGTCCCCGCTCAGCGTGCTGGCCTACCGCGGCCAGGCCCGTATCTCCAGGCTGCAGCCCATGATCGCCGAGCTCCGGCGCAAGCACGCGCATCAGCCGGACCGGCTCCAGGAAGAACTCACGGCGCTGTACCGGGCCGAAGGCGGCGGCATGCTCGCTGGCTGCCTGCCGTTGCTGGTCCAGCTGCCATTCTTCAGCGTCATGTACCGGCTGTTCCTGTCGAAGACCGTGGCCGGCCACCCGAACGCACTGCTGGCCAGGGACTTCATCACGACGCCGCTCGGCAGCCACTTGCTGGCCGGGGCCGGCCTGATCGGCATCCACGGCCTGGTGTTCCTCGGGCTGTTCGCGGTGCTGGCCGGCGTCACGTTCCTGGCCACGCGGGCTGCCAAGTCGGCCGCAGTAGCGGCCGCGCTCGCAGCAGGCACCGTCGCAGCGGGCACCGTGACGGCGGGCACGGCTGCGGCTGGTCAGCCGGGGCTGGGCTGGCTCGGGCAGGTCCTGCCGTACACGACGCTGATCATCGCGGCGTTCGTACCGCTGGCCGCCGTCTTGTACCTCGTCACCACGACGAGCTGGACCGCGGCCGAGCGCGCGGTGCTGCGTCGCTGGCACCGCGGCGCAGGTCAGGTGGCCAGTCCTGGATAGGCCGCGGCAGCGGCGCAGACGGCGGCCACACACGCGCCGACGGCCGGGTGCGCCTGCGCGCCGCTCCGGCACGCGATGAGCGTCCGCCGGGTTGCCGACAGGGCGGCGAGCCTGACGCCGTCCGGGCTGTCGGCCAGGGCGAGCTCGGGCACGACTGCCACGCCCTGGCCGGCCGCCACCAGCATCAGCACCGCGGCGAAGTCGTCAGCGTAATGGCGGATCCGCGGCGTGAAACCGGCCGCCTGGCAGAGCCGCACCGCCATCAGGTGGCATAGCGTGCCCGGGCTGCCGACGATCCACGGCAGCGCCCGGCTGGCCCGCACCGGGTCGGCGCTGGACCCGGCGGTCACGGCCAGGTGAGCCGCCGAGGCCAGGTACACGGCCTCGGTCAGCACCGGCCGGGTCACAAGCCCTGGATCGGGCTCGGCCGGCACGTAGTCGTACTCATGCACGAGCGCGACGTCCAGCAGCCCGGCGTGGAGCGCGTCTGGTGCCTGCGCCGGGTCCAGCTCGGTGACGTGCAGCTCCAGTCGCGGGTGCGCCGCGCCGAGCGCGACGAGCGCGGCCGGCAGCAGCGTACGCACGGCGGTCGGGAACGCGCCGATCCGCAGTTCGCCGGACAGCTCAGCTCGGGCCGAGGCCAGCGCGGCCGACGCCTCTTCCAGCAGCGCGAGCACCCGGCCGGCCCGCTCGGCCAGGTCGGCGCCGGCTGGCGTCAGCACGACCCCGCGTCCGCTCCGCTGCAGCAGCGGGACCCCGGCCTCTCGCTCGAGGGCGGCGAGCTGCTGCGACACCGCCGACGGCGTGCAGAACTGCGCCTGCGCCACAGCGGCAATCGTGCCCAGCCTGGCCAGCGCGTGTAGCAGCGCCATCTTGCGCACGTCAAGCATTAGCTCAGCTTATGTGTCCGGATAGGAATCAGAACTAGACCTGGACAATAACCCTCGGACAGGATCGGCTCATGACGCCGGCCATGACACAGCTCACCGGGCTATTCGTCCCGCTGATCACGCCGTTCACAGCCGACGGCGACGTCGCCGCCGGGGCGCTGGAGTCGCTGGCACACCGCGTACTGGACGACGGCGCCGCCGGCCTGGTGGCGCTCGGCACGACGGCCGAGACCGCGACGCTCACCGACGCCGAGCGAGCCCTGGTCCTGGACATCTGCGATCGGGTCTGCCAGGAGCGGGGGGCGCCGCTCATCGCCGGGGCCGGGACCAACGACACGGCGAGATCGGCAGCGGCTCTGGCCGGCCTGGCCCGCTACCGGCAGGTCCGCGCCGCGCTCACGGTGGTGCCGTACTACAGCCGTCCTGGCGAGGCCGGGGTGCTCGAGCATTTCCGGGCACTGGCGCACAGCAGCCCCGTTCCGCTGCTCGTCTACAACATTCCCTACCGCACCGGGCAGGCCGTCAGCTGGCCGACCATGCAGCAGCTCGCCGCGGTCCCTGGCATCGCCGGGGTCAAGCACGCGGCCGGGTCCATCGACCAGGACACCATCGCGATGATGGCCGGCCGGCCACCCGGCTTCAGCGTCCTCGGCGGCGATGACCTGTACATCTCGCCGCTGCTCGCGATGGGCGCCGACGGCGGCATCCTGGCCTCGGCGCATGTCCGGACCAGTGAGTTCGCCGAGCTGATCCGCCGCTGGCAGGACGGCGCTGCCGGCGAGGCCAGGCGGCTCGGACACCGGCTCACCGCGGTAGCGCGGGCGCTGTTCGCCGAGCCGAACCCCGTTGTGATCAAGGCGGTCCTGCACCGGCGCGGCCAGATCCCGAGCCCGGTGGTGCGGCTGCCGCTCGTGGCCGCGAGCCAAGAGGCTGCGGACGCGGCCTGCATGGCCGCCGGCTGACCGAGTAGGTTGTACGCGACCAGACGGCGCGGCGCGAACGGAGGCGAGGGTAGCCGTGAGCGGCGGACTCGACCACCTGATTCTGTCCGGTCCGGTGCTGCTGGCCATGCCTGTCGCCGCAGCGGCCGGGGCGATCACGTTCTTGTCCCCGTGCTGCCTGCCGCTCGTCCCCGGTTACCTCTCCTATCTCACCGGCATGTCGGGCTCGGGAGCTGCCCAGCAGGCCGCCGAGCCCGCCCGCGCGCTCAGCTCTGCTATCGCGACCGCAACCGCGGGCGGCGGAGCGGGCGCTGCGGTGATGCTCCCTCCGGGCCACGCTGTCAGGCCTCCGGAACCGTCCGCGTCGGTTTCGGCGCCGACGGCGGCGTCGTCGGGGCCGGTCCGCAGCCGGGTCATGGCTGGCACGTTGCTGTTCGTCCTGGGCTTCTCAGCTCTGTTCGCTGTCGAGGGCGTGACCGCCGCCAGCCTGGGTGACACGCTGCGTCTGCACGCGGTGGGCCTGACGCAGATCCTGGGCGGCCTGATCATCGTGCTCGGGCTGCTGTTCATCGGCCTGTTCGACCGGTTCAGCTTCGCCGGCCGCATCGTCAAGCCGGGCCTGCGGCCGCGGGCTGGCCTGGCGGGCGCCCCGTTCCTCGGCGTACTCTTCGGGCTCGGCTGGACGCCCTGCTCAGGGCCGACGCTCAGCGCCGTCCTCCTGCTGGGCACCACGAGCGGCACAGCGCTACGCGGTGGCGTGCTCGCATTCGTCTACGCGCTCGGCATTGGTGTGCCGTTCCTGATCGTGGCGCTCGCGTTCCAGCGCGGCGTCAACGTCTTTGGCTTTGCCCGGCGGCATGCCCGGCTGATCATGAGGATCGGCGGCGTGATGCTGATCGCCGTGGGCGTGCTGGAGGTCACCGGCGGCTGGGCCGCTGCGGTCACCTGGCTGCAGGTGCACTGGCTGAACGGCTACAACGCGCCCATCTAAGGCGCGTCCCCCAGTCCAGGAGGCCCAGTCCAGGGGGCCGAGTCCAGCAGGCCGAGCGCCGCGCCGGGCGCCGCCAGCGTGACGTCGGCCGGCTCGGCGGCGTCGTACTGGTGGCCCCACGCGGCCGCGGCCGACAAGCCGCCGACGGCGCGAGCGGCGCGCAAGTCGTTCGGGGCGTCGCCGATGTAGGCGAGGCTGCCTGGCGGGACGCCCAGCCGACTGGCCGTCAGCACCAGTCCGTCGCCGGACGGCTTGGGCCGGCCCACCTGATCTCCGCCGACGACGAGATCGGCGGCCACGCCGGCCGAGGTCAGCAGGATCGTGGCGGCACGGCTGCTGGAGCCGGTGAAGACCGCCACCGGATGCCCGCGCCTGCGTAGCTCGGCCAGGACCGCTGCGACGCCCGGGTACAGCGCCACGTCCGCGTCCGCAAGCCGGCTGTAGTAGTCGTCAGCCGCACCGACGGCCAGATCCTGGCCGAGCAGATCAGCCAGGATCATCTCCGGCGTGCCGAGCCAGTAGCGGTCGACTACCTGCGCGGGTGTGACCGGCGGGCCGCCAAGCTCGCGCACGGTGGCCACGTAGGCCGCCGGCACTGCGACACCAGAGTCGAGCAGGGTGCCATCCATGTCCCAGACCAGCTGCACGGCTGGCGCCTTACCGGGAACGGGGTGGCAGCGACGGCCGCCGCCGTGACGGCCGACTGGCCGGGTCCGGCGGCCTGACGGCCGGCCTGTCGCGCAGTGCGGCCAGCGCGAGCCGGACGGCCGTCTCCAGCTGCACATCCTGGTCAGCGGCCCAGTTATCCGGCGTCGGGATGACCTCGACGTCGGGATCGACGCCGTGGTTCTCCACGCCCCAGCCCTCGCCATCGAACCAGAAGGCGAGCCGCGGCACAGTGATGAGCGTCCCGTCCACCAGTTCGTGCGGCGCGTCGTAGCCGACAACGCCGCCCCAGGTCCGCGCGCCGACCACCGGGCCAAGACCGAGAGCCTTGATCGCCGCCGTGACGATGTCGCCATCGGATCCCGAGCACTCGTCCGCGAGCGCTACCACCGGGCCGCGTGGCGCGTCTTCGGGGTAGGTGGACGGCGCGAGCCCGCGGCCGACGTCCCACCCAATGACGCGGCGGGCCAGCTTTTCCACGACCAGCTGGGAGATATGACCGCCGGTATTGCCGCGGACGTCGACGATGATCGCGTCGGCCAGCATCTCGGTGCGCAGGTCACGGTGAAAGTCCGCCCAGCCTTCGCTCACCATGTCGGGCACGTGCAGGTAGCCGACCTGGCCGCCGCCGAGCTCGCGTACCGCAGCGCGCTTGCGGCTGACCCAGTCCAGGTAGCGCAGCCTGCGGTCGCTGCCAAGCGGTACGACCACGACGCTGCGGCGATGGCCGCCATCCGCGGCGGCGACCGCGAGCTCGACCGGCTTGCCCGCGGCGCCGGCCAGCAGCGGGCCCGGCCCCTCCGGCCCGACGGGCCGTCCGTCGATCGCGAGCAGCAGGTCACCCGCCGCCAGGTCGGCGCCGGGTACCGCGAGGGGCGAGCGCGCCCGCGGGTCGGAGCTTTCGCCGCGCAGCACCCGGCGGATACGCCAGCTGTCGCCGTCGGATTCAAGATCCGCGCCGAGAAGTCCGGGACCCTGATCAACGCCCGCGGCGTCAGGCATCAGCACGTAGGCGTGCGACGTGCCGAGCTCGCCGAACGCGTCGTACAGCACGTCAGCGAACTCGGAGCTGGTGGTGATCCGGTCCAGCAGCGGCCGGTACTCGGCCGCGACGGCGTCCCAGTCGACGTCAGCCATATCGGCGACCCAGAAGTCGTGCGCAACGATGCGGACCGCCTCGGCGAATGACTGCTGCCACATGGCGGCCGGGTCGGACATGAACCGGGCCCGGCTGGCGTCGATGTCGACGCGGTCATCGGGATTGTCGGGATCCGCCTTGCGCTCCCCGGGAATGACCGTGAGCGTGCCGTGATCGCTGATGACCAGCCTGGTCCCGTCGCCGCTGGCCTCGAACCAGTCCACGTCATCGGCCAGCTCGCTGGCCTCCCGCCGGCTGAAGTCGAAGCGCTCCAGTACCGGGCGCGGCGCGGCGTCGGTCGGCCGCGCGCCGCCCACGCCGAGGGTGCCGGTCACCGGCTCGCGCAGCCAGGCCAGCCCGTCCTTCACTGCGCGCAGGCGGGAGTACCGCGACTCCGGCACAGGAAACGCGACGACGCGGTCGGCCAGGCCGGCCGTGTCCACCGCGATGGCCGCGGGCTGCCCATCGCTGTCGCTGTCGCCATTACGGCGCGCTTCCTGGCCCCCCGCTTGCTGGTGCCCCAATCCTTGCTGGTCCGCCTTGGCCTCGCCGAACGGCCGGCCGCCGGGCAGCGGGGCGAACGGCGACGGGGTCGACGCGGCGAGCGGCACCAGGTGCGGCCTGGCGCCGTAGGGAAACGACAGGTCGAAGAAATGGGCGTCGTAGACGGGATCAAAGCTGCGCCTGGACAGGAAGGCGAGGTACTTCCCGTCGTGGGTGAACACCGGCTCAGTATCGAGGAACCGGCCATCGGTGATGTCACTCACCTGACCGTCCGCAATCCGGGCCAGGCGCAGCCTGCGCAGCGCCATGTCGCCCATGCCGCCAGGGTGCCCGGTCGGCTCGGACCAGGCCAGCCAGGCCGAATCGGGCCCGAAGGCAAGCCCGGTCACGCGCCCGTTGCCGGAGGCGGCGATCTCGCGGACCTGACCGGAGGCAACGTCGACCAGGCGCAGCCGCCCGTCATATGCGGCAACGGCCACGACGCTGCCGTCGGGCGCGGCGGCCAGCTCGCTGATGCGACCCAGCTCGCCGGCCGCCAGCCTGCGCGCCGGTGCGGTTGGACCGGCAGCAGTAGGGCCAGCACTGATCTCCAATGCGTCGGTGCCGCCGGCGTCGGTCGCCCAGGCAACCGCGCCCGCCGACCCAAGGACCTGCGGATACCTGGCCCGGACTCCGGGTGACACCGACAAGGCCACGGCCGGCCCGTCCCGGTGAGTCAGCCAGTGCACGGTGCCCCGGACCTCGACGGCGCTCGCGGTCCCTGCGCTGTCGACCGACAGCGAGCCCACGTGCTCCGACGCCGTGATCAGTCGTGGCGCCCGGCCGCTGGCCGGAGCGCCGAGCACCACCTCCAGGCGTCGCGGGCCGTCGGCCTCAAGGTCGTCGAGCAGCCAGAGCTCGCCGCCGCGGGAGTAGATGATGCGCTGCCCGTCCGTGCTCGCCTGCCGTGCATACCAGCCCTCGTGATCGGTGTGACGGCGGAGTCCGGTTCCGTCGAGCGCGCACGAGTACACGTTGCCGGTGCCCTCGTGATCAGACAGGAAGGCCAGTCGTCCGCCTGCGATCATCGGGCTGGCGAACTGGCCGGGCAGGTCGGCGAGCACACGGCGGAACGGCCCGGCGCCCCCAGTGGTCGAACTATCCGCCGGGCCAACCCACAGGCGCCCGGCGGTTCCGCCCCGGTAGCGCTTCCAGTACGCAGGATCGGCGCCAAAGCTGCCCCAGGTGCCGTTCAGCAGCGCGACGAGGCCAGCGCCGGGGCTACCGTCGGCGAGCGGGCCAGGCCCGGCGGATAGGTCCGCCACCGGGCCGAAGGGCAGCAGCCGCTCGGTGTCCGCGCCAGCGGAGATCGGCGTGCCGAGCGCTCGTGCCCACGTGTAGTGCCCGAACGGCTGGGCGGCCGTGCTCACCGCCAGCACCTCGCCGTTGTCTGTCCAGCCAGAGACACGTGCCCACGTCGCGCCCCAGTGCGACAGCCGGGTGCTCGCGCCGTCGCCGATGCTGCCCAGGTAGATGTCCGCGCCGCCGTCACGGCTGCTGGCCCAGGCGACATGGCCGCCATCCGCCGCAAACCTGGGCGTCGTCACCTTGGCCTGATCTGCCGTGAACCGCCAGGCCCGGCCGCCCGACACCGGCGCGAGCCAGACGTCGTCAGCCGCGACGAAAACCACCAGATCGCCGTTAATATGGGGATATTGGAGGTATCCGGGAGAAGTCACCAGGTCATCCTACGGCGTAGGGCTGGCTAGTCAGCGTGGCACGCCGATCACCTTCCGTGACCGCCCATTCCGCACTGCCCAATTCCGCAAGTGGCGTTTACGGTTCACCTAACACCCAGAAATGTGACCGCGCTGTAGATATTTCGCGCAGTTACCAGTAAGGACCGAACGCCATTCTGTAACCGTGAGTACAGGACGACAAGGCTTGGCTGATATGGGTTGTCTGCGTCCGGAGACGGTGCGAGACTCTGCGTTGTGGCAATCGCACTGGAAGGGAGCCTGCCCGATTCGGGCCGAGGCGGACTCGCTGGTCAGACCAGTCAGAAACGGTTCGTGAACCATCCGGGACGTAATGTCGCAGTTACTTCGACGTTAACGCAGGGTTATATCGACCTTAACTCCGGTTCCGCCGACGCTCCGCGGCCCGTCCCCAGCACGCGAGCCGGCGGCCTGGCGACAGCACCGCCGCCGCCGCGCACGGCTGTCACTGCTGCCGACCTTGAGCCACGGCTAGTAAAAGAATCCTTTGGCCGCCTGATGGCCGAGGGACCGGCCGCAATGGAGTATTTCTATTCGCGGCTTTTCACGGCGAATCCCGATTGCCGGACGCTTTTCCCGACGAGCATGACAGCGCAGCGAGAACGCATGTTTGCCGCGCTTGCCCGGCTCGTCTGGAGTCTGGACAATCAGCCGGGATGTGCCGAGCTCCTCGGCCAGCTGGCCCGCGATCACCGGCGCTTCGGGGTGACGAAGGCGCACTACCGGACTTTCTTCACCGCGCTGCGCGACACAGCCGAGCACTTCATTGGCCGCGGGTGGACGCCCGAGATCGCCTCAGCCTGGCAGGTCGCGCTCGACTACATCTCGGCCACCATGCAGGGGGCCGCTGCGGCGGAGGCCAAGGCGTCGCCGCCGTGGTGGGTCGCCGAGATCGTCTCGCACGAGCTGCGCGCGCCAGGTGTCGCGGTGATCAGGCTGCGCCCGAACGAGCCGCTGCCGTACCGGGCCGGCCAGTACGTTCCGGTCCAGGTGACCAAGTGGCCGCGGGCCTGGCGGCCGTACTCGATCGCGAACGCACCGCGGCCCGGCGGACTGATCGAACTGCACGTGCGCGCGATTCCCGGCGGACAGGTCAGCAATACGCTGGTGCATCACTCCGTCGCCGGTGAAACCGTTTTGCTGGGCGCGGCCGACGGCGCGATGACGATGGCCGACTCCGAGCGCGACCTGCTATGCGTCGCCGGGGGCACCGGCCTGGCGCCGATCAAGGCTCTCATCGAGCAGGTGCTGGCGCCGTCAGCCGAGGCTGATCAGGAGCGCAGGCCGCGCAAGATCACGTTGTTCGTCGGGGCGCGCCAGCACTTCGACCTGTACGACCTGGAGGATCTGCAGCTGCTCGAGTCCTCGTGCCCGGCGCTGCGCGTGCTGCCGGTGCTCTCCGACGAGCCCGGCTATAACGGGCTGTCCGGCTTGCTGCCCGATGTTGTGAGCGGTCACGGCCTGTTCGAGAACACCGACGCCTATATCTGCGGCCCGCCCGCCATGGTCACGATGACCGCCGCGCTGCTGGCCGCCAGCCTTCCGCCGGGCCAGATTCACCACGACCCGATCCGTTAGGGCTGGCCGTCGAGGTACGTGCCAAAGAAGGCGAAGATCCGCTTCCAGGCGTCGGCCGCGTCCTCGGGCTGGTACGACATCTTGCCGAGCCTGGCGAAGACAGCACCGACCCCGTCAGACTCCGTCATGAACCGGTGGCCCGAGGCGGGGTAGACGTGCACGTCGTGCGGCACCTCGAGAACGCTTAGGGCACGCTCCAGCCGCTCGGGATGCTGCGTGCCCATCTGGTCGCGGCCGCCGAAGCTGCCGACGACCGGACACGCGCCGGCGAGCACGCTCTCGGCATCCTTCGGTACGTCGCCGTAGTTGACCGCAGCCACGTCGAATCCCGGCCGGGGCGCGCACAGCAGCGCGAAGCCGCCGCCGAGGCAGAACCCGATGACTCCGGCCTTGCCCGTGCAATCCGGCCGCGCGGCCAGGAACGTCCGGGCGGCGTCGAGTGCCGTGAACGCCGGTCCGCGGCCGGCTCGCAGCTGGCCGAACGCGCTGCGGATGCACCGGATCCAGGACTTGCCGTCAAACAGGTCCGGCGCGAGCGCCAAGTACCCGCGCGCGGCGAACTCGTCCGCCTTGGCCCGGATGTCGTCGTTGAGGCCGAACGCCTCGTGAATGACCACGACGGCGGGCCACGGGCCGGGCAGAGCCGATGGCACCGCCAGATAGCCGGGCCACGCGTTATCGGCGACTGGATATCGAATGTCAGGCATGCGAGTTAGCGTGCTCCCTGGTGCGGCCCCGGCACAAGCGCAGGACATTGGCGATGATCTGGTGCCCGGCGCCGCCCGCCGTGGTCAGGATCGACTCGGGGTGGAACTGCACGCCCCACCGCCCGCGCGCGGCATCTTCGATCGCCATGACCACGCCGTCGGCGGTCACGGCGGTGACCTCGAAGCCCCCGGTCACCTGCTCGGGCCGCGCATGCAGCGAGTGGTAACGGGCCGCGGTGAACTCGGCCGGGAGCCCCGCAAGCAGGGCGCCGCCGAGCACCTGCACCCGGCCGGGCTTGCCGTGCACGGGCGTGTCGAGCAGGCCAAGAGACCCGCCCGCGTGCTCGACCATCGCCTGCAGGCCCAGGCACACGCCGAAGGCCGGCAGCCCGCGCTCGTCCAGCGCGCTGAGCAGCTTGTCGCAGTCGAAGTCGGCGGGCCGGCCAGGTCCGGGCGACAGCACGACAAGATCGGGGGCGAACTCGTCCAGCAGGCCCGGATCGAACCCGGCCCGCATGGTGGTCACGTCCGCGCCATGCTCCCGGAAGTAGCCGGCCAGGGTATGCACGAACGAATCCTGGTGGTCGACAAGGAGGACTCGCATTCCCTCGCCAGGCCGCGGGGGCGGTGCGGCGAGGACGGTGCGGCTAGCCCGTTCCCGGTCTGGAGAGTCGTCGCGGCCAGCCTCGGCGAGCGTCTCCAGCAGGGCCCGCGCCTTCAGCACGGTCTCCCGCTCTTCCTCGGCCGGGTCGGAGTCATACAGCAGCGTCGCGCCGACCCGGACGGCGGCGACGCCCCCGGTGATGTGCGCCGTGCGCAGGGTCAGGCCGGTATTCATGCCGCCGTCGAAGCCGATCACCCCGACCGCACCGCCGTACCAGCGACGTGGCGCGTCCTCGTGATCCTCGATGAACTGCATGGCCCAGTTCTTTGGCGCGCCGGTGACGGTGACCGCCCACATGTGGGTGAGGAACGCGTCCAGCGCGTCGAAGCCTGGCCGGAGCATGCCCTCGAGGTGGTCAACGGTATGGATCAGCCGGCTGTAGAGCTCGATCTGCCGCCTTCCGATGACCTTGATACTGCCGGGTACGCAGATCCGTGACTTGTCGTTGCGGTCGACGTCGGTGCACATCGTGAGCTCCGACTCTTCCTTCGGCGAGGTCAGCAGCGTCCGGATCGCCTCGGCGTCCGCCATCGCGCCTTCGCCCCGCGCGATCGTGCCCGCGATCGGGCAGGTTTCTACCCGCTTGCCCGTGACGCGGACGTACATCTCCGGCGACGCCCCGACGAGGTACTCGTCCTGGCCGAGGTTGAGGAAGAACTCATACGGCGCCGGGTTCCGCTCGCGCAGCCGCTCGAAAAACGCCGCCGGGGACGTGCACGGCGCGTAGAACCGGTGACTCGGCACCACCTCGAACAGGTCGCCGCGGGCGAACTTCTCCCTGGCCAGCTCCACCACGCCGGCGTAGCTGCCAGGGCGCGGGTCGGCCGGGAGGCTGCTGCCGACCGGAACGGGGCCGCCCGTCGACCCGGTTGCCTCGCGTGCCATGCCGACGGTGCTGCCGGCCTCGGTCTCGAAGTCGTAGCTCAGCCGGCTCGCCGTCTCCCGCTTCCGGTCGACCGCGTAGATCAGGTCAGGCAGGTGCAGCACGAGGTCGCGCTCGGCGGCGGCGCCGTCCCGGCGGTGCTTCTGCCGCACCGGCTCGAACTGGAACGCCAGGTCGTAGCCGAACGCTCCGTACAGTCCAAGGTGCGGGTCCGGCCCAGCGAAGGCGGCGATGATCTCGCGCAGCGCGGAAAACACGGTCGGCCGCCGGCTCCGCTGCTCCTCCGTGAAGACCTCATCGCTGTCGGGGATGAGCACCTCGACGTGGCGCGGGTCGGCGGCCGCGCCGGGCCCAGCGCTGACGACCCCGTGGTTGGCGGCCCCGTGATTGGCGGACCCGTGATTGGCGGACCCGTGATTGGCGGCCCCGTGGCTAGCCGCCCCGTGGTTAGCCGCACGGTGCAGCGCGGCGGCGATCGGCGGCAGCAGTATCTCGCCGCGCCGGTTCAATGCGGTCGCGCTGATCAGGCGGCCGCGGGCGACGATCTGGATCGGCGGGTCCAGGTAGGCCAGGTGCCACCGACTGTACCGGCCGGGGTATTCCATGCCGGAGCTCAGCACTCCGCCAGGCCGCAGCTGGACCTGCCGGGTGATCTCGGCGAGCTCGCCCTCGTCGAACGCCTCGGCTGCCCGGTGCACGCGCACGCCCCCGGCGGTCAGGTAACTGGTCTCATCCATGTCGGCCTCGCGGTGTCATGCCGGCGGCGCGGCGACCAGCACGCAAAAGGCGGCCGCCGTAGCCGGCGGTCGCCTGTGTAGTGGTCTGCTGAATACGCGAACCTGGCACCGCCTAGTGGCGGCGCCACCAGCCTGGTGCAAGAAGGTCGGCGCGCATTTTGCGAGCATAGCAGGCCCGCGCCGTCCTGCCAGCCGCCCTGAGTCGTCGTCGCGCGGCCACAGCGTCATGGCTGCCGACCTACTGCGGAAACAGCAGCAGCAGAGTTCCATCCATGACGTTGCGGCGATGACAAGGCCGCCCGCAAATCGGCATATACCACGCAGACCGACTCCGCGGTGGCCGCGGTGGGCCGGGTCAGGCCGCGTAGAGGACCGTGGTGGCTGTTCTGGCCCGTTCTTCCCGGGGCTCGGCGGACGAGTCGGCTAGCGCACTACGCGGTAGCGGAGGTCTACGACTCTGGAGCTGAAGGTGCGGGTCTCGAGGAGTTCGAGATCCACCCGGCGCTCGCCCCGGGGAAAGAACGGTATGCCACCGCCAACCAGCACTGGGTAGACCCTGGCCCGGTACTCGTCGATCAGGCCCAGCGCGGCCGCCTCGGCGGCGAGAGTCGCGCCGCCGATCGCGATGTCGCCCTCCCCCGGCTCGGCTCGCAGCCGCTCGATCTCCTCCGCCAGGCCGCCGGAGGCCAGCCGGGCGTTGCCCTGCACCGCCGGCAGCGTGGTGGAGAACACCACCTTCGGGAGCGGCTTCCAGATCGCGATGAACTCGAGGTCTGAGTCGTCGAGCGATGGATCCTGGTCGGGGGTCTCCCAGTACAGCATCGTCTCGTACAGCTTCCGTCCCAGCAGCATGACGCCGACCTGCCGTGTCTCGTCAGTGGCGAAGCGGGAGACCTCCTCGTCGGGCACGCTCCAGTCGAACTGGCCGTCGGGCCCGGCGATGTA
>DATHPF010000191.1:0-10674 GCA_035484155.1 Streptosporangiaceae bacterium
TCTCGATCTGGATCGCCCCGGAAAGCGAGACCGCTGTGTCTGCGCATCCGCGGGATACCCCCAGACTCACCCGTCGAAAGGCGGGTGCTTGCGATCACGGCCCACCACCAGAGAGACAAGGCACTCACTGGCCTGGTAGAGGCCCGCCCGCGCTTCGACCCCGATGTCGCCGAATCCTTCCGGGGTGCTCGCCGAGCGACCAGCACCGCAACCAGCGCAGCGCGGCCAGTCTGAGCAATCGCGTCGCCTGATCGGCTATCGATCAATGGCTTCCGCTTGCGGAAGAAACGCGGTCTCGAAGATGGGCCATCCGATCTCCGTGCGCCAGGCGGACTGGTCGGGGGTTTCGATGGGGCCGGTGAGGTAGTACTCGCGGATAGGCCCGTCGACGGCGAGGGCGTGCCCGGTGACGTAGGCGGCGAGGGTCCCGTAGGCCAGGTCGATGCCGACGTGCGGTCCTGCGTGGATGACGGTGGCCAACTCGGCTGCGGGGACGTCGAGGGCGGTGACGCGGCCCACCGGCCGCGGGGGCGCTTGGCAGGGGAGGAAGATCGTCGCCTCGCCTCGCTCGTCGGTGAAAAGCTCAGTCCGGTAGATGCCGCCGCCAGGGCCCGTGCGGGTGATGTGCTGGGCAGCCAGGGTGGCGTGCAGTTCCCCGAGTGCACCCTGATACCAGGCGAGGACGTGGGCGACGTCGACGACCTCCGTGATTGCGGCTGCCGAGACGGCGGCGGCACGGCGGTGCCGGACCGGCGCGGTGGTCGGCGGGCGCTCCAGCAGGCCGCGGAGCGCGGCCACGGCATCCTGAGTACGGGCGAGGCTGGCCTCCAGGCGGGCCAGATGGGCGGAGATCAGCAGGCTGCGCGTCTGGGGATCGGGGGCGGACAGCACCGCGTTGATCTCCTCCAGCGGCATGTCGAGGTCCCGGAACCGGCGGATCACCTGGGCGGTGCCGATCTGCGCGGTGGCGTAGCGCCGGTACCCGGTGTACCGGTCGACGTCGGCCGGCTCCAGCAGGCCGATGTCGTGATAATGGCGGAGCATCTTCACACTCAGGTGCGTGGCGCGGGAGAAGTCCCCGATTGTCAGCGTCGGTTCCATCACTCCAGTCTCAGCTCTCCCTCAATGGCAGAGTCAAGCCACCCTGGCAGATTGACTCTCCTGCCGGGGGAGGATCCACGCTGGCATCAGCGGCCGAGAACGCCGACCGCACGGAGCCGACACGCAAGGGAGCCACCACTGATGACCAGTGATGCCGACGCCATTGCCGCGCTGCCACCCATCGTGGCCGAGCACATCAACGCGGTCAACGCCTTCGACACCGAGCGGATCGTAAATACCTTCGTCCAGGACGCCTATGTCAACGACAACCGCCGCGAGATCTGGGGCACCGACGCCATCCGCGCCTTCATCGCGAAGGAATTCGTCGGCGACCATGTGACCATGGACGTCCGCGAAGTCAACGACCACTACGGGGACATCATCGTCCGGGCTAAGTACGACGGCACCTATGACAAGACCAACCTCCCCGACGAGCTGATTATGACCAGCTACTTCGGCATCCGCGAGGGCAAGATCATCAGCTTGGCGGTCATCTTCAACCAGCCCTCCCCTTACTGAGCTGGGACGGGATCGGCGGGGGCATCAACTGTGACCCGTACCCGGTGGGGAAGCGGCATGCAGGACTTGGTCGATGGCTGTGACGATGATCCTGGCCGACCCGTCGATTGCCTGGGCGACGGGACTTGACGGGTCCCGGAGCTGACTGGCGATCTGAGCAGCGGATAGGCCGGCGAGGATCTGGGGGTTGTACTGCGCGCCCGCCAGGATGTAATGATTCGCGATGTCGAGGAACGGGACGGCTCCGGACTGGTCGGCGCTGTTCACGAACGGCGGCACGTCGTAGGTGCCGATGAGCTTTGCGTCCAGCGGCGTCTCAGCCTGCAAAGGACGGCCCGCGTTGTCAGCTAGCTCGGTCGTGCGCAGCGTGATCTCGGCGCTGCGGTAGTGCGCCGCGCGGAACGAGAACGTGGCGGTGTTCGGATAGACGTCGGTGGCCGAGGACCTAGTGGACCCGAGATTGGTCCAGGTGCCGAAGTGGGAGAGCGCCACGACCAGCGGCCAGCGCTCGGCTGCGCAGAACGGACAGGATTCCTCGCTGACGAAGACGATCGTCGGCTTGCCGTCAACGGTCAGTGGCGGACCTGGCGTCGCGACCTGCTGCAGCGGCGTGGCCGCCTGGCCCGGCCTCACCCGCGTCAGTACCCCGAGCGGAACGGCAGTGGCCTGCCGGACGACAACGGACGGCGCCCGAGTTTCACTCGCGGCCGGGTGCGCTGCGGAGAGGTTGATGCCGACAAGCGCTCCGACGACCGCGAGCACCGCGACGACCGCCGCTCCCGAAAGCAGGAGCCGCCCGCGTATTTGCGCGCGCTTGCGGGCGGCGCGCTCCGCTGCGATCCTTTCGCGGGCGCGCGCCTTGGCGCTGGCGTTCGGGGCGGGCCTGGCTGACTTGCCTCTCGCAGTCCCACGACGGGTACTGGACACACGATTCTCCTTGTCGGCTCTCAGACGCCGAGTCCCCGGCGGGATGTCGGCGCCTGCCTACTATCACGGATAGGAGCGCTGCACTGTTCACGCCACGAGTGCCGGAGCCAGCGGGCGTTGGCCAGCGGAGCGAGCGCTGTCGGGCTGCCCGGCATCCATGGCCGTGAGGAACGCAGCTATCGCGTCGGCAACGGCGGCGGGAGCCCGCCTGGGCAGGTGATGCCCGCCGCCGTCGATCAGCTGGAGGCGGGCATCGGGCAGTGACTGCACCAGACGGCGGGCGGTCTCAATGGGGACTAGGTTGTCCCGCGGGTCGGCCAGGACGAGCACCGGCACCTCGAGTGCCGGGAGGACACGCACCAGTTCATCGAGACCGCGCAGGAGGGCGCGCTGCTCCGCGAGGAACGTGCGCCAGAGCGTGCCACGCGAGTGGTCCTTGTGGCCCCAGACCTGCCAGTTCACGTGCTCTTCGGGCCGCAGACTGCCGCCAGAGCAGCGCCGTGCCACTGCGAGCCGGGCACGTGCGATCCACGGTGTCAGCTTCCACGCCAACAGGGCGCACAGTGGTCCGGTGCCAGGTGCGGCCAGCACCCTGTCCCATACGTTCGCGCACCCCGGCCCTACGCTTGCGAGCAGGACCACTGCCTCCACGCGCTGCGGGGCCAGGCTCGCCGCCGACAACGCGACTCCGCCTCCGAACGAGTGCCCGACCAGAACGGCGCGATTGATTCCGCGCTGGTCCAGGTCGTCGATGACAGCGCGGGCGTTGGCGGTGAATCCGCCGACAGGAAGGTGACTGGAACCGTATCCCGGCCGGTCTGGCGCGACTGCGTGGAGTGGCGCAGGCAGCCGGTCGGCAACCTGATGCCAGTCCGCAGGTGAGCCTGGCTGACCATGCAGCAGCACCAGTTCGTGATGGCGGAGCGAGGCCAATGTGGCTGAACCTTTTGCGTGCGAAGCGAGCACGAAGTCGTTTGCCGGACGGCTGCGCCGGAGGAACCAGAGGACCAGCCAGCCGGCGAGCGCGACCAGCCAGAAGCTGACGAAGCGGTAGAGCAGCACCGCGGCCAGTGCCTGGCCGGCGCGCACACCGGTGGCAACAAGGGCCAGGCTGAGTGTTCCCTCGGCCACCCCCAGGCCGCCCGGCGTGATGTTCAGGCTCTGCGCCGCGACTCCGGAACCGTAGACAAGCAAAAAATCATTCCAGGGAACGGGGCCGCCAGCGGCACGGATGCTCACGACGAGAACTGCGGCGTCAGCAAGCCAGTTGACCACGCCCAGGCCGGTCACCGTCATCCAGCCGGACGGCGCTAGCTGGAGTGAGCCCAGCCGTTCTGCCCAGGCCCCGATGATCGCGCCTGGATCCTCCGTCGGCCGACGTAGCAGCCGGGCTACGTGCCGCAGCGCCCAGGTCGCTGGCCGTTCGAGCACAGCGCGCAGCTGCGGTCTGCGTGCGGCCGATCCGAGCGCGAGCAGCGCAGCGACGGCGAGCACGCCGCCGGGCACAGCGAAGCTGGTGATCAGGCCGTTACCGGATGCCAGGCCGCCAGCAACGAGCACCAGGGCGCCTGCGGCCAAGGAAACTACCCCGCCGGCCAGCAGCGACCATCCGGCGAGCGGAGCGTCGGCTCCGTGCCGCCTGAAGCGGTGGAACGTGAAAGCCGTCGCGAGCTCCGGCCCGGCCACCGGAATCGAGACTGACAGCGCGTTGGCGGCAAAGGATGTGGCCAGCATGGACCGGACGCCCACGCTGGCCCCGCCGGTCGCGAGCAGTCTGCGCATCATGAAGGCGAAGGCGCCCATGGATATCGCCTCCGCGGCGATGGCGGCGGGTATCCAGAGCCAGTGCAGATGACCCAGTACCGTGAACGACGCGGCTATCGAGGCTCGGTCGATAACCGCCGCAGTGGCCACGGCCGCCACTGCGATAGTGGCAGCGGCGGCCCTGGCGGCGCGCCTGTGGGCTGCGCCAGCTGATGCGCTTGTGGTGAGTGTCATGTCTGCCGGCAGGCGCGTCGCCTGCTCAGTAGCCGTATCCGCCGGAGGGGACGGCCGAGCTGGCGGGCGCTGTTGACCCAGCCATGGTGATCGAGGCGATGCCTGGCGTGGCCACGAAGAAGTTCTGGACGCCCTGGCCTGTCACCTGGCCAGCGTGGTCGTCAACGAACGTGTACAGCGGGTGGCCGTTGTAGGTGACCTGCTGGCCGTTGACGTCCTTGAGCACGGCGACCTTGCCGGTCACACCGGCGCCGGCGACGGCGGGCGAGATCAGCGGCGGCCATAGCTGCGCCAGCCCGCCGGTCACCAGCGACTTCGTCGCGGTGTCGGGCCGGTAGATGTACAGCGGCAGACCTCGGCTGGTGACGAGGATCGTCTCGGTCTTGCCTGCGACGTTCGCCGACGCAGTGCGGACGGTGGCCGACATGCTGTTCGCTGACGCCGCGCTAGCCGCGGCAGTCGGGGTCGAACTGCTTGCGGCGGCGGCCGTGAGGCCGCCAGCAGTCGCGACAGCGGCCAGGGCGATGCCGGCCATGATGATCCGTGGGCGTTTCATTGGTTCCTCCGTGTTGAGTGAGTTATCTACTAATACGGTTAGTAGAGCCGCATGGTTCAGCCGGCCATCGGGTGCCCGCCGGACAGCGGGTGCCCACCGGGCAGCGCGATCGGCAGTGGAGCCCGCTCGGCCGCAGCGAGCGCGCGGACCTCGTCTCCGGTGATGGTTTCGTGCGCCAGCAAGGCGGCCGTGAGCTGAGCGAGAGCCTCGCGGTGGCGACTGAGCAGCTCGCGAGCGCGAGCCTCGGCCGTTGCCAGGAGCGCTGCGACTTCCTGGTCGACTAGCCACTGCGTGTGCTCGGAGAAGCCGCGCGCCGCGGCGCCGGCCGGGTGGCCAGTGGGCGGGATGTTGTAGCTGACCGGCCCGACCTTGTCGCTCAGCCCGAACTCGCACACCATCTGGGTAGCCAGCGCAGTAGCAGAGGCCAGGTCGTCGGCGGCACCGGTGGATGCCTCACCGCGGACCAGCCGCTCGGCGGCGCGGCCGCCTAGCCGCACAGCGAGGGTATCGGTGAGATAACTCTCGCCGTAGAGGCGCCGGTCATCGACGGGCAGCGTCTCGGTGAGCCCGAGAGCCTGCCCGGCGCCGAGGACCGTGACCCTGCTGACCGGATCGGCGTGCGGAGACAGGACGGCGACGAGCGCGTGACCGGCCTCGTGCACGGCGACAGTGGCGAGTTCGCCGGCGGCGAGCGGGCTGGTGTGCCGGGTGCCGAGCAGCACGCGATCGCGCGCACTGGCAAAGTCGGCGGCCGTCAGGCTGATGCGATCGGCCCGGACCGCGCTGACCGCCGCCTCGTTCAGCAGGTTGGCGAGGTCAGCACCGGAGAATCCCGGCGTGGCAGCGGCCACCTGATCCAGGTCAGCGTCTGGGGCGAGACGCTTGTCCTGGGCGTGGGCGGCGAGTATCGCGCGACGCTCAGCCCGGTCGGGCAGCGGGACAAGCACTTCCCGGTCAAAGCGGCCCGGTCGGCGCAAAGCTGGGTCCAGTGCATCCGGCCTGTTGGTGGCAGCGAGCACCACGACACCGCCGGACTGGTCGAAGCCGTCCATCTCGGCGAGCAGCTGGTTGAGGGTCTGCTCCCGCTCGTCGTGGCCGCCGTAGCCGCTGTGGTCACGGCGGGCGCCGAGCGCGTCGATCTCGTCAATGAAGATGATGGCCGGGGCGAGCGTGCGAGCCTGCTCGAACAGGTCGCGGACCCGCGCCGCGCCAACGCCGACGAACATTTCCACGAAGCTGGAGCCGGAGACGGACAGGAACGGGACGTGCGCTTCGCCGGCCACTGCCCGCGCGAGCAGGGTCTTGCCGGTACCCGGCGGCCCGGCCATCAGCACGCCCCGCGGCCCGCGGGCCCCGGCTCGGTGGTACCGGGCCGGGTCACGCAAGTACTCGACGATCTCGGTGACCTCAGTCTTCACTGCCGGGTAGCCGGCGACGTCCGCGAACCTGGTGACCGGACGCTCGTCATTGATGACGCGTGCCTTGGCCTTCGCCAGCCCGGCTGCCCCGCCCAGGCCGCCGAGACCGCCGGCGTGCCGGCGGGTGGTGCGGATGAACATGTAAAGCAGGCCGCCGATCAGCAGCACGGGCAGCAGGCCGAGCAGAACCGACAACAACGGGGAGGACATGCCGGTGGTGGCGGAGACCTGGACGTGGTGAGCGGTCAGGTCGGGGGCGAGGGTGTTGCCGCCGAGCGCGACCGGGATCGAACTGGTGAACGACTGCCCGCTGGCGAGGCTGCCGCTGACCTGGCCGGCCGGGCCAATGGTGACTGCGCGGACCATCCCCGCGCCGACATCAGCCACGAACTGCGTGTAGGTCAGCGGCACGGCCGCCGGGTGGCCGCCCGACAGGGCCAGCAGGCCAGCCAGGCCGACTGCGACGGTCACCGGGAACAGCCACCGCCGCCACCCGGCCGCGCTGGCCTGGCCGCGCTGGCCAGGCTGGGACATGCGCATAACAGTGCTCCTTCTGGTAGCCGGGACATCCCGGTCTCAACGGCCTGGTGGCCGGACTGATCAGCCGGCGCGCCGCTGGCTGAATGCGGGCGCCCGCGGCCGGGTCTGCTCACGCACGGCCAGCTGCTCAGCGCGCCGGGCCTGCGCTCGCACCTGCACGGCGGCGAGTACGACGAGCAGGATGAGAATCGCCTCGACGCTGAGCGCGGCGATTCCTAGCTGGCACCCCCAGTTACCGACGTCGGCGTGATCACCGAGGAAGCCGCCAGGGACGGCGCGAGTCAAGACGTAACCGCCCATGGCCGAAAACGCCACGCCGCCGGCCGCCGCCCACGCCAGCCAGTGCGACCGGGTGATCATCACGCCGCCAGTCACGACTGCGGCAGCGATGATCGCGAGGTAGCCGGCGCCCACCAGCGGGGTAGGGCCCAGCGTGCCCGGTAGGTCGACCACGTGGATGACTGCCAGCGCGGCTAGGGCGAGGGCTCCCACTGCCCGCGCCGTCACATCCGCGCCCTGCGCTGGCCGGGCCGGGCCAAGACGAGCAAACATGTCGTGTCCTCCTGTTGTCGGGACCGCCCCGGCGGGCCTGGCGCCGCGCCTGGGAACGGTAGTGCCGCTCTCAACTACTAACACGTCTAGTAGTTGTTGGATGGTTCAGGAAGACGGCGCCTGCTGAGTGCGATGTACGTCACACCTCAGGGTCAAGATGAAATGAGCACGTCATCGGGATGCGGCGGCTAAGTGCCGGGATCCGCTGGCTGGTAACCCAGGTCGAGTCGATGACCCAGGTGCAGGCGATGACGAGTCGAGGAACAACGCGTGGCGGGCCATCGCCGCGTTGCACGTCGAGCTGGCATGCCAGTTCATGCTCGGAGTTCTTGATCCGCAGGCGGCCGACCGCGCGCCACCCGCCCGGCACCCAGACCAGCAAGTCGGACTGGAAGCTGATCTCCGGGTAGGCGCGGGCGTCCAGGAAGCCGGGACCGGCCAGCACCCGGTCCAAGACCGGTGACCCGGTGCTGACCGCGCTTGTCCTGGCCGTCAGCCGCGCCGTTGACTCCTCGATCGGCTTGGCGATCTGCACTCGGCCGCTCAGCGGCAACTGTCCTCGCACGCGGCGGCCGGCCAGTCGCGCCGCAAACGACGCGTGGGAATCCGCCGGGCCCACCCGCCAGCCGCCGGTGGCCGGTAGCAACTGCTCGTCGGGCCTGAGCTGAGCGTCGGGCCTGAGCTGAGTGTCGAGCGTGGTAGTCACGGCATCTCCTTCGCTAAGCGGTTGGCTATGCCTACTAACACGATTAGTAGTTCCCGCGCGTTCAGGAGATCGGCTGGCCTAGCCGGTGGAGGGCATTCCGCGGCGATGTTCCGCCAGGAGAGCAAGCCGTTGCAAGATGGCATCCGGCGGCTCTCCGGTCGCTTCGTGCAGCTCGTAGATCATCAGCTCGGATATCAGGTGCAGGCCGGCCATAAGATCACCAAGGCCGTCCGCGTCATGCGGAATGAGAACCGGCAGCGCGCGCGCCTCCAGCTCCGGAGAATCCAGGCTCGCCGTGAGCAGCCCGATTGCCGCCTGCATGGCAGTAGCCACCGATTCCCCGATCGCTTCCCGGCTCTCGCTAGCCGGCCGGGCGTTAGTCTCGCCAGCCTTGGCGTCGCGAGCGCCAACGCCGCTAGCTTCCGTCTTACCGCCTACGACCCGGACCCGCGCTGTCTGGCCCGAGGCACCGCCCGACTCCGCACTGCGCCGGGCGGACGCGTGGATGCGGCACCTGAGTGACCGCCAGTAGCGGGGCTGCCCACCTCGAGAGTTCTTCATATCTCCTCCGGTTCCGGTGCGACGCGAATGCTGTCCAGTGCGCCGGCGCCTGTACCTGGCAACACGAACCTGGCAGGCCGGCTGTTCACCGTCGGACGGCGCTAGGCGACTCGTCCGAGCGCGAGGGCCAGCATCGCCGGCGCGAGCGCCAGCAGGACCGGCGTCAGGGCGAGCGAGGCTGCCGTCGCCCGGAGCAACTGGCGGCGCCCGGCGCTCAGTGGCTCGGCAGGCCGGAGAAGCCGGTGAATCCGGGCCACCGAGTCGGTGGCAGAAGCTGCCAGACCCGGAGCGGGACTGGCTCCAGTGGCGAGAACCACCAGAGCCGTGGCGAGCGACCGAGGATCGCTGGCCCGTGCTGCCGCGTCGTCGGCGTGCATCTCGACCAGCCGCGCTACCTGCGCATCTGCGTCGCGCATCAACGGCAGGAACGGCAGCACCAGGCGGCCGATCCGTGCCATCGCCAGCAGCCGGTGATGGCGGCCGGTGAGGTGAGCACGCTCGTGCGCCAGTACCGCTGACAGTTGAGCGGGTTCGAGCGCTTGCACCGCGCCTGTGCTCAGGATCACCGTCGGATGCCGGCCGGATACGCAATAGGCAACCGGATCGGAGTGCTCCACAAGCACTGCGCCCAGCGAGGGCTCGGGACGGCCGACGAGCCGCGCCGTCTCCGCGTGCAACAGCGCCTGCTGTCCCGCACTGCGCAGGTGAGTCATGGCGGTCAGCACCGTGCGGGCAGCGACGGCGCCCGCCAGGCTCAGGCCGAGCGCGGCGACGGTGGCACCGCCGGGCGTGCCATAAGTCTCGCGCAGGCGCAAAACGCACGCGCCGATCAGCTGGCTGAGGCCGCCACCGAGGGCAGTTGCGTGGATGGCGAGGGTCAAGCCGGCCAGCCCGAGCGCGGCGACGACAGACCATCCAGCGGCCAGATAGGTGACGATGGCCAGAAGTGGCGCCCGGGCCGTCCACCGGGCTCTGCCGAGCAGCCTGCTGCCGAGTGTGCCGACGCAGACCGCGTACGCAATCAGGACCGCTGCGACGGTCACTTGGCGTCGCCGGTCTCAGACTCGTGCAGCGCCTGGTCGAGCGCGTCACGCAGGACCGCGGCGTCGTGCGGGCTCATCTGGAGAGCGAAATGCGCGAGGGCCCGGCGGCGATCTGCGCTGGTTTCGAGCGCCTCGTTCATCAGCGCCGCCGTGTATCCGGACCGGGAGCCGGTCGGCTCGTAGCGCCAGGCACGGCCGTCCCGTTCCCGGCGCAACCACCCTTTACGGTGCAGATTGTCCATTACCGTCATCAC
The DNA here is from genome assembly GCA_035484155.1 of Streptosporangiaceae bacterium. Classification (GTDB taxonomy): domain Bacteria; phylum Actinomycetota; class Actinomycetes; order Streptosporangiales; family Streptosporangiaceae; genus JAJYUU01. The sequence continues at coordinate 10,176 of DATHPF010000191.1, forward strand.
GGTGGTGTAAGCGATGGCCCGATCCCGGCTCAGGTCGTCGAGGATCTCACGGACCAGCGCCGGACGGCCCCGTTCCCACAATCGTTCCATGATCACTGCTTCCAGCTCACCGAATCGTCGCATTCCGCACTCCCGGACATGGCCAGCCAGCGGCCCACCGCCACCGTCTACTAACACGCATAGGGTAAGCGTGCGGTTCAAGCGGCAGGCCTGATTCCGCGGCCGAGGGCTGAACGGCGGATCTCTACTATCCGTGTTAGTAGGCATGTCTGCTATCACGCATGATCCCTGCGGCCAGCTGCCTGCCGACGCCGATGCCGCGATCCGCCAGCTGTATTGCCGCCACGCGGAGGCGCTGCACGTCTACGTCGAGCGGTTCTGCACCGACGGCACGAGCGCGGACGACGTCGTGCAGGAAACCTTCATCCGGGCCTGGCGTCACCTGTCCAAGCTGGGCGCCGACGACCGGCCGATCCGGCCATGGCTGTTCCGGGTCGCG
>DATHPF010000192.1:0-9313 GCA_035484155.1 Streptosporangiaceae bacterium
TCCCGCGACTGGACCGCGCTCACCGCGACGATGTCATAGTCAGGTGCGCGCTCCGGGATCAGCCCGACGGAGACCTCGTCGATCACGACGCCCCGGGAGGCCTGCACCGCAAACGGGAAACTCACGCTGGTGAACTCGCCCGACGCCGTAAGCACCCGCGCCCCGTCAGGGACAGAGCCAGCCACGAGGCCCACCAACGCGGACACGCTTCCGCCGATAGCCACGCTAACGGTGTCAACCCCGCATATGCCGGCGAACGCACTCCGGGCCACCTCGACCGGAGCGTCGAAATCGGCGGGCCGGGCAGCACCGATCCGCCACTCGCGGACGGCAGCGGCAAGCGCATCAGCCGCGCGCCGCGGCGGCACTCCTATGCTCGGCGTGTCCAAATAACCCGGCGGGCACTCGAACGTCATCCCGAATGCCTCGCGGACGGCAGGAGTAGCGACCACAGGTGTTTCCTCCTCGGGCAGCCCTCAATGACCGTCGGTTTCCCTTACGGCAGCTTCGAAGCGATCCAGGCCAGTCACCTCGCCGGGGTGCCAGGCGAAGGCAAGTCCGACCGAGCGCTCCGGATGCTTGTGCAGGAACGCCATCGCCCTGGGAGCCTGTTCGACCGGAGGTACCCAGTCGCATAGGCGGCGGACGTCGAGACGGCCGCGGCCGATCATGTCGAACACGTCGGGAAGGTAGGCCCGCCGCAGGCTCCTGCCGAGGCCAGACTCCCCTGACTCCCCCCCGGGCGGGCGGTGTATGGGTACAACGCGGGCTCCCGACCACTGCATGGGCCAGAATAGGTCGAATGCCGATAGTTTCGGCAGGGTACCGACGTTGACTACCACGCCCTGGATGCTGACGATGCCGAGCGCCAGTTCCAGGGCGCCTGGCGAGCCCGCCGCCTGGATCACGACGCTGGGCCCGCGTGGGGACAGCCGCTTGACCGCGGCGCGTACCTCGGTTACGGACGTGTTGATCGAGATGGCGCCGAACTCTTCCGAGCGATCGCATCGGGCGGCGATCCGGTCGATTGCTATTACCCGCCGGCAGAACGGATCGAGCAGCTGAACCGCGGCCAGCCCGAGCGGGCCGAGGCCGATAACGGCAACATCGGCGTAATAGCCGGGCTGCCCGGCGAGGATCCCGCAAAGTGGCGGGACCGCCCAGTAGGCGCATGCGCCGTCAAGATAGCCTATGCCGGGCGGAAGCACCTGCACATCTGCTGCCTGCACGCTAAGGATCTCCTGGTGCGCGCCCCACGTCGTCCCGCAGGCCACCTTGTCCCCGACGGAGATCCCCGCCACGTCGGCGCCCACCGCGCGTACGTCCCCGGATGCCAGGTAGCCAAAGGCGCCTACAGCGGGCCATCCAGGACCGGCGAGCTCAGCCTGCCCGTGGTGGAGCATCCGCAGCTCGGTTCCGGCACTGACTGCCGTCACCCGCGTGCTCACCAGAACCCGGCCCGGCTCAAGAGGCGGCTGCGGTACTTCATCGACCACGAGGCGGCCCGGTTCGGGCGCGACAACTGCCCTCATGGCGGGAAGACAATCAGCGCCCGCGCGTTGTCGCCGCGCGCGAGATCATCGAAGGCTTGGTTAGCCTCATCGAGGCGGTAACGTCTGGTGATCAGTTCGTCCAGCTTCAGGCGCCCGGCAAGGTAGAGTTCGGCAAGCTTAGGAAAGTCGGCTTCCGGGCAGACCGAGCCATAGACAGATCCGCTTATTCGCCGTTCCCCGGCCAGCAGCGTCTGGGGATCGAAGTTGATGCGGGTGCCATCCGGAGGCTTGCCGACCAGGACGCAGATACCTCCGCGACCCGTGGCCGCCCATGCCTGCTCCAGGGCGGGCCCGCTACCGACAGCGACTACGGTCACGTCGAATCCGCCCGAGGAGATGCTGAGCAGCCGACGCATGGCATCGTCGGCTGCCGCGTCCACCATATCGGTAGCGCCCAGCGTGACGGCGAGTTCCATGCGGCTCTGCCGCACGTCGACGGCGACCACGGGATGAGCGCCAACCAGGCTAGCCCCCTGGATCGCGTTCAGGCCCACGCCCCCACAGCCGAATACGGCCACCGACGATCCGGCGCGCGCCTTCGCCGTGTTGACCACAGCACCCACGCCGGTCGCGACCGAACATCCGATGAGTGCGGCACGGTCGAGGGGGATGTCCAGATCAATCGTGATCGCCGCGCTCTCGTCCACGACGGTCAAGGGGGCGTAGGTAGCAGGCCCGAAATGATGCACCGGCCGGCCAGCTACCGAGAAACGTGTGGTCTCGTCGGCCATGAAGCCGATCGGGGCGCCGTTAAGGCACAGCGCGGGACGGCCGACGGCGCAGAACCGGCATCGGCCGCACGACGGCGCCCAGGACACGATGACCGGATCACCGACCTTGGTGTGACGGCACCCTTCACCGACCGCCTCGACTATCCCGGCGCCTTCGTCACCCAGGATGATCGGGAACGGGATGCCACCGTGGGATCCGTCGAATACATGCAGGCAGCTATGGCACACCCCGCTCGCAGCCATTTTGATGCGGACCTCGCCGGGACCGGGAGGAGCGACCACCAGGTCCTCCATAGTCATAGGCTCAGCCGGCCGCCACAGAACCGGCGCGCGCACCGTGATTTGTTCGGGAGCAGGCATCTTGTCCATCCGCCGATCAGGTCATCGTTCCGGCCGCGGTCCTGCCAGTCGGCGATGTCTCCGTGCCGCCAGGCACGGCGGCAAAATGGCAGGCGCTCGGATGGTCCAACCCGTTGCGTTCTATGAGTTCCGGTACCTCGTCGGTGCATCGCTGTTCGGCGCGCCAGCACCGGGTGCGGAATCCGCATCCGCTCGGCGGCGCATCCGGCCGTGGCAGCTCTCCCTGCAGGATGATGCGCTTGCGCTCGCCACGCTTGGTCGGATCCGGCTGCGGAATTGCCGACAAGAGCGCCTGTGTGTACGGGTGCGCCGGGTGGGTGTAGACGTCCTCGCATTTACCGGTCTCGACGATCTTGCCCAGGTACATGACCGCCACACGGTGGCTGATCTGCCGGACGACGGCCAGATCGTGCGAGATCAGGATGTAAGAGATGGAAAGTTCGCGCTGGAGTCGTCTAAGCAGGTTCACGATCTGGGCCTGGATCGATACGTCCAGCGCGGACAGTGGCTCATCGAGAACGAGCAGCGGTGGTTCGAGCGCCAGCGCGCGGGCTATCGCGATACGCTGCCGCTGGCCGCCGGAGAACTCGTGCGGGAATCTTTTCGCGTGCTCGGGCTGGAGCCCGACGAGCTCCAGTAGCTCATCGACCCGGGAGCGACGGCCGGTCGCCGGGAAGCCGTGGACCTGCAGCGGCTCGGCGATGATGGCCCGCACGGTCAGCCGCGGATCGAGGGAGGAATACGGGTCCTGAAGCACGATCTGCATGTCACGCCGGAATGGCAGCAGTGCCTTCTTGCTCAGGGTCGTGAGCTCGTGTCCTTGCAGGCGGACACTGCCGGCCGTCGGCCTGATCAACTGCAGGATGGCCTTGCCGGTCGTCGACTTGCCGGAGCCGGTTTCGCCCACGATGCCGAGCGTCTCTCCAGCGGCAACGCTCAGGTCGATGTGGTCAACGGCATGAATGTTACCGAGCCTGCGGCGAAGGACGCTTGACTTGATCGGGAAGTTCACGGTAAGTCCCTCGACGACCAGCAACTCCTCGCCGGCATTCGGGCGGTTGCGGCTGGCCGGGTCGCCGCGTTGCGTGTTCGCTGTGGTACTCATCGTTCCTCACTCGCGGCGGGCGCTGGGACCCGCAGCTCGGTAAAGAAATGACATGCCACATCGTGCCGGCTCCCGTTGGCGTGGACCAGGCCGGGGAGCTCGGCGCGGCAACGCTCCCGGTGCTGGGATAGTTCACATCTCGGATGGAACGCGCACCCGGCTGGCGGCGGGTTAAGGCTCGGCGGCTGGCCGGGGATCGACGGGAGATCGCCGACGGATGCGTCGAGCCGGGGCAGGCTGGACAGCAGCCCGCGCGTGTACGGGTGCAAGGGAGAACTGAAGATCGGTTCGACCTCGGCAGTCTCGACGATTTTCCCAGCGTACATGACGAGCACCCGGTCAGCTATCTCGGCAATGATTCCCATGTCATGCGTGATCAGGATGATCGACAGGTTGGTTTCTCGCTGGATTTCCTGCAGCGTTTCCAGGATCTGAGCCTGCACCGTCACGTCCAGAGCGGTCGTCGGCTCGTCCGCTATCAGCAGCTTCGGCCGGTTCGCCAGGGCCATGGCGATCATCGCGCGCTGCCGCATCCCGCCGGAGAACTCATGCGGATACTGTGCGTACCGCACCTTCGGGCTTGGTACGCCCACGAGGTCAAGCAGCTCGATCGCGCGCAGACGGGCAGTCCGCCGGGAGATCCCGCGATCATGGACCCGCATCGCCTCAAAGATCTGGCTGCCGATCGTCTGAACCGGATTGAACGACGTGGTCGGATCCTGGAAGATCATCGCGATGTTACGGCCCCGCACCCGCCTCAGCTGCCGCTCGGGAAGACTGAGCAGGTCCGTGCCCATGAACTGGACCGATCCCCCGGTGATGTTTGCGGGCGGCGACGGATTGAGCCGCAGCAGCGAGTTCATCGAGACGCTCTTGCCCGATCCGGACTCACCGACCAGTCCCAGGATCTCACCGGCGTACAGATCGAAGCTCACGTCGCGGACCGCTTGCACCGGCTTGCCGCCGGTTCGGAACTCGACACTCAGGTTCTGTACCGATAGCAGCGGCAACGAGCCGTCGGCGGAACTCGCGGGAGGCGACGTCGGAATACCCATCGAATCCTTCACGTCTGCTGTCTCGTGTCGATAGCATCCCGGAGCCCGTCGCCCACGAAATTGATGGCGAGCACGGCGACGGCGATGGCAATGCCCGGGGGCAGCCAGAGCCACGGCTGGCTCGACAACGTGGTGAGCGACTGCGCCGCCTGCATCATCCCGCCCCAGCTCGACTCGGGCACGTTCACGCCGAGTCCGAGGAAGGAGAGCGCGGCCTCCAGCAAGATCGCCTCCGCGCTCAGCACGGTCAGGGCCACGGTAAGTGGCGGCAGCACACTGGGCAAGGTGTGGCGCAGCATGATCCGGAAGTCGCTACACCCGATCGCTCGCGCGGTGAGAATGAAGTCCATCTCCTTGAGCGAGCGGGTGGACTGCCGGACGATACGACATCCGGTCGGCCACTGAGTAAGGGCGATCACGATGATGATCGTGGTGAGGCTCGGTCCGATGATCGCGACGATGAGGATGATCACGACCAGCGCGGGGAACGACAAGACCATCTCGGTGAGTCGCATGACGATTGAATCGACCCAGCCGCCGAGGAAACCGGCCAGCAGCCCGAGCACCAGTCCGACTATGCCAGCCGAGACGGCAGCTGCGATCCCGACCGTCAGGGAAACGCGGGCCCCGTAGATGAGCCGGCTTAGGACGTCCCTGCCTTCCTGATCGGTGCCGAGCAAGTGCGCGGCGCTCGGCGGGTGCTGGTACAGGAAAAGGTTGGTGGCGTTGGGGTTGTACGGCGAGATGAGCGGCGCGAATATCGCGATGACGACGAGCGCTACCAGGATCAGCAGGCCGGCCACGGCCAGCCGGTGCCGGAGGAATCGCGCCATCGATATGCGGAACGGTGACTCCTGCCAAGCCGAGCGACCTTCCGCCGCGGAAACCGTGGCCGCTGCGTCGGTGGCTGCGATGTTCTCCGGGAGGAGGGGAGATGTGCTCATAGCCGGATCCTGGGGTCGAGTACCGCAGCGACGACGTCAGCGATCAGGTTGAAGAGCACGACCAGGGCCGCGCTCAGCATCACGACGGCCAGGATAATGGGGTAGTCCCGGTTTGAGATCGCATCGTAGACCAGCAGGCCCAGGCCGGGCCAGGCAAAGACCGTTTCGATGACGAGCGTGCCGGCCAGCAGCGCCGGGATCTGGATGGCCAGGACCGTGGTCAGCGGTATCAGCGCGTTTCGCAGCGCATGCCGGAAAACCACCCTCCTCCGCGGCGCGCCCTTCGCAATCGCGGTCCGGATATAGTCCATGCCGAGCACTTCGAGCATGCTCTGCCGGACGTACCGGACGTACGGTCCCAGCAAGACGGCCGAGAGCACGCACGCCGGCAGGGCGAGATGCCGCACGGTGTCGGAGAAGGAGCCGGTCACGCCGAGAGTGGAGATGCCGCCCGGTGGCAGCCAGCCGAGCCGCAGCGAGAAAACGTAGATCGCCATGAGCCCCAGGAAGAAGATCGGGATCGAGATGGCGAACATGCTGATCCCGACGGAGGCATAGTCGAACCCCGACCTCTGCTTGAGCGCGGCCACGACGCCGAGCGGTATCGCGATGGCCAATGCCAGCAACAGGGCGGTGACGCTCAGCAGCACGGTCGCGCCGATACGCTGCCCGATCAATGAGGTCACCGGCACTTGCTGCTGATAGGAGTAGCCGAGGTTCCCCTTGAGCAGCTGCCCCATCCAGTCGAGCCACTGAATGGGCAGCGGCTTGTTGAGCCCGAGCTCGGCACGCAAGCTAGCCAGGTACTTGGCCGAGTCTGGCCCGCTCAGGTCGTTCGGGTTGATGAGCATCTGTATCGGGGAGCCGGGCAGCAAGTGCACAAAACAGAATGCTATGAGCAGGATGCCGAGTATAACCGGCACGGCGATGGCCAGCCGCCGTAGCACGAACGCGACCATCAGCCATCCGCCCGCAGGCGTGCGGTCGTTCGGCGGCTACACCGTACTTCAGACGCGTGGCGGATAGCCATATCTCACTCCCTTCCGGAAGGACGCCGTCCCCTGCAGCCGGCATGCGCCGGAGCTGCAGGGAACGGCCCGCGTCGGGTCACGTATTCGCGGCCTAGCTCTGCCAGTGCCAGGATCCGATATTGAAGTAGGAACCGTCATTCAACCCGGTTGGGAGCGTGCCCTTCAGGTCAGAATTGTAGGCAGAGAGCGAGTCCACGTTGTACAGGTAGATCTCGGACGGGTTGTTGCTCAGAATGGTGAATATCTGCTGGTAGGTCGCGGCCCGCTGGGTCTGGTTGGCTTCCGTCAGGCCCTTGGCGAAGAGGGAGTCCACTGTGGGGTCGCAGAACTGGCTGGTATTCGCCCCGGCCGGGTAGCGCTGCGAGCATTCCATGTAGCTGGACATCAGTGAAGGATCGACGGCGAAGTTGGCACCGCTGACCCAGAACCCGTCCCAGCCAGTCTTCTTGGCAATGACGTCCAGCAGCTCAGCGGTAGACACGTTCTCGAGCTTGATCTTGATGCCGACGGCCGCCTCTTCGGCTTGGAAGATCGTCATGGCCTGCTGGACATACGCTGGCGCATCGGCTGTCCGGGTGAAGAAGGTGAGCACAGTGTTCGGATTCCAGCCCGCCTCGGCGAGCAGCTTCTTGGCCTCCGCCGGGTTGTAATTGTACGCGTTCACGCCGGTCGCGGGAAGGGACCAGGCCGGCGCGATCTGGCGGATGTTCGGGACGGAGATCGTACAGTAGCCGCCTAGTACCGTCTTGCAAATGCCGGCCCGGTTCACCGCGTAGATCATCGCCTGACGTACCCGCGGGTCCTTGAGCACCGGGGCCGCGTAGTTCATGCCGAGAGTGTCCGCAGAAACGCCCTGGGCCTCGCCCACGGATACGCCCTTAATCGCCTTGACGCTGGCGATCTGGGTCGGGATGACGGGATACATGTACTGGATCGCGCCGGTCTGGAGCTGCGCCTGCATCTGGTCGCTAGTCAAGATCTCGAAGATAACGTGCTGGAAGCCGGCTGTGCCGCCTGACCAATTCGTGTTCTTCTTCACCTCGACGTACTGTTCGTTGACCCACTTCTGGAGCAGATATGGTCCGTTCGAAACCGGCCATGTCTTGAAGTAGCTATCCTTGGATATGTTCGCCAGAGTGTCCTTGCCGAGGATGTGCTCGGGCAGGATCGGCCAGTAGTAGCTGAGGGCGAGCTGGTTAACCCACGCTACGTCGGGGGTGGCCAGCGTGACCTGCAACGTAGATTTGTTCGGAGTGGCCAGGCCGGCGACCTTGAGCTGGCTGACCGGGGCGGTGGTGTTCGTCCCGATGGTGTTCTGGCCCGTCACGGCACCGATGCGCCCGGCGTTCGAGCTGATGGTCGGGTCCAGGTAAACCAGGAGAGACATCAGCATGTCCGCTGATGTCAAGGGCTGCCCGTCGCTCCACTTCAAGTTGGGCTTAAGCGTAAGGGTGACAGTCCTGTCGTTGTTCGATGTGGTCCAGGACTGCAGAACCTGAGAAGCGGCCTGGTTGCTAGAATTTATATACAGGATCGGCGTCGCGATTGCCGAAAGGACCTCTGTCTTGCCCTGCTCCGTGGCGGTGAAAGGATTAAGGTCGCTCATCTCCTCGGAAGCGGTGACGTAGAGAATGCTGCGACTGCTCGTGGACGACGTACTTTTACTCTGACTACTGCTGGAGCACGCTGCCAAGGGCAGCCCTACTGCCACAAGGACTGCCATCCATCGGAGGCAAGCTCGAGACCTCATATATTGCTCCTGCTCAGTTATGCCGCTCCTGCTTTTGTGCCACTCGCGCCGCATCTGGCCTTCTTGGCGCTTGAAGGTTTCGGACGGAGCACAATTGACTTAGCTGGCGGCCCCAGCGTGGGTTCGTGATCGAATGTTCTACTTTCCTTTGAGCTAGCCTGCAGGGCCCTGCAGGCTAGCTCGTCAAGCCGCTGCCTCCCAGGTCACTGCCGGAGAGCCCGACGGCATGGTTTCCACCTTCAAGCAAGTTATGCATACGGAACACCAACTTGAGCCTCGAAGTCAAGAGTCCATGCTGTAAAGTTCTCGTAACGCCGGTACTGACGCCGACAGTAAGTGAGAGGGTCGATACGTATTCGTATCGACCTGAAACGCGACCGGCCGCGGAGCCTGAAGCTCTGCCATTGGCGGGTGGAGTGCCTTGCTACGGGCTAACCAGCACGTTCGGCCGGGGCGACCTGCTACCGGGCGCGTGTCAGGCAGTGTATATACTACATATAGTAACTATCTATATGCGTATCGCTACCTATCTCATGACCAGTCACGGCTGGACCTTGCCGACCTATGCGGTGGGCCGCTACGCTTCGAAGTGATGCATAAGTATGCCCTGGAACGGGGATCCCTGGACGAGCGCGATGCTCACGCCGACCCAGATCGATACCGTTCCGAGGGGTTATCTGGCTATCGGAGCGGGCGGGGCCATCGACGCGTCGAACGCTCGGGTCGGCCCGAGGCGCACGGTGCCGATCGAACCGGAGCCGAAGATCTCGGTCCGTCACGGCTA
>DATHPF010000193.1:0-10144 GCA_035484155.1 Streptosporangiaceae bacterium
TGCCCGAACACGCTGCCGACCTGCCAGCGCCCGAATTGCGGCTGGCGGTGCTCGACGCCCTCGCCACCCTGCCGCCACGGGCCCGGGCCGTGGTCGTCCTGCGGTACTGGGCCGACATGAGCGTCGAGCAGACAGCCGCCGCGCTCGGCTGCTCGACCGGCAACGTCAAGAGCCAGAGCGCCCGCGCCCTGGACAAGCTGCGCCTGCAGCTCGGCGATGGGCCAACCGGGTCCGGCTCGCCCCGGCAGGAGCCAGCACCGCCCTCCGGACCCAAGGAGGTGCGGAATGGATGAGATCTACCTGCGTGCGCTGCTCGAGCACGCAACTTCAGAGGAGCCGTCCATGGGACAGCTAGTAGAGAATTCCCTGCACGCCGGCAAGAGGCTCGCCAGACGCCGCCGGATCGAGGGGGCCATCGCCGCCGCGGTCGGCGTCGCCCTCGTCGGCATCGCCATACCGGCCGCCTTGGGTGCGCTCAGCGCGGACCACCATTCGCGCAGTCACCCGGCGCCGGCAACTCACCCCATCCGGCCGCGGGGAACCGCCTACGCGTGGACCATCACCCTTCCGAACGGGTACGGGGCATCGCACGCCCTGACCGTCATCAGACTGCGCGACGGTAAGGGGCTTGCGCCAGTCAGGCTCAACGGCGAGCTAGATGATGTCCTGGCGGCGCCGGATGGCCGGACCCTCTACGCGTTCACCGACAAGGGCGACGGTGTCGAGTACTACCTGACTCCCATCAGCACCGCCACCGACAAGGCGGGCAGGGCGATCAAGCTATCTATCGGCGTGCCGGAGACCGCGATCTTCGAGATCGCGCCCAACGGCCGGTTCGCCGACGGCTTCCTGGTAAGCGGGCACAGGATCCTGTTCGTTTCTATGAACCTCCGGACCGGCGCCTGGCGGGAGGTGAGGGCTGTCAGTAACCTCAATTCCGAGCCCACTAATTTCGCGATCACGCCCAACGGCACGACCGCGTACGTGACGGCGTACGCGAATGGAATCTTCGCCGTCAATCTCGCCAAGGGAACCGCGCTCCCGATCAGACTGCCGGGCGGCCAGGCTACGGACGTTGCGGTCACGCCCAACGGCAAGACTGCGTACGCGACGAGCACGACGATGAGCGGGAACGTCAAGGCGGGAACAGCGCGTACTGTGACGTGGGTCACGCCGATCAACGTCGCCAGCAACTCTGCGGGCACATCGATCAAAGTGCCCGCCGGGCTGGGAAACAGCGCGAACATCGCGATCACGCCGGACGGCCGGACGGCCTACCTGTATGGCGGACCGAACGTGATCCCGATCAGTCTGCGCAGCGGCAGGGTCCTCAGGCCCATCTTCGTAGCCAACGAGAACTGGGTGCAGGACCTCGTGATATCGCCGAACGGCAAGACGGCCTACGCGATCCCCGGGTCGGGCTTCCTGCTGCCAATCAGCACCCGCACCAACAAGGCACTCAGCCCGGTTTACCTTCCGGCTGGTTACGCGGGGGGCGATTCCGGCGAGGTATTTGACACCAGCGGACGCGTCCTCTACGTGCCTTCGTACATCGCCGGGCCGACAGGGGCTAATGAAGGTGTCCTGATACCCATCGACACCGCCACCCAGCAGATCGGCAAGATCATCAAGGTCGGGCGTGGCATTACGGAGCAAGCCGTCATAGTGCCGTAGGGGTCCGGAGGGGCCGGCCCGCTCGTGAAGCGGGCCGGCCCCTTTTCTGCGCCTATTGCAACCCGCCGCGCGCCCGGTGAATCTATTCCGCAGTGACCCAGTTGGAGGAGCGCAGGCAGGATGACGTCCACCGAGGATGAGTTCACTGCGTACGCAGAGGCGGCGTCCTCCCGCCTGCTCGGCACCGCGTTCCTGCTCTGCGGGGACTGGCACACCGCCGAGGACCTGACGCAGACGACGCTGGCTAAGGTCTTCGCGGCCTGGCACCGCATCAACCGGCAGGAGGCCGTGCATGCCTATGCCCGCCGGACCCTGCTCAACACCTACTTCGTCGACTGCCGCCGGACCAGGCGGGGCGAGATGCTCACCGGCGATTCCGGTACGTTCCCCGACCGCGCGGCTGAGCTACCGGACCCGGCGCTCCGGCTCACGCTGACGGACGCCCTCGCGGCGCTCTCGCCGAAGTCCAGGGCCGTGGTCGTCATGCGCTACTGGGAGGACCTGAGCGTGGAGCAGGTGGCGGCCCTCCTCGGCTGCTCGGCCGGGAACGTCAAAAGCCAGAGTTCCCGCGGCCTGGACAAGCTGCGGCAGCTGCTGGGCGACACGCTCACGCAGACTCCCAACCAGAGCGACCATCGAGGGATCTGACATGGACGAGACCGCACTTCGCGCGCTGTTCGAACACGCGGTTGCCGCCGGGCGGCCGTCTCCGCAGTTGGTAGGCAACTCGGTGCGGGTCGGCAAGAGGATTCGCGCACGCCGCCGGATCGGCGCCGCCGCCGCGTCGATGAGCGCGATCGCCCTGATCGCGATCATGCTCCCCCCGGTATCCGGCTCGCTCGGCTCCGGCAGCCACCATCACCAGCCACCGGTTTCCGGCCACGGGCCGGTCCCGCCGACGGCGTACGTCTGGACCGCTGCCGGTGAGCGCGGCACGACCTTGCAGGGCTCCGACGAGGTCACGCCGGTCCGGCTCGCGACCGACACGCCACTCAGGCCGATCACGGTACGCGGACTCATTTCGGAGGTGGCAGCCGCGCCCGGCGGCAGGGCCGTGTACGTCTTCAGCTTCACGGCCACCAGCACGTCCACGGTTGACTACGTGACCCGGATTGATACGGCGACGAACTCAGCGGCCAACCCGGTCAGGCTGCCTCTGCACCTCGTACAGAACACAGAAATCAGGATCGCGCGGGGCGGCCGGGTCGCCTATACCGTCAATTCGTCCAGCCAGATGGTGGCGATCAGCCTCGCCACCGGCGCCGTGCGCCAGCTTGCCACGTTCAACGGTCAGTTCGATATCACGCCCAACGGGCGCACCGCATACCTGCCGGTTAACAATGGTGTCCAGCCCGTCGATCTCGTCACCGGCAACGCAGAGCCGCCAGTCAAGGTTCGCGCCGAGCCGAGTGCCATGGCAATCACACCGGACGGCAAGACCGTGTGGGTCGTGAGCCAAGGGAACGTCAACACGGCGTTCGTCACCCCCATCGGCACTGCCACCAACGGTGCGGGCAAGCCGATCACGGTTCCGGCACAATCTCTCATCGCGCCCGTCGGCGGCATCGTGATCACCCCAGACGGCAAGACCGCATACGTCAACGGCGGCCAGTACGTGTCTCCGGTTGACCTCGCTGCCCGCACAGCAGGCAGGCCCATCAAGCTTCCCTCCGTCTTCAGGACCGAACCAGGGATTCTGCTGATGTCCCCGAACGGCAAGGTCGTCTACGACAACCTGCGGCCGATAGATCTGATCACGAACAAGGCTCTGCCGCCGGTCGTCCTGCCGCGCGGATACGCCGACTCCACCGTCCCGGCGATCCCCGGCTTCAGTCCGGGCGGGAGGATTATCTACCTGCCCGCCGTGACCTCCCGGCGCGGGCGGCCGCAGGAGGGCGTGCTCATTCCCATCAGCACTGCAACCCAGCGGCAGGCTGGGAAGATCATCAACGTCGGGCCGGGCAGTCCGCAGCAGCTCGTGATCGTGCCGTAGCGTCGCGGAACACGGCTCAGACCTGGGCGAGCATCTCCACCGGCACGGACTGGATCGCCGCCAGGAGCTCGGTCCAGAAGAACGCCGCCGTGAAGAACATCAGCGTGTCGCCGTGCTCGAGCATCAGCTTGCGATACATGATCATCTTGCCGACGTCGTACCCGGCGAGCATCTCGGCCCAGTCCGCGTAGGACGCGGCCAGCAGGAAGACCGCACCGGCCTCGACTTCGTCGCGTTCCGCTACCGAAGCGGCGGCAACGCTCCCGGCGTCGAAGTCAAGGACGAGGGTGTCGGCCTGCGCGCCCTCGGGCATGTCCCGCACCGCGAGCGCCAGCCGGCCGGTCACGAACGGCCGGATCATCGCGATCCAGTCCCAGAAGTCCTGCAGCTTGGTGGCCTTGTACTCCTCGCCCGGCCAGGCGTTGAAGGTGGCGCGGATCTCCTGCGCCCACGCGTCGGTCATAAAACCGGGCACATCAGCCTCCAGCCAGGGTGGGCTTGGTCGCGGACAGCATCTCCTCCATGTCAGCGGGCAGCGTCACGCCGATCATGGCGAGCTTGCGGTGGAGCTGGTTCATGAACAGCTCGGTGACCCGGTCCTCCGACCAGCCGAGCGGCTCGTAGTAGACGTAGCTGGACCGGGCCGCGCTCATCGTGAGCAAGCAGCGCAGCGTGTCGTGCAGGTCCTTGACGTAGGCGGGATCCTCGTCCAGGAGGTCACGGACGAACCGCAGGCCGCCCTGGACGTGCCTGGCCTCGTCGCGGCACGTGGCGGTGAACCCGGTATAGAAGCCCGGCAGCACCTTGAAGTCACGGGCGAAGTTCAGCGTGATCTTCATGACCGACAGGGCCAGCACGCCCTCGATCCAGATCACGTACGTGGTCGCATACTTCATCTGCAGGTGCTTGTTGTACGGGTCCCGGCGCAGGTCATCGGTCAGGTAGGCGAGGAGCCCGAACGGCCCGACGAACGTCTCCTGGATGTAGGACCACGAGCCGTCCAGGATGTCCATGATCCCGTCGCCCTCGAGGCCGACGACCTCCCGGTAGAACCGGTCGAAGAAGACCGTGTGCCTGGCCTCGTCCTCCAGGTGGCTGGTCAGGAAGATCTTGTAATCCTCCGGTACCCCGAAGAGCAGCGGCGCGAGCTCGACCGCGACCTGACGCTCGCCGTGATGGAAGCCCGACGCGATCGACAGGAACGAGTTGCGCGAGTCGTCAGTCATCCGCTCCTGCCAGTCCGGCACGTCGGCGGAGAAGTCGAGGTCGTTGACGTTCCATCGCTGGCGCAGATAGCGGTCGTACAGGCTCAGGTACTCCGGCAGCCGCGCCTTCGGCACGTGCACGTACTCGATGACGTCGTCGATATCGGCCCGTCCGAGCCCCGCGAGGTCGATGGTCTCGATCTGCTCAAGCTTCTCGTCGGCGACAGTCACGTCACTCTCCCTCCGAGTGCGGGCAAATGCCCGAATCCCGTTCGGTCCTCATGCTAGCCCGGTGCCGTGCGCGGATCCTAGGCCCGCAGCCAGGCTTTTCCCCGCCGAAAGCCTGCCCGCATTGTCCCGCTACTGTGACCTTGCGGGGCTAGTGAGGCAAGGAGGCCTGAGTGAGCGAGAGTTCAGTAGCGATCGTGGGCGGGCATGTCGTTCCGATTGCCGGCGATCCGATCGACGGTGGCACGGTTCTCGTCGTCGACGGCAAGATCGCCGCGGTCGGCGCCGACATCCAGGTGCCCGATGGCGTGACCGTGGTCGACGCGACCGGCAAATGGGTGCTGCCCGGCTTCATCGAGGCCCACGGGCACGTCGGGGTGCACGAGGAGGCCGAGGGCTGGGCAGGCTCGGACACGAACGAGCTGACCGACCCGGTGACTGCCAACGTCCGCGCGCTGGACGCGATCAACCCGGCCGACATGGGCTTCCGCGACGCTGTTGGCGGGGGAGTGCTGGCCGTCAACGTGAACCCCGGCTCGGGCAACCCCATCGGCGGGCAGACCTGCGCGCTGAAGTGCTGGGGGCGGACCGTCGACGAGATGCTGCTGCGCGCGCCCGCCGGGATGAAGTCCGCGCTCGGCGAGAATCCCAAGCGCGTCTACGGCGAGCAGAAGAAGACCCCGAGCACGCGCCTGGGCGTCGCCGCGGTCATCCGCGGCGCGTTCGTCGAGGCGGCGAACTACCTCGCCAAGATCGAGGCGGAGGCCGGGAAGCCGGAGTCGGAGCGCAAGCCCGTCGACCGCGACCTGAAGCTTGAGGCCCTGGGCATGGTGCTGCGCCGGGAGATCCCGTGGCGCCAGCACTGCCACCGCGCCGATGACATCGCGACAGCGCTGCGGATCGCCGGGGAGTTCGGGTATGACCTGGTGATCGATCATGGCACCGAGGCCCATCTGGTGGCCGACCTGCTCGCGGCCAGGGACATCCCGGTGATCATCGGGCCCCTGTTCACCTCCCGCTCCAAGGTGGAACTGCGCAACCGGTCGCTGGCCAACCCCGGCAAGCTCGCGGCGGCCGGCGTCACGATCGCGATCACGACCGACCACCCGGTCGTGCCGATCAACTTCCTGGTCCACCAGGCCTCGCTGTCCGTGAAGTACGGCCTCGACCGGGACACCGCCTTGCGCGCGCTGACGATCAACCCGGCCAAGATCATCGGCGTCGATGAGCGGCTGGGCTCGCTGGAGGCGGGCAAGGACGCCGACCTCGTCATCTGGTCGGGAGATCCGCTGGACGTGCTCAGCCGGGTCGAGCGCGCGTTCCTCGACGGCCGGGAGATTTACACCCTGACCGACGGCGAGCCCGTCTTCGCCGAGCGTTACTAGGCGCAGATCACCGTAATGTAATCCGAGTCCGGCGGGCCGGTATTCCGGCGCCTGCCCGGCGGACTCGGCTCTGCCACAATGACCGGGTGCTGGGCCAGGTCGCGTTCGTCCTCGCGATGGTCGCCGTCATCATCGCCGCGCAGCTGATTGCCGATCGGCTCAACGTCCCGTACACGATCGTGCTGACGCTGTGCGGCCTCGTCTATGCCCTGCTGCCCGGCCCGAATCTGCACCTCGAACCGCATCTTGTCCTGGTCCTGGTGATCCCGCCGCTGCTGTTCGGCGCGGCGCGGCGGTCCAGCCTCCTCGCGATCAGGGCGAACTGGCGCCCGATCACGAGTCTGTCGGTGGTCCTCGTCCTGCTGACCGCGCTCGTGGTCGGCCTGCTCGCGGACTGGGCCGTGCCCAGCATCACGCTCGCGGGCGGCGTCGTGCTCGGTGCCGCCGTCGCCCCGCCGGACCCGGTCGCGGCCCTGTCCATCGGCCGCCGGGCCGGCCTCCCGCCGCGGCTGGTCACGCTCATCGGCGGCGAGGGCCTGCTCAACGACGCGACCGCGCTGACTACATGGCAGGTCGCGGTCGCCGCCGCGGTTGGCGGCGGGTTCTCGATCGCCTACGCGGCGGGCAAGTTCCTGCTCGCCGCGGCGGGCGGTCTCGCCATCGGGGCGGCGATCGGCTACCTGATGCGCCATGCCCGGGTCCTGCTGCGCGACCCGCTGCTGGCCAACACCGCGTCGCTCGCCACGCCGTTCCTGGCGTACCTGGCGGGGGAGGAGGCGCACGTCTCCGGCGTGCTCGCGGTCGTGATCGCGGGCCTGATGGCCGGTCACGACGCCCCGGCCGGCGCATCCGGGGCCAGCCGCCTGCAGACCGGCGCCGTCTGGCAGCTCGTCGAGTTCCTGCTCGAGGGCCTGGTGTTCCTGCTGATCGGCCAGCAGCTGCCCACGGTGCTGCGCGGCCTGCGGGACGAGCCCGCCGGCACGACGGCCGCCGCGATCGGCCTGACGCTTGCCGCGGTCCTGCTCATCCGGCCGCTGTGGCTGATCCTGACGCAGCGGGTCCCGGCCTGGCTCGGCTGGCGCCTCGGCGACAGCACGCCGCCCCTGAACGGCCGCGAGATCACGGCCCTGACCTGGGCGGGCACGCGGGGCGTCATTACCCTCGCGGCCGTGTTCGCGGTACCGACCACTATCGCGGGCGGCCACCCGTTCCCCGACCGTGACCTCATGATCCTCTGCGCCTACGTCGTGGTCCTGGTCACTCTCGTGGGCCAGGGCCTGACCTTCGCGCCGCTGCTGCGGCGGCTGGGCCTGCGCGCGGACGCGTCCGAGGAAGCCCAGGTCCGTCTCGCCGCCCGGCTGGCCGCGATCGACGCGGCCACGCAGACCGTCGATGATCTCCAGGCCGAGAAGGCCGTGACTGCGGCCGTGGCCGACTCCCTCCGCGGGTCGCTACGCCAGCGCGCCGACCGGTACCGCGCCCGGGCCAGTGCGCTGGCCGACTCCGACGATGCCGCCGGCCAGTGGAGCCCCGAGGCTGAGGCCGCGGTGCGGGCCCAGCACGCTGTCATCGACGCCCAGCGCCGGGAGCTGCTGCGCTGGCGGGACTGCGGCCGCCTGCCCGATGACAGCCTGCGCCAGCTGCAGCGGGAGCTCGACCACGAGGAGCACACGCTGCCCAGCCTGTAGTCAGGTCCGCGTCGGGGTCCCGGGGAATGCGCGGGCCGCCACGGCGATTGAAGTGATCATGGATGTGAACGGAGAATCGCTCCCGCTGGCCGTGCTCGACTTCGTCGGGATCGAGTTCGGTGAGGACGCCGCCGCTTCGGTGGCCGGCGCCGTCGGCATCGCGCAGGCGGTCGAGGCGGCCGGGTACCGGCGCTACTGGGTCTCCGAGCATCACAACATGCGCAGCCTGGCCTGCAGTGCGCCCGAGCTGCTGACCGCGCACGTCGGAGCGTTCACATCCCGGATCCGGGTCGGCGCGGCGGGCATCATGCTGCCGAACCACGCGGCGCTCAAGGTCGCCGAGACCTTCAGGACGCTGCTGGCGATGTATCCGGGCCGGGTCGACCTGGCCCTCGGCCGGGCGCCGGGCACCGACCCGCTGACGGCGCACGTCCTGCGCCGCGGCATGGTCGCCGATGCCGCGGAGGAGTTCCCGGCGCAGGTCGGCGAGCTGCTCGCGTTCCTGGGCGATGGGTTTCCCGACGAGCACCCCTACGCCAAGCTCGTCGCGGCGCCTCTGGTGGCCGAGCGCCCCGAGCTGTTCGTGCTCGGCTCCAGCCCGTACGGGCCGCGGTTTGCCGCCGTCAACGGGATGAGCGCGGTCTTCGCGCACCACATGAGCCCGGAAATCGCCTTTGAGGCGCTGCGGGACTATCGCCGCCGGTTCCAGCCGCGCGAGGAGGGCGCGCAGCCGTACTCGGCCATCTCGGTGCTGGCGTTCGCCAGCGAGGACGAGAAGTCGGTGCTGGACTTCGCCGCCGCCTGGACACTGACGATCCACAACATCCGGCGCGGCATCCGCGAGCCGCTCCGACCCGAGCAGGTCGCCGAGCTCGCGGGGTCGGCTGAGTTCCAGTCGGCGCGCGCCGACCGGGGCGATGACGGCCGGATGGTGACCGGCACGCCAGACGCGGTCGCCCAGCGGCTGCTGGAGATCCGGGAGCAGGCCGAGGCCGACGAGATCGTGGTCGTGACCCCGAGCCTGGACCGGAAGCGGCGCCGTGACAGTTACACGGCGATCGCCGACGCCTGGCGCCGCCTGGCCTGAGCCGGTCTGTCGCCGCCTACCCGGACTCGCGAGCTGTGCGCCATCCGCCGCCGCCCGCCCCTCAGACACCGGCTCCATGATCACGCGGGTTTTGGGTGGTCCTGACCCCGCAAAACCCGCGTGATCACGAGGCCGGTCGCCGAGCTCGATCGCTGGGCGCCACTCAAGCCCCCGGCGCCACACCCGCCTCGGCGCGCGGGCACGGCTTCATCACCACGGATAGAAACTCAGTCCTGGCCTGAGTTTCTATCCGTGATCATGGCGCCGCCCGCGCCGGGTCCCGCTCCTGCCGTCAAGGGGCTGCCCCGCACACCGGAGGGATCCCTTGGGCTCAGCTGGCCCGCCTGGCTGGCTGGCAGGACGGCGGGCCGAGCTGGATATAGACGACACCGTTGGGCAGTCCGACGCTGTGCAGATGCAAGTTCCTGATCGCCTGCGGGAAGCCGGCCTTCTCAACCGCGTCCAACTGGGTCAGCACCAGCCAGACCCGCGGGCAGCCGCTGTTCGGCGCCTTGTTGACGGCCGTGGCGATGGCAGTCTGGATGGCGCCCAGCGTGCGGTTCGGCGTGACGACGATACGCCCCTGGCCAGGGAAGTCGGCCTGATATCTCTGCAGGTTGGCCTGGTTGACTCGCACCCCGGGCTGGCCGTGCGTCCAGTAGTAGGCAAAGCCCCAGTTGCTGTTGGCGCTGAGGACGATCGGGTCCTTCGGCCCGGCGTGGGCGCCGATGTACTGGGTCTGGATGCGTATCGGGCTGAACGGGATCGAGTTCTGGTTGCGCACGAACGGCCAGGCGTGCAGCGTGAAAAACGCCAGCGCGCAGCCGCTTACGGCAAACACGGCAATCTGGGCGACCCGGCCACGGCGCAGCAGGGTTCGCAGC
>DATHPF010000194.1:0-24669 GCA_035484155.1 Streptosporangiaceae bacterium
CTTGCGGAGCCGGGACGCCCCGTCGAGACGGCGGAACGGCTGCAGCAGCGAATCCACGGAAGCCGGCGGCACGACCGGACCGCTGTTGCTCACCGTCAGGACCGAGCGCCCATCGGCCTGGCCAGTCACGACCTTTACCCAGCCGCCGGGCTCGTTGTAGGACAGCGCGTTGTCCACCAGGTTGGCCACGAGGCTCTCGGCCAGGCTCGGGTCCCCCGTCGCCGGCGCGGGCGAGAGCGCCGCGGCGACCCGGATATCCCCGCCGTCCCGGACCGCGATCACCTTCGCCGCGACGGTCGCGAGGTCGAATGGCTCAGCCCGGTCGATGCCCCGCTCGCTAGTTGCGAGCGTGAGGAGCGCGTCGATCATGCGTTCCTGGTGCTCGCCGAGTCGCAGTGCCTCCTCGCAGGCCAGCCGCAGCGACTCGGCGTCGGCGGCCGGGTCAGCGAGGGCGACCTGCAGCACGGTCCGTTCAGCGGTGAGCGGAGTGCGCAGTTCGTGGGAGGCGTTGGCGACGAAGCGCCGCTGCGACGCGAATGCCGCCTCGAGCCGCCCGAACAGGTCGTCCAGCGTCTCGCCGAGCCGGGTGAATTCGTCGCTGCGGCCGCGCAGGCCGGCTCGCCGCCGGGTGCCGACGGACAGGCGCCTGCTCAGGTCGCTGGCAGAGATCTCCCTGGCGGTCGTAGTGATCGTCTGCACTGGCCGGAGCAGCCGGCCCGTGAGCAGCCAGCCGAAGGCCACCGACAGCACCGCCATCACGGCCAGGCCGATCATGGAGCCGACCAGCTGGTGGTACAGCTGGCTGTCCGGGCGGGTGACGACCGGCGCCGCGTGGGAGCCAGCGCGATAGGTCGCCTTGACCGCCAGCAGCGGGATCCCCAGGACGACGACCGCCGATCCCAGGAACACGGCCGCGTACAGGGCAGTCAGACGCATCCGCACGCTGCCGAACACGATCACTCCGATCCGATCTGGTAGCCGCCCTCGCGGATGGTGCGGATGACCGGAGGATCACCGAGCTTGGCCCGCAGCCGCCGGATGGTGGTCTTCACCGCGGTGGTGAACGGGTCGGCCATCTCGTCCCAGACCCGCTCCAGCAGTTCCTCGGCCGACACTGCCCGGCCGCCGGCGCCGAGGAGGCACTCCAGGACCGCGAACTCCTTCGGGCTCAGGTCCAGCCGCCGCCCGGCGCGCTGCACAACCCGGCGGCCGGCGTCGAGGGTGATGTCACCGCGGCTGAGTACCGGCGGCACCGCGATCGCGGACCGGCGGGCAAGTGCCCTGACCCGGGCCACCAGCTCCGCGAAGTCAAACGGCTTGGAGAGATAGTCGTCGGCGCCGAGGCCGAGGCCGTCGACCCGGTCGCTGACGGTGCTGGCCGCGGTCAGCATCAGGACCCGGCTGCCGCCGCCGTCAGTCACGATCCGCCGGCAGACCTCGTCGCCATGCGCACCGGGCAGATCCCGGTCCAGCACCACGACCTCGTAGCGGGTCACGGCGAGCCGTTCCAGGGCGTCGGCCCCGTCGAGAACGACGTCGACCGCCATGCCCTCACGGCGCAGGCCAGTGGCGATGGCCTGCGCCAGCACCTCGAAGTCCTCGGCAACCAGTACTCGCATATGTCCAATATGCCAGGTAATAGGTGTCAGTCAGGTGTCGGCAGGCGACACGGTGCCGACACCGGCGGCTGCGTAGAACTGGCCGCATGAAAAATCACAGCTGCACCACACACAGCATCGAAGTGACTGGCCTGCGCAAGCGATTCGGCTCTGTCCAGGCCCTCGACGGCATGTCGTTCACCGTCGCCCCCGGCCTGATCACCGGCTTCGTGGGCCCCAACGGCGCCGGGAAGTCCACCACGATGCGCGTCATCCTCGGCCTGGACAGGGCCGATGACGGCATCGCGCTGGTCGGCGGGCAGCCGTACCGCAGCCTGCGGGAGCCGCTGAGTCACATCGGCGCACTGCTGGACGCCGGCGCCGTGCAGCCGGGCCGTTCCGCTCGTAATCACCTGCTGTGGCTGGCCCACTCGCAGGGCTACGGCGCGCGGCGGGTCGATGAGGTGATCACGCAGGTCGGCCTGGACGGTGCGGCCAGGCGCAAGGCGGGCGGCTTCTCCATGGGCATGCGCCAGCGCCTGGGGATCGCGGCCGCGCTTCTCGGCGACCCGCCGGTGCTGATGCTCGACGAGCCGCTGAACGGCCTGGACCCGGAGGGCATCATGTGGATGCGCGGCTTCCTCGCCGCGCTCGCGCGCGAGGGCCGCGCCGTGTTCATCTCCAGCCACCTGATGAGCGAGCTGCAGGACACCGCGGACCACATGATCGTCGTCGGGCGCGGCCGGGTGCTCGCGGATACCAGCATGCGAACGCTGCTCGCCTCGGTCGCTTGCAGCCGGGTTACGCTGCGCACCTCCGCCGCCGGGCTCGCGGCGGCGGAGCTCGCGCGGGCTGGCGGCACCGTGACCGCCGCCGGCGGCGGCGCGCTGACGATTGACGGGCTGCAGCCGGAGCAGATTGTGGCGCTGCTCGCCGGCGCGGGGGTGCCCTTTGCCGAGGTCTCCGCCCACCGGGCGTCTCTGGAGGAGGCCTACCTGGAGCTGACCAGGGAAGCAGTGGAGTACCACGGCGCCCTGGCTGAGGAGGTCTCGCGATGACCGCCATCGGCCGGGGGCTGCACTCGGAGTGGACGAAGTTCCGTACCGTCCGCGGCTGGGCGTGGGGCATGGTCGCCGCGCTGCTGGCCGTGGTGATCGTCGGGCTGATCGGGACGGCGGCGTCGAACCCGAACGGTGCCGGGGCGCTGCCCGTGGGCCCTGGCGGCGAGGCGGTCAACGACAGCTTCTACTTCGTGCACCAGTCCCTCGACGGCGACGGCAGCATCGTCGCCGAAGTGACCTCCCTGACCGGCGAGGTCGCGGCCGGCGGCCCGCGAAGCGGCGAGACGCCTGGCCTCGCTCCCTGGGCCAAGGCCGGCATCATCGTGAAGCAGAGCCTCACCCAGGGATCCAGCTACGCGGCGATGATGGTCACCGCCGCCCACGGGGTGCGGATGCAGTACGACTACACCCGCGACGCTCCCGGTCTTGCCGGCCGCGTCTCGGCCGGCTCGCCCCGGTGGCTGCGGCTGACCCGCACCGGTGACATCGTCACCGGCTACGACTCCGTCAACGGGACCAGCTGGACCAAGGTCGGCGCTGCCCGGCTCAGCGGGCTGTCGCCTGAGGTCGAGGTGGGGATGTTCACCACGACGCCGCAGGCGACGGCGGCGACCAGCACCGGACCCGGAATGATTCCCGCCGTGGCCACGGGCGCCTTCGACCGGGTCGCGCTGAGCGGCCAGTGGCAGGACCGCCAGCCCGCAGGGGACTCCTGGACCGGGACGCAAATCGGCAGGGATGCCGGCACCTCCGGCAGCTA
Organism: Streptosporangiaceae bacterium; assembly: GCA_035484155.1. GTDB lineage: Bacteria > Actinomycetota > Actinomycetes > Streptosporangiales > Streptosporangiaceae > JAJYUU01. The sequence continues at coordinate 3,420 of DATHPF010000194.1, forward strand.
TCTCGGGAACGGCTCTGGCGAGTACACATCGTCGGGCGGCACCTTCACGCTGACCGGGGCCGGTGACATCGCGCCGGTCGTCGGCGGGTCCGCGTTCGCCAGCGGCCGGGAGATCGAGAACTTCCTCGTCGGCGGGTTCGCGGGCCTCATCGTGGTGATCGTCATCGCGACCGGCTTCATGACCGCGGAGTACCGGCGCGGCCTGCTCGGCCTCACCCTGGCGGCGACCCCCCGCCGCGGCCGGGTGCTGGCAGCCAAAGCGGCGGTTCTCGGCCTGGCCGCGTTCGCTGTCGGGGTGGTGGCCGCGCTGGTGGCGATACCTATTGGGGAGCGGGAATCGGCAGCCAACGGCTTCGCCGTGGCGACGGTGCCCCTGGCGACGGAGGTCCGGGTCATGCTCGGCACCGGCCTGCTGCTGGCCGCCGCCAGCGTGTTCGCGCTGGCGGTCGGCACCATCGTGCGGCGCAGCGCGGTGGCGATCACGATCCCGGTGGCCGGCCTGGTGCTGCCGTACATCCTGGCCACCTCCGGCATCCTGCCCGACGGCGCCGGGGACTGGCTGCTGCGCGTCTCGCCGGCCGCGGGCTTCGCCATCCAGCAGAGCCTGAGGTACTACCCACAGGTCGACAGCACCTATAACCCGTCGTCGGGCTACTTCCCGCTCTCGCCCTGGGGCGGGTTCGCCGTCCTGTGCGGTTACACGGCGGTCGCTTTCGCCGTGGCCGTCATCCTGCTACGCCGGAGGGATGCAGCATGAAGAACGCCCTGCATGCGGAGTGGACCAAGCTGCGCACCGAGACAAGCAACATCTGGCTGCTGGTCGGCGCGGTCGTGCTGACGGTGGCCATCGGCGCCGGCATCGCTTCGACCACCAGCTGCCCGTCGGCCGGGTGCGGCCAGGACGCGGCCAGACTCAGCCTGACCGGGGTCATGGCGGGACAGGTGGTGATCGCGATCGTGGCGGTGCTGGCGGTCGGCACCGAGTACAGCACCGGCATGATCCGAACCACCTTCTGCGCGCTCCCGAGGCGGACCGAGGTACTGGCGGCCAGGGCGGTGGTGCTGACCGGCGTGACGGTGGTGGCGGGCACTGCCTCGGTGCTCGGCTCCGTGCTCGCCGGGCGGCTGCTGCTGCCGGGCAACGGGTTCACTGTGCAGCACGGCTACGCCGCCCTGCTGTCCCTGGCTAACGGGCCGGTGCTGCGCGCCGCCGCAGGGTCGGTGATCTACCTGACGCTGATCGCGCTGCTCGGACTCGGCATCGTCACCGCCGTGCGGAGTTCCGCGGCCGCCACCGGCATCGTGCTCGCGCTGCTCTTCGTGTTCCCCGTCGTCGCGCACGTCGTGTCGAACCCTGCCTGGCAGCGGCACCTGGACCAGATCGCCCCTATGTCCGCGGGTCTGGCCGTCCAGGCAACCATCGACGTGAGCAAGCTGCCCATCGCTCCCTGGGCAGGCATCGGCGTCGTGGCCATCTGGGCAGCGGCCGCGCTGGTCACGGGTGGGCTGCTGCTCCGCCTCCGTGATGCCTGAGTAAGGGCTCGCGGCCCGGCCTGGTCCTGTCTGCCCGAGGCGTGACCAAGGGCAGGACCAGGCCCGGCCTGGTCTCAAGCGCCAATGCCTCGCAGTTGCCAGCGTTCCTTGGGTGCGAACCCGGCAGCCCGCAGTGGCGTCCCTGCGGCAATCACCGGCGATGGATCCGCCGCGGCGTCCCAGGTTTGTCGGTCTGCGGTCCACTTGCCTCCGGATGCGCTGGGCACAGTCGTGCGGCTAGTTTCCACTCGCCGGCTGCAGGGAACTGATCTGTCACTTGCGGGGATAGCGGGGGATGAGGAAGCCGGCTGATCGGCAGTGAACGCTGCGTTCTTCGCACTGGCGTTCACCGCCGCGGCGAACCCTAAGCTGCTGGCACTGGACCTGCTGCTGATCGAGAACCGACGGCCGCGCGCCATGTTCGCGTGCATCCTGGCAGGCGGCCTGGGCGTTGCCATCGCGATCGGCCTCGTGGACGTGCTGCTCGTGCATGCCGATGCCGTCAACTCCCAGGGCAAGATCAGCGCCGGAGTCGACCTCGCCGTGGGCCTGATCCTGCTCGCCCTGGGCGTGATCCTGCTGACCGGCCTGCTGCCCAGGCGGCGCAAGGCGGCGGCGCCCGCGGCGGACGGAACGCAAGCCAGAAAGAAGAAGGACAAGGGAGACAGCTGGGCGCAGCGGTCACTCCGCGAGCCCCGCCTCGGGCTGGCTGTGTTCATCGGCGTGCTGGTCGGCCTGCCCGGCGCCTCCTACATAGCTGCGCTGCACAATCTCATCGCCGGGAAATACTCGACCACGACGCAGGTCGCCTCAGTCGTTGTCTTCGCTCTCATCGAGTTCCTACTGATCATCATCCCGTGGGCCCTCCTGGAGCTGCGGCCCGAGGGCACCACCGCGATGCTCAGGAGATCCCAGGCCTGGCTGGCCGGCCACGCCAAGCAACTTGTGGCCTGGATCGCGCTGCTCCTCGGCGCTTACCTGGTGATCAGCGCCCTGGTTCGCCTGCTGTAATGCGAGCAGCCGGCCCGCCGCGCTCGTTCAAATACCTGGGCACCGGACCTGGGCAGATCACCCGGATGGGGTGAGTTATCCGCAGCCGCCGTAGCCATGATTCCTTGGTGGGCGGCTCAGCCACCAGGAATTGCTGGCTGCCGCCAGACAGCGCGTACCGGGCAGGGGGGCTGTGAACGCGACTCCGGGTGCTTCCCGCTCGTCCTGCCGGGCCCGAATCTCGGCAGGACTTTGGTGACGGCGCCGGCCGATCCGCTTGCGCTGCTGCGGTCGCGGAGCTACGTGGCCCTGCTGGTGCTTGCGGCGATCATCGGGGTACCTGTTTCCGCGGCGGCCTACTTCTTTCTCGCGCTGGTCAGCAAGCTGCAGGGATGGATATTCACCGACCTGCCCAAGGGCCTGGGCTTTCATGGTGAGCCGCTGTGGTGGCCGATTCCGCCGCTGGTGCTGGCCGGCCTGCTGGTCGCCCTTACCATCCGGTATCTGCCGGGCACGGGCGGGCACTCACCAGCCGACGGATTCAAGGTCGGGGAAGGCCCGCCTGCACCGATCGAGCTTCCCGGCGTCATCCTCGCGGCGCTTGCGACCCTGAGCCTCGGCGTGGTGCTCGGGCCCGAGGCGCCCATGATCGCCCTCGGCGGCGGGCTCGGCGTCCTTGCCGTCCGCCTCGTCAAGCGGGACGCCCCGCCGCGAACCAGCACTGTGGTGGCCGCGGCGGGTAGCTTCGCCGCGATCAGCACGCTGCTCGGCTCCCCGCTGCTCGGGGCGTTCCTGCTGATGGAGGCCTCGGGACTGGGCGGTGCCATGATGGAACTCGTGCTGGTGCCCGGCCTGCTCGCCGCCGGCGTTGGCTCGCTCATTTTCATCGGCCTTGACCACCTGACCGGGCTCGGCACCTTCTCGCTGGCGATTCCTCACCTTCCCCATGTCGGGTCGCCCACCGGCGCCGAGTTCCTGTGGGCGCTGGCGATCGGGGTGGCGGCTGCGCCGCTCGGCGCCGGGATCCGATGGCTCGGGCTGTTCCTGCGACCCCACGTCGAGCGGCGGATGCTGCTGGCCACGCCGCTGGCCGGCCTGGCGGTCGCGGGACTCGCGATCGCGTTCGCCGCCGGCACCGGCAAGGGCTCCTCCGAGGTGCTGTTCTCCGGGCAGTCCGCGCTGGGCCCGTTCATCAGCAGCAGCGCCAGTTACACGGTCGGGGCACTGCTGCTGCTCATCGCGTGCAAGGGGCTCGCCTACGGCGCTTCGCTGAGCAGCTTCCGCGGCGGTCCGACCTTCCCGGCCATGTTCCTCGGCGCAGTGGGCGGCGTGGCGCTGTCGCATCTGCCCGGCCTGCCGCTCGTCGACGGCGTCGCCATCGGCATCGGCGCGATGACCGTGGTGATGCTCAGGCTCCCGCTGACATCGGTCTTGCTGGCGACCCTGCTCCTGTCGTCGGACGGTCTGCAAATAATGCCGCTGGCCATAGTCGCGGTCGCAGTGGGGTACGTCGTCTCGGCCAGGCTCACCCCGAACCCGGCCCCGGTCGCCACCCCGGGCCAGGCGGGCGCTGGCGCGCCGCCGCCTCCGGCCGTGCCCAGTCCGCCCGCAGGCTGACGAGCACTTCCCGGGCGCGTGAGCGGTGCGCCAGGCCCGCGGGTTCACGACCATCCGCTACGGGTGACGCGGCCCGGCCGCGCAGCCGGAATCCTTGGCGGTAGCAGGTCTGCTTTGCGCCAGCGCGACCACGAACCGCGAGAGGACGCTCGCCATGAACATGCCTAGCAGGGCCGCAGTCGACGACGGTACGAGGGACGCGCTGGCCGGGCTCGCGCTGGGCGACCCGGAGCTTCTCGGGGAGGGCATGGAGCTACGCGCCGACTGGCAGGCCGGCAGCGGTCTAGATCCACGCAGTTTCTCCCTGGTCAAGCTCGCAGCCCTCATAGCGCTCGACGCTCCGCCTGCCTCCTATCTCTGGCAGGTCAGCAACGCTCTGGACTCCGGGGCTACGCCGCAGGATCTCCTTGGGGTCCTGCACGCCATCGCCCCACAGGTCGGCGGCCCGAAGATCGTGGCGGCTGCACCGGAGCTGATGGTTGCCCTCGGACTGTCCCTGCCTGATGAGTAACTAGTGCGAGGTTATTACGGAGGTAGTCAGCAATGATGATGAGACGGCGGCCGCTGCTGCGCGCAGCGGTGGTTGGCGGCGGCGCGTACGTCGCTGGCAAGAGAGCTGCTCAGGGCTCCGCTGAACGGGCCGAGCAGGATGAGCGCATCGGCAGCGTCGAACAGCAGCAGGCAGCCGGGTCCCAGCAGCCGGCGGCTCCGGCGGCGCCCGCACCGGGAATGCTCGATCAGCTGAACCAGCTCACCACGCTGCATCAGCAAGGTGCCCTCACCGACGACGAGTTCGCCGCCGCCAAGGCCAAACTGCTCGGTAGCTAGCACCGGCGCGCCCAGCGCGCCGCCGGCTACTGCAGCGCCCGGCACGGCCTCCACCTGGGCCGGCCCGACGATCAGCGGATCGGGCCGGCCGATAACGTGGTGGTCCTTGTCCGGATAGGGAAATCGTGACAGGACATAGCGCATGGTCTCAAGCCGGGCGGGCGGTCCCACATGTTCGGGGCGGCAAGGTCGATCGGGCGAAGCTGCTACGGCAGGACACCGAGAACCAGAACTTGATCAGGGTACGGCGAGAGCGCCCGCCACCCGCTGACGAACACCGCCGGCGAGCCAGTTCACCCTGCGAGGATGACGCGGGCAGCTGCCCGCTGGGCATGGTTGCTGGATGAGTACGACAGTGACGGAGGCGCACCCCCGGGTTGCGCGCCGATACCAGCTGGAGTCACGGCTCGGGACCATGACGCCGAGCGAGCGCGCTGACCGGGGCAAGGCGGCGCGGGCCGAGGTGCCGCGGGAGAGCCATGCGGTATTTGAGCCTCCGCCGGACCGGCCCGATCCTATTGACCTGCTCGAAGAGCAGTCGGCAGGCCGGGTGCCTGAGCTGGTCCCGGTCCGGTATGGCCGGATGATGGTGTCGCCGTTTACCTATTACCGGGGGGCCGCGCTGCCGATGGCCAGCGATCTGGCGGCCACTCCGGCCTCCGGGCTTGCGGTGCAGGCGTGCGGCGATGCGCACCTGTCGAACTTCGGCGTGTTCGGCTCGGCTGAGCACCGGCTGGTCTTCGATGTCAATGACTTCGACGAGACGCTGCCGGGTCCGTGGGAATGGGACGTCAAGCGGCTGGCCGCCAGTCTCGAAGTGGCCGCGCGCGACAGCGGATTCCCCGGGCGGAAGCGGCGCGACATCGTCGCGGCCGCCGTCGCCGGCTACCGGAACGCGATGCGCGGCTTCGCCGCGATGACGGACCTGGACGTCTGGTATGCGGCCGCCGATATCGACCAGCTCCGGGCCCAGTTCGGCTCCCAGGTGAAGGCCCGGCAGCGCAAGGTGCTGGCGAAAGGGAAGGCCAAGGCGCTGACCAGGGACAGCATGCAGGAAGTCGGCAAGCTGACCCACATGGTCGGTGGCCGGCCCCGCATCATCTCTGATCCGCCCCTGCTCGTCCCGGTCAGCGACCTGCTGGCCGGCCAGATGGACAGGAAAGCCATCGAGGCTCAGATGTCCGACCTGATCGCCGGGTACCAGCGCACCCTGGAGACCGACCGCCGCCACCTGGCCGACCAATTCGTCTACGCCGACATGGCGCGCAAGGTTGTCGGCGTCGGCAGCGTCGGCACCCGGTGCTGGGTCGTGCTGATGCTCGGCAGCGGCGAATCCGATGCGCTGTTCCTGCAGGTGAAGGAAGCCGAACCATCAGTGCTCAGCCGCTTCGCCGGCGCCAGCAAATACGCCAACCAGGGCCAGCGGGTGGTCGCGGGCCAGCGTCTGATGCAGGCCTCCAGCGACATCTTCCTTGGCTGGCAGCGGATCACCACAGGCGCCGACGGCCAGCATCGCGACTTCTACGTCCGCCAGCTGCGCGACTGGAAATTCTCGGCCGACATCGCCACCATGGTTCCCCGCGGCATGCGCCTGTACGGGGCGCTGTGCGGCTGGACGCTCGCCCGAGCCCACGCCCGCTCGGGCGACCGGATCGCGATCGCTGCCTACCTGGGCGGCACAGACGTGTTCGACCAGGCCATCACCCAGTTCGCCAGCGCCTACGCCGACCAGAACGAGCGCGACCACCAGGCTCTCGTGGACGCCGTTACCTCAGGACGGATACCCGCCGAACAGGGCCTGTGAGAGCAAAGCTGCCGCCACCGGCGTAAATGGCCCGTGGCCTGGCGGCCCAGTCGGATAGTCGAAGATCATCAGGACGTACGGCGGGGTCAGCGGCCATCTGCCACGCGGCCATGTCCAGCTCGGCGGCGCCGACGGGCCGGCTCACATGGTCGACGATGATCGTTACTCGCCAGCCATATGCCGTTGCCTGGAAGCAAGCGATAATGGCCTGTATGGACCGTTTCCTCCAGGTGGAGCCAAAGCCGCCCGGGAGCCTGGGCGAGCTGGTTGCCAGCCTCCGGAAAACGGCCGGAATGACGCAGGAAGAATTGGCCGGTGCCTCGGGATTGAGCGTCAGGTCGATTAGCGACCTTGAGCGGGACAGGATTACACAGCCGCGACGGCGATCGCTTGAGCTGCTGGCTGCTGCCCTTGACCTCGACGCCGTCCACACCCGGGCACTGATCGCCATTGCGCGCGGCGCCCCGCTCTGCTGGCCGGATCAGGCGGTGGACGAAGCAGCGGGCGCACCATTGCCTGTCCAGGGAGAGCGAGAGGTTCCGCTCCGGTACCTGCCCGGGCTGACGGGTGGCGGGTTCGTTGGCCGGCTGGCCGAGCTCAGGACGCTGAAGGCGTGGCTTGACGGTCCTGACGAGGCTGATCAGCACGTCACTATCCTCGCGATCGTAGGAGCCGCCGGAGTGGGCAAGACCACGCTGGCGCTGCGGCTGGGGCACCAGATCGCCGAGCGTTTTCCGGACGGACAACTGTGGGTAAATCTCCGCGGCTTCGACCCCGCAGGCACCTCGCTCAGCCCCGCGGAAGCAGTTCGCACCATGCTGGATGCCCTGGGCATGCGGCCCGGGCAGATCCCGGTGACCCTCGACGCGCAGGTCGGCCTGTATCGCAGTCTGGTGGCGGGCAGAAGGATACTTGTCGTACTGGACAACGTCCGCGACGCTAGCCAGGTACGCCCGATCCTTCCCAGTTCATCGCAGTGCCTGGTCATCACGACGAGTCGCAGCTGGCTGCTCGGGCTTGCCGCCAACGAAGGCGCACGCGTGCTCAACCTGGACGTGCTGCCCGCAAGCGCGGCGCGCCGGCTCCTCGCGGGCAGACTCGGTAAAGAGCGGCTGGCAGGCGAACCGGAAGCGGCAGATGAGCTGATAAGGCTATGCGCCGGCCTGCCGCTGGCACTGGGCGTAGCCGCGGCGCGCATGAGCGCGTCACCAGGTCTGCGGCTGGCGGATCTGGCCAGTCAAATGCGGGACACGCAGACCCGGCTGGACGTGCTCGATGCCGGTGATCCGGCCAGCAGCGTCCGGGCCGCCTTCTTCTGCTCCTATCAGCAGCTGCCGCCGGAGGCAGCGCGCATGTTCCAGCTCCTCGGCCTGCACCACGGGCCCGATATCACCGCCCCGGCCGCGAGCACCCTCGGGGCCATACCGCTGCAGCGGGCGCACGGTGCCCTCAGCCAGCTCGTCAGCGGGCACTTGCTCAGCGAATGGCCGCGCGGACGCTATTGGTTCCACGACCTGCTCCGCGCCTACGCTCAGGAACTGGCAGGGCCAGGTGACACCCGAGCCGCCCGCCGCGCCAGCTGGCGCATGCTGACCTGGTATCTGCACACTGCGGCGGCGGCCTCCCAGGTGGTGAATCCGACGCGACGTCACGTGAGCCTGGGAGCACCACCGCGACACTGCGTACCAGCAGACTTCGCAAGCTACGACGCGGCACTGCAGTGGCTCGAGTCTGAGCGGGTCAACCTGCTCGGCGCGGTACGGCACGCGGCCGCGCTAGGCGAGCACGAGATCGCCTGGAAGCTCGCCGTCGAGCTGTGGGACCTTCTCGACATGGGCTCGTACTGGGCTGACTGGATCAAATCTATTGAGATCGGGATTGCGAGCGCCCGAAGGCTCGAAGACTGGACGGCGCAAGGCTGGCTGCTGAATCATCTGGCGATCGCGCGCCAGCAGTCCGGTAACTCCAGTGGAGCCATACAGGCATTCCGCGAGGCCCTCGACATCCGCAAGCGCATAGGAGATCGCCACGGAACAGCCGTGGTGCTCGCGAACCTCGGCCGGGCACTGTCCGAGGCCGGCCGGCTGCAGGCGGCTGTGGAAAGCCTCGAGCAAGCACTCGCCATGTCCGCGGAGACCGGAAATCTAGCCGAGCAGGGCCGGTGCCACTATCTTCTCAGCGAGACGCAGCGGCGCCTCAGCAGCTTCGAGAACGCGGCAACCAGCGCTCAGCTGGCGGTGGATATCCTCCGGCAGGTCGGCAATGAGCGCGAGCATAGCGGCGCCCTTGTCGAGCTGGCCTTTGCGAAAATCGGCGCCGGAGATCCTGAAGACGCGCTTGCCCATGCGTCACGGGCAGCGGAGATCGCCCGTGGCCTAGGTGACCGGCAACTGGCAGCTCGGACGCTCGCGGCCATGAGCCATGCTCTGCTCCCGTGCGGCCGGCCCGAGCAAGCCCAGGAGACATGGCGGCAAGCCCGCGAGATATTCACCGATCTTGGCGATCCCCACGCGGACGACTGGCTCCGCCCGCCAGCGTGACCTGCGCGCAGACCATGCGCGTCTATCTCTGTCACTTCCGAAACAAATACTGCTAGGAAAGTGCCGCCACCGCTGCATGGGACGTAACGCCTGCCGCTGCCAGCATGGCGCTTGGCAGTAGGACAGGAGAGATATGGGCGAACAGTCGTGCAGCTGGTGGGACCCCTTCGATCCGGCGTTTCTTGCCGACCCGTACCCGGTGTACCGCCAGCTGCGAGCTCAAGGGCCCGTGCTCTGGCACGACTCCCTGGATTCCTGGGTGGTCACCGAGTATGAGCCGTGCGAGAGGGTCATCCGTGACTGGGATACGTTCGCCTCCGACTTCCGCCGGACCGGGGCGGAAGAGCCCGACGAATCCCTCAGCATCCAGACGATCGATCCGCCGGAGCAACGCGCCCTGCACCGCCTGCTCACCGATGCCGTACAGGCTCAGGATGGCGCTCTGCTGGCTGCCGGGGCCTACCACACTGCTTGCCAGCGACTGGATGGACTGGCGGCAGACGGCGGTGACTTCGTGGCTGACGTAGCCATGCCGGTGTCCATCGAGGCAGCCCTGCGCCTGCTCGGAGCGCCAGCGGAGAACAACGGGCGGCTGTTTGACCTTTCGGCGGCTGTCGTGGCGAGCATGAACTCCGGACTGCGCCCCGAAACCGAAGAGGCGGGACGGATCGCGCGCCGGGAACTGAGCGCGCTGATCGCACATTGGTCTCGCGAACCGGCTGACGGCGGCGTGATGTCCTATATCGCGGCGTACCGGCACGAAGCCGAGGTGCCTGACCTGATCATGGAGAACTCCCTGCGGGTACTGCTGCTGGCCGGCATTAACTCCACTCAGCGGATGCTGGGACTGGCGCTACTCACCGCCTTGCGCGATACGCAGGCGCGCGCATCCCTGGCCGGAAAGCGCGCTGTCACACGGGCCGCGGTGCATGAGTTCGTGCGATTCGACAGTCTGTCCCAGGCGCAGAGCCGCATGTGCACCCGGCCGGTCGAGCTGCAGGGCGTGCGCCTGGCCAGGGGAGATACCGTCGTCGTCTTGCTGGGCTCGGCCAACCGGGACCCCGCTCGGTTCGACGAACCTGACCATTTCATGCCGGGCCGGCGGCCAAACCCGCACCTCGGGTTCAGTCGCGGCGCCCACGCCTGCCTCGGTGCCCCGGTAGCGCTCAGCCTGGTGCGCGCCACGCTCATGGCCATGGCAGCGTGCGGGAAACGCTTCAGGCTCGCCGGAGATCCAGTGTTCGACCAGAACCCGACCCTGCGGGGCCTGGTCGGGCTGCCGATCATGCCGGCGAAGCGCTGAGGCGATCGGCACACCAGTCTCATACACCACGCTGGCTTAGATATTGCCCACAATATGCATGGAATCTGCCAGTGCGTCTGCATGGCCGTCGAAGGCTGGCGTGTGGAGAGTAAATGCCAGGAAACGCGGAGGCGTACGACCAGGGAAGAGAGGGTGCCATCGTGGCCGGCAGCCGAGGCTATGCCAGTACGTCTGACCTGACCGGGCGCTTCCCGCGGACCGAGATCTCACGGACCGCTCACCTGGCGAGGTGCCTGCTGGCTCCCGACGGTGCGGACGCAGATCAACCTGCCGCCCGCGCCGAGCTGACGGATCTGATGCGAGAAGTCGTGCCGGACCTGGGTCTGCTTGTGCTCACTGGCCTGCCCGCCTCCGCATCGGACGGGGAGCGCGCCTCACGGCGCCTGGCCGCACTTCTCGGCCAGATCCTGCCGCAGAACAAGGACGGGGTGCTCGTCCGCGAGGTGCGTGACCGGGGGACAGGCATCGCCGAGGGGGAACGGGCACGCTACTCCGATTCACGATTCGGCGGCCACATGCACACCGATGGCGTGGAACGCCCGCTGCCGGCGCCCGCCTACTTCACTCTGTTCTGCGTCCGGCAATCTGAGTTCGGCGGAGCTCTGAGATTTGTGCACATCCGCCATGTGCTGGCGGCGCTAGCGAGCCGACCGGACGTCCTCGACGTGCTGCGCGCTCCATTCCATTTCGACAGGCGCGGCGATCAGGAATCAGGCGCCGGGCCTACCGTGGCGAAGCCCGTACTCTTCACTCAGGGCGGCAAGCCGGCCATCGCGTATTTCCGCAGCTACATCGAGCGCGGCCACGAGCATCCGGGGATACCCCGCCTGACGTCCGCCCAGATCGCGGCCCTGGACGCCCTGGATGAAGCCGTGTATTCAGCCGGCCATATCCGCGAGGACAAGATGCGCGGCGGCGAGTTCGCCATATTCGACAACCTGTCCCTGCTCCACGGGCGCACCGAGTTCCGGGACACGGCAGAGTCTCCCCGACTGCTGCTGCGGACCTGGGTCGGGGACTGCCTGTGAGGCTCATCGACCTGTCGCTTGGGCAGCTCGCCGAGCCGTTGCCGCAGGCTGCCAGGCTCGCCCTCGCTGGCAGCGGCGGTGCGGAGTATGCGCCGGTCGCCGGCAGTGCCTGCCTGCGCTCGGCCGTCGCGGCGCACTACGTCCGCCGGGGCCTGGAGACGGCGACCGCGTCCGGCATCACGGTGAGCGCCGGCGGCCGGCACGGCTTGCTCGCCGCCATCGCCGCGGTCGCCGCTGGCGGTGAGGTCCTGGTGCCACGACCGCACTGGAGTCACTACCCCAAGGTGGTCGCGTTCGCCGGCGCGCACCCGGTGCCCGTCGATGGTGACCCGGCCGACGGCTGGCTCACCCGGCCCGCCCTGCTGAATGCGCGGTGTACCGCACGGACCCGCGCACTGATCGTCAACAGTCCCGTGAACCCGACAGGCAGCGTCTACGACGCGCACGCCCTGGCCGAGATCAGTGCCTGGGCGGCTCGCCGTGAGATTCACCTGATCGTCGATGACAGCTACTGGGCGTTCGGCAATGGCGGTCACCTGGCGCCCGCCGGAGAGCTCGCGACGGTGGTCGGCAGTGCCACCAAGACACATGCGATGGCCGGGCTCCGCGTTGGCTGGGTCTGGTCACACCACACGCTCCTCACGCGCATCAGGGACTTCGTCGAGCACACCACGGGCCCGGCGTCGGCACCCGGCCAGGCCGCGGTGGCTGCGGTGCTCGATGATGATGCCGCGGTCGCCACGCGTGCGGATCGGCTGAGGGCCCTGCGGGAGTACTCGATCCAGCTCTTCGGCGCCGTTCCGCTGCTGCGTGCCGTGCCCCCAGCCGGCGGTATCTACCTCTGCCTCGACGCGTCGGCTGCGCTGCGGGATGGCGCGTACGGCTCGGCCGATGATCACGAACTGTGCGCCCGGCTTGCCGAGGTTGCCGGCGTCAGGCTGCGCGCCGGGTCGACCTTTGGCCTTGATGGTCATCTGCGGCTGTGCGTCGCGGCCCCGCGCGAGGTACTGCGCGCGGCTGCGGAACGGCTCACCAGGTTCTTCTCTGCCGCTCGTCGCCCCGTTGCCGCGAGCGCCGGGCCTGTGCTCGCGGGAGGCGCACCATGCCAGTAACTCCTACGGCCCCACGCGCTGACCGCGCCGTGCCTGCCCGCCGGGCGGCCGTCCTGCGCGAGGCGTTCGCCGAAGGCCGGTTCCTGCGGGTCGCCGGCGCACATGACGGTCTGTCCGCCCGGCTCGCCGAAGAGGCGGGCTTCGACGCCACGTGGGCGTCCGGGCTGGAAATCTGCACCGCGCATGGTCTGCCCGACCTCAGTCTGCTCGGGCTCGGCGAGTTCCTGGCGGCCGCAACGACTATGCACGATGCAGTGGATATCCCGGTCATCGCCGACTGTGACACCGGCTTCGGCGGCCCGCTCAATGCCATATACGGGGCAATGCGCTACGAGGCGGCTGGCATCGCGGCCATCTGCCTGGAGGACAAGGTATTCCCCAAGCGGAACAGCTTCGTCAGCGGCGGCCACGAACTGCTCAGCATCGCGGAATTCAGCGCCAAGCTCGCGGCCGTCAAGGAGGCTCAGGTCCTTCCGGAAACGGTGCTGATTGCCAGGACAGAGGCTTTCGTCTGCGGCTTCGGCGTCGAGGAAGCGCTCGCGCGCTGTCATGCCTATGTCAACGCTGGCGCCGATGCTGTCCTGGTTCATTCGAAATCGGCTGACCCAACCGAGGTCATCGAGTTCCTGGCGGACTGGCGCTGCCGTGCGCCGGTGGTGCTTGTGCCCACCACCTATTCGACCCTGTCAGCCCGCGAGGCGGAAGAAGCGGGCGCGGCCATGGTGATCTATGCGAACCATGGCGTGCGAGCGGCGATAGCCGCCATTCGTGACATGTGGGCCAGGGTGCTCGCCGCCGGAGGCACCGGTGGCGTTGAGTCCGACATCGCCACCGTCAAGGACGTCCTGAATATCGTCGGCACGGACCAATGGCTGGACCTAGACCGATGACCAGCCAGATTGCCGCGGCCGATGTCCGCACGGCGCTGAGCGCGCACGGGGTACGGCGCGCCACCGGCGTTCCATGCGGGCACCTTGCCGGGCTGTGGCAGCTATTCGAAGAGGCAGGCAGCCTTGTTCCCGCAGCGTCGGAGGGTGCTGCGCTCGCCATGGCCGCCGGGTGGGAGCTGGCCGGAGAGCCCGGCGTCGTGCTCTGCCAGAACTCCGGGTTCGGCAACCTGCTCAATCCGCTGACCTCGCTGCTGCTGCCTTACCGGATCCCTGTCCTGGTGATAATGACATTGCGCGGCTGGCCCGATCCCGCGGCGGACGAGCCGCAGCACGCCGTCATGGGAGCGAGCACAACCGCGCTCCTCGAGGCGCTGCATGTTGGGTACGCCGTGCTCGGCAGGCAGACGCTGGCGCAGTCACTGGCCTCGGCCGGGAAAGCCCGTGAGCGGCGCAGCCCGTTTTTCCTGCTGGCGCCCATGCGAGTCATCGGCGCCACGCCGCGAGGGAACAATGGATCTGCCACCGACCGCGAATCGCTGACCCGGCCGCTGGTCGTCGCCGCCCTGATGGCCGCGCTCAGCGATGAGCTGCTGGTGACGACCACCGGGTACCTGTCCCGGCAGGCTCACCACGAGCGTGACCGGCCGGGGAACTTCTATATGCAGGGCTCGATGGGCCATGCCGCGGCTATTGGCCTCGGACTGGCGGCCGCCGCATCGGGCCGCCGCACGGTCGTGCTTGACGGTGACGGCGCCTTCCTGATGCATCTCGGCACCGGTTCGACGATCGGCGCGAGCGGCGCGGAGTCGCTGGTCCATGTCGTCGTGGACAACGGCTGCTACGAATCAACGGGCTGCCAGCCATCCACATCGCGCGCGGTGGACTTCGCGATGCTCGGCCGTGCACTGGGGTACCGGACCGTGCTCAGCGCGGATACCAGGGGCATGCTGCCGGCGATCATCACCCAGGCGCTCCGTGCGCCCGGACCGGTGCTGTGCGCGGTGCGCGTGCTGCCGACCCCGGATGAGGTTCACGCGCGGGCGACCGCGTCCGCCGGCCCCGCCGACATCGGCCGGAGATTCGCCGAAGCCGCGCAGAAACCGCGGTCGCGGTGACGACGACCACAGCTGGGCCCCGGGTCATCGCGGGCCGGGGTGCCAGGGCCGAAATTCCCGCGCTGCTGGCTGGCCGACGGGTCTTTGCGGTCGCCAGCCCCGGCGCTGCCCAGCGCACCGCACTCGCAAGCTGGCTGCCCCGTGGTGCCACGCTGTTCAGCCAGTTCCAGCCCAATCCGACGACTGACCAGGCAATATCGGCTGCCGCCAGGCGAGCTGCCGCCGATGCCGACCTCGTGCTTGGCGTCGGCGGCGGCTCCGCGCTGGACATCGCCAAGGCTGCCCGCGCGCTACCGCCCGACCGTGGCGAGGCAGCCGCGGCAATCATCGGCACGACCGCCTGTGCCCGCGCCGGGGTCGAGCTGGTGCTCGTGCCGACCACGGCGGGCACTGGCAGCGAGGTCACCCGGTTTGCCACGTTGTACCGGCACGGCCGTAAGGTGTCGCTCGACGCGGCCTGCGTTCAGGCCGATGTCGCGGTGATCGACCCTGCCCTCACCGATTCCTGTCCCGCGTGGCTGACCTGGAGCTGCGCGTTCGACGCGCTGGCGCACGCCGTTGAATCAGCCTGGTCGAGGTGCGCCACCAGCGAGTCTCGCGCGTTCGCGATGGCCGCGCTGGCACTCCTGGTCCCGGTGCTGCGGGACGCGGACCGACTGCCGAGCCTGGCCGAGCGGGACACGCTGAGCGAGGCCGGCACACTGGCAGGACGGGCGATCGACCTCACCCGCACGACCGCCGCGCACGCTCTCGCGTACCCGCTGACCGTGCATCTTGGCGTGCCGCACGGACTGGCGTGTGCCCTCAACCTGATCTGGCTTGCGCCGATGATCGAGCCGGCCTGGCGCTCCGCGGAGGCCAGTGCTCTCCGCGATGTGCTGGCGGTGCCCGAGGGCAGCATCGGGGCGGGAATCTCGGATCTGCTCACCCGGCGCGGCCTGCCGACCAGCCTCGGCCCGGTCGGCCCGGCGATGGTCGACGTGATCGTGGACGAAGGGCTTGCCTCCAACCGGGTGAGCGGAACGCCGGTAACGCTGGACCACTCCCGGGTCCGCGCATCCGTCGGGGAGCTTCTTGGAGGGTGACATGCGCGATTCGGCCATGGCGACGATGGCACTGCACTCGGCCGACGAGCTGGGCGGAGACTGGGATCAGCTGGCAGCGTCGCTCGACGCTCCGGTGTTTCACAGCCGTGCGTTCATGCGCGCCTACGAGCATCATCCGGTGCAGCGAATCAGCTCGCCCCGCTACCTCGAGGTACGCGGGCCGGGCGGAGACCTGCTCGCCGCGGCGCCCGCCTATGTTCAGGGCGACCCGCTGGGCCTGCTGGGCCTGGCCGACGGTGAGCAAGGCCTGCTGTCACCCATGTGGCACAGTCCCGATTCCAGGGTCCTTGCCGCTGATGACGCGGCACTCGATGCCCTCCAGGACGCGTTCGCCGCCGAGGCCGAGGCACTCGGATGCTCACTGTGGGGGTTTGTCAATGTGAGCGCAGACTCGCCGATGGTGCCGCACCTGCTGCAGCGAGGCTTCCGCGCCAAGGAACTGGTGCCACGGTGGGTGGTAACCCGCCAGTCCGCGCCAGACGGCTCGGCCTATCTTGCGGGGCTGCGCCAGCGCGCGCGCATCGAACTGGGCCGCCAGCGGCGCCGGGCAGCCGAGCACGGCGTCAGCACGGTTATACATCAGGGCGATGTGCCGGGCCTGGCGCGGATGCTCAAACTGGTCGCAGCAACCGCGACGCGCGCCGGTTCACCGAAGTACTACGACCCGCCGCGCTTTGCCAGCTTCCTGGCCGAGCTTGGTGATCCCGTCCGCGTGCTTGAGCTTCGTGACAATGCTGGCGAGACGCTCGCGGTAGGCATCTGCCTCGTCGAGGACACCCGGTTGCAGTGCTGGTCGGCCGGTTATGTGCGGGACCGGACCGATCTCACCTTCAGTCCGTTTTACGCGCTCTGGTGGGAGTCGCTGGAGCTGATGTGGTCGCTGGGCGTGCAGACTGCCGAGTGCGGCCGGCTGAACGAGACCTTCAAGCGCAGGATGGGCATGAAGCCCAGGCCCCTGGTGGCATTGCTGGGGCCGCCGCGATGACGAACGTGCGCGCCGAGCGAGCAAGGCCCCGTGACGGCCAGCGCCGGCACGCTCTCCGCTATGCGGTCGTGCTTCGTTCACCGCAGCTGCGGGCGGTCGCCGCAGCGCACGCGATATCCATGTTCGGCACAGTCGCAGCGGACGCGGCACTCTCGCTGCTGATCTACCGGGAAACGAAGTCAGGCCTTTATGCCGCGCTTGCCTTCAGCGTCGTGTTCATTCCGCAGGCCTTCTCTGGCGCGTTCCTTGGCGGGCTGGCTGGCCGCTACCAGCCACGTACGGTCCTGGTCGGCGCGAACGCCGCCAGTGCACTTCTCGCTGCCACGATGGCCGCCCCGTGGACCCCGGTCGGATGGCAGCTCGCGCTCGCCGCCGTCCTCGGCACCATCGTCCCAATTCACAGTGGCACGCGGGCCGCGATGCTCGTCGACTCGCTGGATCACGATACGTTCCTGGCGGCGCGCTCGGTGCTGCGGATCATCGCTCAGCTGGCCGTGGTGCCTGGTTTTGTCTGCGGCGGGGCGCTGGCAGCCGAATTCGGACCACGAGCCGTCCTGCTCGGCAACGCGGCCAGCTTTGCGCTGGCCGCCCTGCTGCTGTTCTTCGCAACCGCGCGCATGCCAGGGCCACGACCGGTCACGGAACTGCACGTTCATCCGATGGCCTCGGTCCGCGCGCTCCGGCAGGACTTCCGCCAGTCGTCACTTCGCCGGACAGCCCTCCGGCTATGGCTGCCCATATCGTTCGCCTCGGCAGGAACGGGCATCACTGTTGCTTACGCCACCCAGATCGGGCAGGGCGGAACGGCGGTCGGCCTGTTGCTGGCCGCTTTCGCCGGGGGAGCGATCATCGGTGAGGTCTGCTGTTCCCGGCTGTCCGCCGGCGCGCGCCGGAAATCGGCCACATCGCTGATCTTGCTCACGCAGCTGCCGTCACTGGGCTTCGCGGTTTCCCCGCCGCTGTTTGCGGCGATCCTCTTGCGAGCCCTCAGCGGCAGCGGCCTGGCCTATCTCCAGAGCGTCGACGCCGACCTCCTGCAGCTCACCGACGACGCGACCAGGCGGCGGGTGATGATCTTCGTGTCGTCCGGTGTCATGGCCTGCCAGGGCATCGCCATGGCGGTGGCCGGAGCCATCACCCTCGTTGCCCGGCCGAGCCTGGTCATCGCCGGATCTGGTGCCGTCGGCGTCATCGTGTGCATCGCTGCGCTCGGGCAGCGACACGGCCGCGGGCACCCTGCCCTGGTTGCCTGATGGTCGGACCGTGAAAAGGAGCTGAGATGGCGTCGCTGGCACAGGAGTCGGCCGAGCTCAACGCCGCGTTAATGGCGCGGACGGCCGGGCACGCGAACATGCTCGCCGAGTACTTCGACCCCGGGGGTGACGCCCTCGCGCTAATCCGAGCACACCGGATACCGCAGGCTCTGCCCGACCGCCTGCAGGTGCCCCCGCCGCTTCTGCCCGCCCGCGCGCGGCACCAGATCGGCACGCAGCATGCCGCATTCCGGGCGGCACTGACCGAGATCTTCGAGCGCCGCATGTACGGGCAATGGGAGCGGCTAGCCGACGAGCTTCACCTGAGCGGGGCCACACGGCGATACCTCGACCAGAGCCACAGGCCGCGCTGGTCTGCCATCGCGAGGCCGGATTGCGCACTCCAGGGCGACGCGATCATGATGGTCGAACCCAACGGCGGATCATCCTGCGGCGGCCTGCCAGACATGGACATGCTCGGCCGCGTATTCGAAGCATCGCCAGTGATCGGTGACTTCCTGCGGGACGTCGGTGCTGCTGGCCCGGACATCATGCGCCAGGTGGCAGACATGCTCCGGTCCCGGCTTCGCCGGGCGGGCCGGAGCGCGGACGGACTGGTGCTGGTGTCAGATCTGCGCGAGTTCGTCGGCGACGAAGTACCCGGCCACATTGAGATCTTCGCCGCCGAGCTGCGCCGGCACGGCATACGAGCACAGCTGGGCGCCGCCGAAGACGTGGAATGCGGGACTCAATCGGTGACCTGGCAGGGGCAGACGGTCGACCTGATTTACCGCTTCTGGGCGGACCAGCCCGATCCGGACGGTCAGTATCCGGTGCTACAGCCCGTACTGCAGGCAGCCCGATCAGGATTGGTCATCCTGTTCGACGATCTCGACGATCAGATCGCCACGACGAAGGCGGCACTCGTAATCCTGTCGGAAGAGCTCGAGGCCGGACATCTTCCCCCAGATCTGGAGAGGACCCTCTCGTCCTTTATCCCGTGGAGCCGGTTCCTTGCGGACGGCCCGGCGACCGTGGACGGGGAGAAGGTCGACCTCCTGTCCTGGTGCATCGCGAACCAGCATCGGCTGGTCCTGAAACCGTGCCACGGCTTTGCGGGTCGCGGCGTGACGATCGGCCGCGAGACGACATCCACGGACTGGGCTCAGGCCGTGGATGGCGCGCTGGCAGCGGACGAGGCCTGGCTGGCCCAGATGCTCGTGGACAATGACGCCGAAAGCGTCGGAGTGATTCATGGCGGAACGATAGTCAGCGAGAAGACCTTTACCAGCTACGGATATTTCATTGTCGGCAACGACGTCCCAGGAATCATCCGGAGAAGCGCCCCATTCGGGCAGCCGTCGAGGCTCGTCATCCACTCGGCCCATGGACCGGTGTTTTTCGTATGAGCGGCCATCTCAAGGCACCATTCTGCGCCGGGCCGACCGGCTCGACCGGTTATGTCAGGAGGTGAACGGCATGCGCCATTGGTATTAAACCCGGAAGGCGCTAGACCTGGCAGTCGCGCCATCTAGGCAGTGACGGACGTGGGTCGGCGCCGAGCCTGATGGGCGGGGATAGGTGTCGTGACCGTTCGGCTAGTCAGGGCACCTATCCCCCCCGAGCCTGCGGGTGACCGGGCGTCGCGGACGAGGGCATGGCGTTCCCGCTATCAAGGCACCATTCTGCGCCGAGCCGGCCGGCTCGACCGGTTATGTCAGGAGGTGAACGGCATGCGCCACCTGTACTGATCCCGGAAGGCGCTAGACCTGGCTGTCGCGCCATCTAAGGCGGTGACGGGCGTGGTCGGCGCCGAGCCCGATGGGCGGGGATAGATGTCGTGACCGTTCGGCTGGTCAGGGCACCTATCCTCGCCGAGCCTGCGGGTGGCATGGCGTCGCTGACGAGGACCTGCCGTCCGCTAGGCCTCGTCCGGCGGCAGCGGCGACGCCGGACGCCTTACCATCCCGTCATGAGGACGTCTGGGATTACGGCGGCACTGCCTGCGCAAGACGTGGGCCGGGCCAAAGCGTTCTACGTCGAGAAAGTGGGACTTCAGGCACTTGAGTCGCAATTTCTCGCGGCAAGAGACGGGCAGGTGGGCCTCACCGTTGGAGATGGTGTCAGCCAGCTCTTCGTCTATCCGGCCCGGATCAGGTCGTCAGGGGAGTTCACGCAGGCCGTCATTCACGTCACCGACGTGCGCGCTGCCGTCGACGAGATGAAGGGGCGGGGCGTGGAGTTCGAGGAGTACGACACACCGGAGACCCGGACCGAGGACGGCATCGCCCGGATGCCGGGCGGTGGAGAGGCGGCGTGGTTCAAGGACTCGGAAGGCAACCTGGTCGGCCTGGTTCCTGCTCCAGCAGGATGAGCCAGCCGCTGCTGCTCGCGCGCCGCGTCACTACTCGCGCCTCACTTCGCTAGACCGGCCACGAGGTTGATCGAGGTGGCGATGATGACCGCCCCGAGCGGGAACGATATCCATGCATGCCGCAGAGCCATCCGCCTGATCGGCTTGGACTGGAGATCGGTGTCAGAGACCTGGAACGTCATGCCGATCGTGAACGCCAGATAGGCGAAGTCACGGTAGTCCGGATCGTCAGGATCATTGAAGTCGATCCCGCCAGGCTTCCCGCTGTAATACAGCCGCGCATACCGAAGCGTGAAGACCGTGTGGACCAGGATCCAGGAGACGAACACGGACACGACCGCGAATCCTGCCTCCAGGTACTTCTCGGCCCCGGTCATCCCTCCGGTGCCGACCAGCAGAAACCCGACGGCGGCAAGGCTCGCGATCGCAGCGCCCAGCAGCACTACGTCCGCCACGTCGACGCTGGGGTCCTCCCGCCTGGCATGACCGGCGGTCTCGTGCGGGTTCAGCCGCCAGACCGTCAGCCACACCCACGCGCAGAAGACCAGCGCCAGGATGTCCCAGCCGATCAGCGGTGCGTCCAGCCTCGCGCCCGCGGCCGCGGCGGCCGCGCCGCCAGCGACGGCAGCGGCAAGCGCCACCATCAGCTTGGTCCGGGCGAGCGAGCCCCCGGAAGCACGGGGATGGCCCGCAGGCTCAGGTTGCATGACAACAGGCTGCCAGCCCGCCTACTCTGGCGCACCACGGCACC
>DATHPF010000195.1:0-32757 GCA_035484155.1 Streptosporangiaceae bacterium
TCGGCGCGCGGCGTGACGTCGGCGACGATGTCCTCGGCCATCCCGTACAGCAGCGGCAGCGCCCCGGCGACCACGCCGCCGGTCCGGTTGATGTGCCCGACGCCGGGTCCGATCAGCTTGGCGTGGCCGACGATGCTGCCAACGAGGCCGTCGCACTCCTCGAGGTTCCCGGCGATGCGGGTCAGCAGCGTGCCCACCCAGTACAGGAAGAACGCCAGCCCGGCAATGAGCACCACGATCTCGAGGACCGTCAGCACCACAAGGGTCGTCATGACTTGACCTTTCCGAGCACTCGGCCGAGGAACAGATGATGCTGGAGGCCCTCGGCGAGCACGGCCTCGACGCCGCCGGCTACCTGCGGGATCAGCACCGTGTCCGCCGTATTAACGTCGGCGGCCGTCAGCGTGTCGCGCACCTGCACGACGCGCCGGTCGATGATCCGCACAAGGTAGATCAGCAGGCTGAGCAGGGCCACCACGGCAAGAATGACGATGACGCCGACAATGAGTGCCCAGACCCAGAGCGTGTGCTCGTGCGCAGGCATGGCCGCTACCAGATGTGCAACG
Source organism: Streptosporangiaceae bacterium (assembly GCA_035484155.1). Lineage (GTDB taxonomy): Bacteria > Actinomycetota > Actinomycetes > Streptosporangiales > Streptosporangiaceae > JAJYUU01. The sequence continues at coordinate 567 of DATHPF010000195.1, forward strand.
TTCATTGCTCAGCCTCCTAGCCTGGCGCGGCCGCGCTGCAGACCGCCGATGATGACGGTGGCGTACTCGATGGTCGTGCGCAGCGCCCCGAGCGGCGCGGTGTTGTGCACCGCGTCGGTAAGGGCTGAGTTGATCTTTGGTGCCTCATTCCCGATCGAGCGCGCCAGCAGCAGGATCGGCACGACCAGCGCCACCACGACAAGGACGACCACGCCGCCGATCGTGAAGCCGAGGATCCAGCCGAAGTTACTGGTGCCGCCACTCGCCGCCGCCAGGACCGTAGAGTTCATGGGTCTTCTCTCCCTAGCCGCGCTCAGACGGTTTCGCAGAAGTCGCGGACCGGCTTGAGGCTCGCGTTCACCGAGGTCAGCCGTTCAGGCACGGTACTGGTGAGTTGCGCGACCGCCTGGACGCCCCCGGTGGTGGCGACGAGCGTCGCGCGAATGGCCCTGAGGTGAAAGATCACCCGCAGCAGGCCGACGGCTGTGATCGCGATGATGAGGGCGGCGATAATGAGAGTCACCCATGCAGCTGCTGGCATGACCGTTCTCCTTTCTGCTAGCTGGAGGGTTCCGCTAGCCGGAAATCTGGGCCTAGCCCAGAAGCTTGGCGACGGAGCCGGCGTAGCGGACAGCGCCGACGGAGACTTCCTTGACGGTGGCGTCTGTCGTGGCCAGCGCCGCCGGCACGTCGGTCAGCTCCCCGACCAGCGCGACGCCGCCAGACAGGACGGCGTCGGTCGCGTGCCGGATCCGCTCGGTCGCGGCGAGGACCCGATTGAGCAGGAAGATCACGACGGGCAGTACGACAAGCAGCAGAACTGCGTTGCCTATCCACCACAAGACCATGGCGCTGCCTCCTAGCTGGCTGGCTGGTAGGGGACGAAGAACCGACGGAACACGCGCATCAGCGCCATCCGGGCGGCCCGCAGGCCGAGGGTGAGGCCACTGGCCGAGGAAGCTGTCGCGGCGGCGATCTGCTCCGCGGACTCGCCCCGCTCAATCCGGTTGATCCGGTCTTGCATGTTGACCGAGAAATCGCGCATGAGCACCGACGTAACGTCGGAGATCATGCCGCGGCCGTATTGCGCGGCCGCGCCGGATAGCTGGAGATCCTGGGAGACGTCGACCCGGGTACCGCGCCCGGCCCGCGTCAGCGTCGCAGTGATGATCATGCTGGCCTGGCCGCGGCCCTTCTCCTCCGCGCCGGCGGCATTCACCACGACGCGCTTGGCCGCCTCGTCTCGCTCGGCGATATCGGCGGTGCCGGCGAACTGAAGCCGTACGGGTCCCATCCGGACCGCGACCTTGCCCTTGTACTTCTCCCCGCCGAGGTCCTCGGTGAGTTCGGCGCCGGGCAGGCAGGACGCGACCTGCGGGATGTTCTCGAAGAATTGCCAGACCTTGTCGACCGGCTCAGCGACCTCGAAATCGCTCTTGATCAGCATCGGGCCTCGCCCTTCACGTAGGCAGCGGGATCGCGCGAGAACGCCTGGCGGCAGCCGGCGCAGCAGAAGTAATACGTGACGCCATCGTGCTCCAGCGGCATGCCGTCTGGCCCGGCCGTCACGGTCATGCCGCATACCGGATCGGTCGTCTCGGCGGCCAGCCCCGGCCCGCTAGCAGATGGCCCGCGAGCGGCCTGCCCGCTAGCAGATGACCCGCGAGCAGCCGGCCAGTTGGCCGCCGACCGGGCCGCACCTGCACCTGCACCGGCACCAGCCGGGCCGGCCAGCTTGCCGGCGGCCCGCAGCTGAACGAGCTCAGCCAGAATCGAGACGGCGATCTCCTGGTGGGCCGTGCTGCCGAGGTCAAGCCCGGCCGGAACAGTGACCCGCGCAAGCTGATCGGCGGGCACGCCCCGGTCAGCGAGGTAACCGAGGACCGCCTCGCCGCGCTTGCGCGAGCCCACCAGGCCCAGGTAAGCCGGCCGGGCGGCGATCGCGCGCTCCAGCAGGGCCTCGTCGTTGTGCCCCTGGCTCGCCACGACGACCATCGCGTACTCGTTGGCTTGGTCAGCGGTGAAATCGGGTCCGTCCACCAGATCGGTCCGCCAGCCCAGGGTTCGCGCCAGCTGGGCGAGGGTGTGGGCCATCGGCGAGTGACCCACGACCACCAGATGGGGAACGGGCACGACCGGCTCGATGTAGACCTCCAGCGCCCCGTCGCTCAAGCAGGAGATCGGGATGACCAGCATGCCGTCAGGCACCGCGCCGCCAAACTGGCCTGTGATACCGAACTGCTCAGCGCTGCCGAGCAGGAGCAGCCTCGGCTCGCCGGCCGAGATCACCCGCTGGGCCTCGCGGATGACCACCGGCTCGGCGCACGCGCCGCCGATCCAGCCACGTAGCTCGCCCGCCGCGGTAATGATCGCCCGCGAGCCCTGCCGACTCGAGGACGGCCCCTGCCGCCACACCACGGTTGCCAGCGCGAACGGCTCGCCCTGCCGCGCCAGCTCGGCGGCGTCGGTCATGACGCCCCAGCCGTCCATCGGCGTCTCGCTAGTCATCGGACCGCACCGGCGGCGCGCCGGACACATCCCGGCGGTACGTGATGGCTTCCCAGACGCGGTCGGGCAGCATCGGCATGTCAATATTCCGGACCCCGGTGCCCGACAGCGCGTCCATGACGGCGTTGACGAACGCCGCGGGGCCGCCCACTGCCGCGCACTCCCCGATTCCCTTGGCGCCGATCGGGTGGTGCGGGCACGGGGTGACGACTTCGCTGTGCAGCTCGAAGCCCGGCGTCTCCCAGGCGGTGGGCAGCAGGTAATCCATGTAGTTCGAACCGACGCAGTTGCCCTCGGCATCGAAGGTGATGAACTGCATGTTCGACATGGCGTACGCCTCAGTCAGGCCGCCCATGATCTGGCCTTCAACGATCATGGGATTGATCCGGACGCCACAGTCGTCGACCGCGACCAGCTTGAGCACGTCCCAGACGCCGGTCTGCGGGTCCACCTCGACGGTGGCGATGTACACCGCGAACGGCCAGGTCAGGTTCGGCGGGTCGTAGTACGCGGTGTTCTCCAGGCCCGGCTCCATGCCGTCCGGCATGTTGCTGTAGGCCGCAATCGCGCACTCCTGGATCGTGACGCCACGATCTGGAGCACTGCGGACGTAGAACCGGCCGAGCTCCCACTCGATGTCCTCCTCCGATACCTCGAGGAGGTGCGCGGCCAGTTTCCGGGCCTTGGCCCGGATCTTGCGGGACACCATCGCCACCGCGGCGCCGGCCACCGGCGTGCTGCGGGATGCGTAGGTACCCATGCCAAACGGGGCGGTATCGGTATCGCCCTCTTCCACGACGACGTCCTCGGCCGGGATGCCGAGTTCGTGCGCCACGATCTGCGCCCAGGTGGTCTCGTGGCCCTGACCCTGCGTCTTGGCGCCGGTCCGCAAGATGGCCTTCCCGGTCATGTGGACCTTCAGGTCGGCTGAGTCGAACATCTTGATGCCGAGGATGTCGTACTCCCGGCTGTTGCCGGCGCCGAGCGGCTCGGTCATGGTGGAGATGCCGAGGCCGAGGAGCCGGCCGCGGGACCTGGCTTCGGCCTGCTCGCGGCGGAAGTTCTCGTAGTCGATCGCCTTGAGCGCGACATCCAGGCACTTGCCGTACTGGCCCGAGTCGGTCAGGAAGCCGAAGGGCGTCCGGTGCGGGAACTGGTCGTCGCGGACGAAGTTCATGGCCCGGATCTGCGCCTGGTCGATGCCAAGGTCGTCGGCAGCCGCCTGGACCATCCGCTCCTGGAAGAACATCGCCTCGGTGACCCGGAACGAGCACCGGTACGCCACGCCGCCCGGCGCCTTGTTGCTGTAGGTGCCGCGGGCGGTGAGGTGGGCGACCGGGATGTCGTAGGCGGCGAACGCCGAGTGCATCAGGCCGATCTTGAACTTGCTCGGCTGGGCGTCGGAGAAGAACGCGCCGTGGTCGGCATCGGTGTGCATCCGGACCGCGAGAATCTTGCCGTCCTTGCGCAGGGCCATCTCGCCCTTGAGGTACACGTCTCTGGCGAACCCGGTCGAGATCAGGTTGCCGGACTTGTCCTCGATCCACTTGACCGGGCGCTCCAGCAGGATCGAGGCCAGGATCGAGCAGACGTAGCCCGGATAGATCGGCACCTTGTTGCCAAAGCCGCCGCCGATGTCAGGTGACACGATGCGGATCATGTGCTCGGGCAGCTCGGCGACCATCGCGACGGCGGCGCGGATGATGTGCGGGGCCTGGGTGGTCATGTAGACGGTCAGCTTGGACGTGGCCCGGTTGAAGTCGGCGATCGAGCCGCAGCACTCGATCGGCGACGGGTGCGACCGCGGGTAGTGCAGTTCGAGCTTGGACACGAGGTCGGCCCCAGCGAACGCCCGGTCGGTGCCGTCGCGGTCACCGACCTCCCAGTCGTAAATGACGTTGTCGGGCTGGTTCTCCTTGTCGTCGCGGATGACCGGAGCCCCCTCGGCGACAGCTTGCGTCGGATTGACGATGACCGGCAGCGGCTCGTAGTCGACAACGATCGCCTCGCAGGCGTCCTTGGCGATGTACGGGTCGTCGGCGATCACGCAGGCGACTTCCTGGCCCTGGAACCGGACCTTGTCGGTCGCCAGCACCGCCTGGGTGTCATACGACAGCGTCGGCATCCAGGCGAGGTTGCGGGTGGCCATCATCTCGCCGGTGAGCACCAGGTGGACGCCGGGAATGTCCCACGCCTTGCTCGCGTCGATCGACTTGATCCGGGCGTGCGCCAGCGGGCTGCGCAGGATCTCCATGTGCAGCATGCCGGGCAGCACGATGTCGTCGGTGTAGTTGCCCTTGCCGCGGATGAACCTGTTGTCCTCGACCCGCCTACGGCTCGCGCCGAGCCCGCCGATCTTGATCTCGTCTACAGCCTGCGACATGTCCTGTTTCCCGTCTTCACTGTGCTTGCTTCATTGGGCTATCGAGCGCCTATTCGGCAGCCTGCGAGCGCAGTTTCGCCGCGGCCCACAGCACTGACTTGACGATGTTCTGGTAGCCAGTGCAGCGGCACAGGTTGCCCGACAGGGCCCACCGCACTTCTTCCTCGGTCGGGTCGGGGTTGGCGTCGAGCAGTGCCTTCGCGGCCAGCATCATGCCCGGCGTGCAGAAGCCGCACTGGAGGCCGTGCTCTTCCTTGAAGCCCTCCTGGAGCGGGTGCAGCTCGCTCGCGGTGGCCAGGCCCTCGACCGTCTGGATGTCGTGGCCGTCGGCCTGGACCGCCAGCATCGTGCACGACTTCATCGCCCGGCCGTCGACCAGGACGGTGCAGGCGCCGCAGTTGGTCGTGTCGCAGCCGGTGTGCGTGCCGGTCAGCCGGAGGCCCTGACGGATCAGGTGTGCGAGCAGCAGCCGCGGCTCCACCTCGGCGATCTTCTTCTGGCCGTTGATGGTGAACTTGATCCGGCGAACGGGTACCTCACTCGGCGCCTCATCACCAAGGTCGTCGTAGACGATCGTCATGTCAGGCCGCCCTTTCCCCAGCGTCGGCGTGAGCCCGGCCGCTGCCGGTCAGGATGCGCTCGACGAACGTCGCCACCATGTGCCGCTTGTACTCCGCGCTGCCCCGGTGATCGGTTCTCGGCCGCGCTGCCCCCGCGGCTAGCTCGGCCGCCTGGCCTATCGACTCGGGGCTCAGCGGCCGGCCCGTCAGCGCGGCTGCGGCCTCGGTGGCCGCGATTGTCGACCCGCCAACGCCGGTGAGCGCGATGCCGGCCCTTGTCACGGACCCGGCCGAGATTTCGACTGCGACCGCGACGCCCACCGTGGCGAAGTCGCCGACGCGCCGCTCGAGCTTGAGGTAGCCGCCGGCCCGCTCGCCTCGTGCGGCCGGGATGACGGCCTCGACCGCGATCTCGTCCGGATCGAGCACGGTCTGGAACGGCCCGGTCACGAAGTCGGCCATCGGGATCGACCGCCGGCCCTGCGGACCTTGGGCGACCAGCGAGCCGCCGAGCGCCAGCACAACCGAGGCCCAGTCACCCTGCGGGTCGGCGTGACACAGCGAGCCCACGAGGGTCCCGCGGTTGCGCACGATCGGGTCGGCAATCAGGGGCGCGGCCGCGGCCATCGTCGGCTGCGTGCTGCGCAGCAGTTCGGACCGCTCCAGGTCAGCGTGCCGGGTCAGCGCGCCGATCCGCAGGGTGCCGTCGGGGTCCGCCAGGTGATACGCGAGGCCAGGCAGGTTGTTGATGTCGACGACCAGCTCAGGTGAAGCGAACCGCAGCTTCATCAGCGGGATCAGGCTCTGGCCTCCGGCCAGCACCTTGGCGTAGTCGCCGCCATCACTGAGCAGTCCGATTGCCTCAGCCAGCGAATGCGGTGCCTCATAGCGGAACCGCGATGGATACATACGTTTCCTCCGGTCTGCGGATTGGCAGTCGCGCGGATCAGGCCGAGTCGGCGGCTGGGTCAGCCTGCTGCCCGGTGTCAGGCGGAGCGGGCGCCGGCTGGGCTGCGGCTGATTGGGCTGCAGCTGGTGGGGCTGCAGCTGGTGGGGCCGCAGCTGGTGGGGCGGCGGCTGTGGCTGGCCGCGTCGAGTGCGGGTCGGCGACTGCCACGGGGCCCGACTCGTAGTCAGGGTCAGGTCGCGGCTCCTGATGCGGCGGCCACGGCCCGGAGACGGGCTGCCCGGCGATCTTGAGATAGTCGATCAGCTCGGGCCACGCCCAGACTGTGGGGCTCTTGCCGGTTTTGGGCGCATGCTCAATCAGCTCAAATAGCCGCGGATTTCCCTTGCTCTTGCCATCGGACTCGATCCGCATGCGCACGCTCCCAGCTCGTGGGCGGCAGACTCAACTAAGCGCCACCGTTCCCAGCGTCGAACTGCATAATTCACCCCGCGGGCCGGCTAAGCAACGCGCCAATAAGCTGTCGCTTAAGTGGCCAGCTAGCCGGGTGGATAAGGCAGTCAAATAACGGATTTTCAGCTCCATATCGTGACGTACACCGGTGGCCGGAACCGTGACGGTGGCACGCCGGTGCCAGGCGACCGCATCAGCTGCATCGCCTCGGGCGTGCCGAGGAACCGGCGCAGGGCGCTCGCGGCCGTGCTGCGATGCTGTCGCTCGAGCAGCGTGGCGTACCAGCACGCCTCAATAGGCAGGCCAGGCACGTCTACCAGTGACAGTTCTCCCCGTCTCAGCTGCTGCGACACTAGGTGCTCGATGGCTGGTGCCACGCCGCCGCCGTCCGCCGCCGCGGCCCAGGCCGCGGTCTGGCTCGGGAACACCCCGATGTTGCTCTCCGGTACGCCGAGCTGCGCCAGCAGCCGGCCGGTCGCGCTGCCAGGATCGGCGCCGGCCGGATCCACCAGCCAGCGCCACTGCCGGGCCGGGCCGCGCGGCCTGGACTGGCCGGATTGGCCCGCGGCGACCGCGACCACTCGGTACTTGAAGATCGGCTCACTGACGATCGGCATCGTCTGCTCGCTGGCGGAGCCATCGCCGATGGCCACGTCAGCGAGCCTGTTGGCGATGAGGACGGCCTGCTCGCTGGAGACTGCGACCCCCGTCGACACCTCGACCGGGCCAGGGAACCGCTTGGTGAAGGCCTCGACGAGCGGCCCAGCCATGAACTCGCCGAACGTGGAGGTCGTGACGATGCGCAGCTGCTCAGGCGCGCCCTGCGCGGCCCGGACCGCGGCATGAGCCTCGGCGCCCAGTACCACGATCTGCGACGCCGTCGCCAGCAGGCGCGAGCCACCCGGCGTCAGGGTCATGCCCGCGGGGCCGCGGGTAATCAGCTGATCACCGAGGTGCTGACGGAGCGCGGTGAGGGCCTGGGACACCGCGGGCTCGCTGACGCCGAGCGCGCTGGCTGCGGCCGTTACCGAGCCGAGCCGGGCGACCAGCACAAAGGCGTTGAGCTGCGTGAGCGTCATGGCAAAGTCCAGTCTGACTCATCGGCCGGGCTATCGATGACGTCGTGCCTTCGTACACTCGGGACCGATGGCGGCCCGACGGAGCACCATGCAGAGGAGGACGCCACCGTGCAGGTCCCCGCGCAGGTCGAGTATGAGAAGGCCACGAGCGTCGAGCACGCGCTCACGCTGCTGACCCGGTACGGGCCGGAAGCGCGCGTCCTGGCGGGCGGACACAGCCTCATACCGATGATGAAGCTGCGCCTGGCGCAGCCTGAGGTACTGATCGACATCAACGGCCTCACCGATCTCTGCTATATCAACCTAACCGGTGCGCAGCTGCGGATTGGCACGCTGACCAGGCACGCGCAGCTGCTGGAGTCGCGCGTCGCTGGCGAGCATTTCGCGATCCTGCACGACGCCGAGCGGGTGATCGCCGACCCGATCGTACGGAACTGGGGCACCGTCGGCGGCTCGCTCTGCCAGGCGGATCCGTCGGAGGACCTGTCGGCCGCGTTCGCCGCCATGAAGGGCACGATGATCATCCGGGGCCTGGACGGCAGCCGCGAAGTGTCAGCGCGCGAGTTCCACACTGGCCCCTACGAGACCGTAGTTGGCCCGGCCGAGTTGCTGACCGAGATCAGGCTGCCGATCCGGCCCGGCGGCGGCAACGCGTATCAGAAGGTGTCGAGGCGCACCGGAGACTGGCCGGTCGGAGCTGCTGGCGCGGCGGTCTGGCTCGACGGGGACGTAATTTCGGACGCGGGCATTGGCCTCGCGGCCCTCGGCGCCAGGCACTTCGTCGCCGCCGAGGCCGAAGAGTTCCTGCGTGGCCGGCCGGCTACGCAGGAGAGCCTGCTGCGGGCCGGGGAGATCGCGGCTGAGAGCTGCCGTCCGGTCTCTGATCAGCGCGGCCCCGCCGATTACAAGCGCCATCTGGCCGGTGAGCTCACCGCCCGAGTACTGCGCCTCGCGGTGGCACGCGCCCGCGGCGCGGACGGGCTCGGGCAATTCTGATGCGACTCACGCTGACCGTTAACGGCACCGAGTACACCCGGGACGTCGAGCCGCGGCTGCTGCTCATCCACTTCCTTCGGGATGACCTTGGCCTGACCGGCTCGCACTGGGGCTGCGACACCTCGAATTGCGGCGCCTGCGTCGTCTGGCTGGACGAGACCCCGGTGAAGTCGTGCACCGTCCTAGCGCTGATGGCCGATGGGCACCGGGTCAGAACCGTCGAGGGCCTGGCTCGCGGCGCCGTGCTCGACCCAGTCCAGCAGGGGTTCGCGCAGTGTCACGGCCTCCAGTGCGGCTTCTGCACTCCCGGCATGATGCTGACGGCCCGGTGGCTGCTCGACCGCAACCCTGATCCCACCGAGGCCGAGGTCCGCGAGGCGATATCTGGGCAGATCTGCCGGTGCACCGGATACGAGAACATCGTGCGCTCGGTGCTATGGGCGGCGCGGGACGGTGGTGCACAGTGACTGACGTGACCGGTGCCAGTGCGACCGGTGCCAGCTGGAAAGGGGCCTACGGACCACGCGGCCGTAAGGAAGACGCTCGGTTCATCCGCGGCCAGGGTACGTTCGTCGACGACATCGTGCTGCCCGGCATGCTGCACGGCGCAATTTTGCGCAGCCCGCTGGCGCACGCCAGGATTCGGTCCGTCGACGCGACCGCGGCCCGCGCCCACCCGCACGTCGAGGCCGTCCTGACCGGCGCCGACCTGGCCGAACGCGGCCTGGCCTGGATGCCCACGCTCGCCGCGGACGTGCAGGCAGTGCTGGCGACCGACAAGGTGCGGTTCCAGGGCCAGGAGGTCGCCTTCGTGGTGGCCAGGGACAGGTACTCGGCCAGGGATGCGCTTGAGCTCATCGCGGTCGACTACGAGCCGCTGCCGCCGGTCATCGATGCGCGCCTCGCGCAGGACCCCGATACGCCCGTCGTCCGGGATGATCTGCCGGGCCGGACCGGTAACCACATCTTCGACTGGACGGCCGGGGATAAGGCCGCGGCCGATGAGGTGTTCGCAGCGGCCGAGGTGTGCGTGGGCGGCGACATGATCTATCCCCGTTCCCATCCTGCCCCGCTGGAGACCTGCGGGGTCGTTGCCGACTACAACGCTGTCACCGGGCGGTTGACCTTGTGGTCGACCACCCAGGCGCCGCACGCCCACCGGACGTTGCTTGCGATGGTCACTGGACTTCCCGAGCACAAGATCCGGATCGTGTCGCCGGACCTGGGCGGCGGCTTCGGCAACAAGGTGCCGGTGTATCCGGGCTATCTGTGTGCGATCGCGGCCTCGATGGCGACGGGCCGGCCGGTGAAGTGGATGGAGGACAGGTCGGAGAACCTGATGTCCACCACGTTCGCGCGTGACTACCACATGCATGGCGAGATCGCGGCGACCAGGGACGGCAAGATCCTTGGCCTGCGGGCGCGGGTGCTGGCCGACCACGGGGCCTTCAACGCGACAGCGCAGCCGACGAAGTTCCCGGCCGGGTTCTTCCACATCTTCACCGGGTCCTACGATCTGCAGGCGGCGTTCTGCGAGGTCACCGGCGTCTACACCAACAAGGCGCCGGGCGGCGTCGCGTACTCGTGCTCGTTCCGGATCACCGAGGCCGTGTACCTCGTCGAGCGTCTCGTCGACATGCTGGCGCGCGAGCTGGGGATGGACCCGGCCGAGTTGCGGATGCGCAACCTGCTCCGGCCCGAGCAGTTCCCGTACACGTGCCCGACCGGCTGGGAGTACGACTCGGGCGACTACCCGCGAGCCCTGACGCTGGCCATGCAGATCGCCGGCTATGACGACCTGCGCCGCGAGCAGGCCGAGCGACGGACGCGCGGCCAGTACATGGGCATCGGGCTGTCGTTCTTTACCGAAGGCGTCGGCGCGGGGCCGCGCGAGCACATGGACATCCTGGGGCTGGGCATGGCCGACGGCGCTGACCTGCGTATCCATCCGACTGGCACGGCAGTGCTCGGGATCGCCGTGCAGACCCAGGGTCAGGGGCACGAGACGACGTTCGCCCAGATCGTGGCCGAGGAACTCGGGCTGTCGGCCGACGACGTCGAGGTCGTGCATGGCGACACCGACCGGACGCCGTTCGGCCTGGGAACCTATGGTTCCCGCTCCACCCCGGTGTCGGGCGCCGCCGCGGTAATGGCGGCGCGCAAGGTGCGCGAGCGAGCGCGGCTGGTGGCGGCCGCGATGCTCGAGGTGTCCGCCGCCGACCTCGAGTGGACGGAGGGCAAGTGGCGGGTCCGCGGCGATCCAGAGCAGGCGCTCGGCCTGGCCGAGATCGCGATGGCGGCGCATTCGTCGCTCGCGCTGCCGGACGGAGTGGAAGGGCACCTCGACGCGTCCGCGGTGTACAACCCGCCGAATCTGACGTTCCCGTTCGGGGCTTATATCTGCGTGACTGACGTGGACCCGGCAACCGGCGAAGTTTCAGTGCGCCGTTTCATCGCGGTGGACGACTGCGGCGTCCGCATTAACCCCATGATCGTCGAGGGCCAGGTTCACCGCGGCCTCGCCGACGGGATCGGGATGGCGCTTATGCAGGCCATCGTGTTCGACGAGGCGGGCAACTGCCTGGGCGGCTCGTTCATGGACTATCTGCTGCCGACCGCGATGGAGTGCCCGTCGTTCGAGCTCGGCGCGACCGTGACGCCATCACCGCATCACCCGATCGGCGCGAAAGGCGTCGGCGAGTCCGCCACCGTCGGGTCTCCGGCCGCCGTGGTGAACTCTGTCATCGACGCGCTCGCCCCGTTCGGGGTCACGCACGCGGACATGCCGCTCACGCCCGCTAACGTCTGGTGCGCCATCCACGGCCGCCAGGTCCGCTCCGATCTCGCGGTGTACTGACGCTGCGGCTCGCCGTGCCTGGTCGCCGTCGGCTCGCTGGGCCGGCTCCATTTGCCGGTGCTAATATCCGGATTTTTATCGTTATCCACTAATCACTGTCAGGCTGATCTGCCGGGAGTATGGGGCACGAGTTAGCTATTGGTGCCCCTCTTAGGGCCACACTGGCTAACTCGTGCCCCATGGCTGTGGCTGGCGCGGAAGAGCTAGGGGCGCGAGGCAATCCAGGGCGGAATCTTCGGGCCGGCGTCGGGGCTATTAGTACTGAACCGCCGCGGCGGTCGCTGACGGTGCCGTTGCCGGGTCGCGGGCCTGGATACGCTGGCGAGCGGTGAGTGCTGAATGTTCATGCGATGAGGAAGGCCCGTGGCAGTCAAAGCCCGTTGTCGTCAGAAGATGGGGATATGAGCGATCTCGCTGAGCAGTTGCCCGATGTGCAGGCTCTGCTGACCCAGCTTGACGAGGTCAGTTACCTGGCCGACGAGGCGCTGGGCACGGCGCTGTTCCTCGCTGCGCGGATGAGCCAGCCGATCCTGCTGGAAGGCGAGCCGGGCGTCGGGAAGACCGAGGCCGCTAAGGCGCTGGCCGCTGCCCTGGATACGCCCCTCATCCGGCTCCAGTGCTACGAAGGACTGACCTCGGCCGAAGCGCTCTACGAGTGGAACTATCCCCGCCAGCTGCTTGCCATCAGGCTGGCCGAGGCGCGCGGCGAGGCGCCGAGGGAGGCCGACCTTTTCAGCGACGCCTACTTGCTCGAACGCCCGCTGCTCGCGGCCCTGGATCATCCTGGACCGCGACCGGCCGTGCTGCTGATCGACGAGGTCGACCGCGGCGACGACGAGTTCGAGGCGTTCCTGTTCGAGCTGCTGGCCGAGTCCGCCGTGACGATTCCCGAGCTAGGCACCCGGCGGGCGGCCTATCCGCCGGTCGTCGTCCTGACTTCCAACCGGACCAGGGACCTGCATGACGCGCTCAAGCGGCGGTGTCTCTACCACTGGATCGACTACCCGGATGCGGCTCAGGTCGCGGCGATCATCAGGCGACGCGTACCTGCGGCCAGCGAGCGCCTGGCGATGCAGGTAGCGAACGGGATGCATCGCCTGCGCGGCCTGGACCTGGCCAAGCCGCCCGGCGTCGCCGAGGCGATCAGCTGGGCGAATGCGCTCCAGGTCCTCGGCGCCGCCGACCTCGACGCAGACGCGGCACGCAAGACGATGGGCGCCGTGCTGAAGTACGCCGAAGACCTTCAGACGGTGCGCGCCACGGACTTCGCCGCGGTCGTCGGCTCCGGCTCCGGCGATGCCTGACGAGCGAGCGCCTGCTGCGCCAGGTCCCGCTGGCGCCGACCGGACCGGCGCCGACCGGACCCGCGCCGACTGGACGAGCGCCGACCGGACCGGCGCCGACCTGAGCGGTACGGATGTGGCGGACGTGGCGGCCCGGTTCGGGGCAGTGCTGCGGCGGGCTGGGCTGCCAGTCGGGCCCGGCCGGAGCCAGCGCTTCGCGGCCGCGCTGACACTCCTGCGTCCGGCTACCAGGCGCGAGCTGTTCGATTGCGCCCTGGCGACGCTGGTCTCGAGCAAAGAGCACGCGGACACACTGCTGGCGGTGTTCTCCGAGGTCTTCGGCGCGCCGGACGGGGCCGGCCCGCTCCCTGGCGTGCCCGTCGCGGTGCCGGGGCTAGGAGGTGAGCCGCCGCCAGCGCAGATCGCGGACGCCGCGACAGCGGCCCGCCTGCACGCGGAAACGGTCCTGTCGATGCAGGACGCGACGGCGCCGCAGGAGTCCGAGTCGGAGCGCGAGATCGAGCAGCGTTACCTCGGCAGCCCGGCTGAACGACTCGCTGGCGCCGACTTCGCCGAGCTCTCCCCGGCTGAGCTTGCCGAGCTGGCAGCTGCGATGCGGCAGATCACGCTGGCGATGCCGAGCCGTCGATCTAGGCGACGTAAGCGGCGGCCCGGTGGCAGGCGCACCGACATGCGGTCGACGTTGCGCCAGGCGCGCCGGACTGGCGGCCACGCGTTCCGCCTGATCGGCGAGGTCCCGGCCACCCGGCCGCGCCGCCTGGTGGTCCTGTGCGACATCTCGGGGTCGATGGAGCCATATGCGCGGGCCATGATCCAGCTGCTCTACTGCGCGGCGGGCGGCGCCGGCGCGGAGGTGTTCAGCTTCGCCACCCGGCTGACCCGGCTCACGACGGCGCTCGCCCGCTCGACGCCGGCCGCGGCGCTAGCCAAAGCCGCGGAAACGGCGCCCGACTGGCACGGCGGGACAAAGCTCGGGGCGGCGCTGAAGGAGTTCAACGACCGATACGGCCGCCGCGGCATGGCCAGAGGCGCCGTCATCCTGATCATCTCCGACGGCTGGGACACCGGCGACCCGGAGATCATCCGGCGCGAGATGCAGCGGCTGTCGCTCGTCGCGTTCCGGATCGTGTGGATGAACCCGCGCACCAAGAGCGCCGCCTATCAGCCGCTGGCGGCGGGCATGGCGGCTGCCTGGCCCTATTGCGACGCGGTCGTCAGCGGCCACTCACTGCATGCCATCGACCAGCTCGCGGCCGCGCTCGCCGACCCGGTCCGGCGCCGCGCCGAGATCCGCCCTGCCGAGATCCGCCCTGCCGAGATCCGCACTGTCGTGCCGCGGGTCAGCTAACTGTCGTCGTCGGTGGGCTTGACCCGGACTACCGGCATCCGGCCGGCCTCGATGGTGAGGTTGACTCGCTTGCCCAGCCGCAGTTCCTTGGGCACTTTGCGGGCTTTGCGCTTCACTTCGACGCCGCCGAGTACGCAGGTGCCCTCGATTCGCAGGACGGGCGCGTCCGGGCTCGATGCCTCGGCTGAGTCCCCGACAATCTCCCGGCCGCCCAGGATCGCGGTCCCGCTATCCACGACCCGCATCTCCGGCGGCACGGTGATCTCGAGCCCGCCCAGCACAGTTGTCGCCCTCAGGACGATCTCGTTGCCTGGCAGGACGGCGTCCCTGAAGTCCAGCTCCGCGCCGCCCAGCACAGCCAGCACGCTTATCACCGGCTCCGGATGCCAGACACCCTTGCGGGTCACCCCGCCGAGAATCGCGACCAGACGGCCGCCCCGCCTCGAGCTGGGGTCAGCAGCCGCGGACTGCGGGCGGGCGAGGTCCTGCCGCACGCCGCGAGGCGCCGGCAAATCGTCCAGGACCGGAACGAGGTCAGCATGCGTCTTCGCCGAGAAGATCGCATCGAGGCGCTCCGAGTGCTCCGTTGCCGTCAATCGGCCTTCAGCCAGCGCATTGTTGACAACCGCGGCAGCCGTGTCGCGATCGGCGTCCGAGGCCCGCAGCCGGGAATTCGCGTTGATTTCCTGGGGGTCCACCCAGCTATTGTCAGGCATACCCGGCCGATAGGGGAACTGGAGGGCCCGATGGGACACGTAGAGGCGGCGCATCTGAGCCACGCCCTGCCTGACGGCAGGACGCTGCTCGACGACGTCTCCTTCCGCGTGGGCGACGGCGTCGTCGCGGCGCTCGTCGGACCGAACGGCGCAGGCAAGACAACCCTCATGCGCCTGATCACCGGTGATCTGTCACCCCAGACGGGGACTGTGTCGTCCAGCGGCGGCCTGGGGGTGATGAGGCAGTTCGTCGGCGGGATCCGGGACAAGACCACGGTGCGGGACCTGCTGCTGTCGATCGCGCCGGAGCGGATCCGCACCGCCGCCAGCCGGCTGGATGCCGCCGAGCTGGCCATGATGGACCGCGACGATGAGCCGACGCAGATGCGCTACGCCACGGCCCTGGCCGAGTGGGGCGACGCCGGCGGCTACGAGCAGGAGGTCCACTTCGACGCCTGCTGCATAGCTGCCCTCGGGATCAGTTATGACCGCTCGCAGTGGCGCGAAGTAGCTACCCTGTCCGGCGGCGAGCAGAAGCGGCTCGTGCTCGAGTCGCTGCTGCGCGGCAAGGACGAGGTCCTCCTGCTCGACGAGCCGGACAACTACCTGGACGTGCCAGGCAAGATCTGGCTGGAGCAGCAGATCGCGGCCACGCCCAAGACCGTCCTGCTCGTCAGCCATGATCGCGAGCTGCTGGCGGCGTGCGCGCAGCGAATCATCACCGTGGAGGACCGCCATGTCTGGGTGCATGGCGGCGGCTTCGCCACCTACGCGCAGGCCAGGCGGGAGCGGAACGACCGCCTTGACGAGCTGCGGCGGCGCTGGGACGAGGAGCATGAGAAGCTGCGCCAGCTCATGCTGATGTACAAGCAGAAGGCGGCGTACAACGACGCCATGGCCTCGCGGTACCAGGCCGCGGTCACCAGGCTGCGCAAGTTCGAGGAAGCCGGGCCGCCGGAGCTCGCGCCCAAGGAGCAAAACGTCAAGATGCGGCTGCGCGGTGGCCGCACTGGCAAGCGCGCCGTCATCTGCGAGCAGCTGGAACTCACCGGGCTGATGCGGCCCTTCGACCTGGAGGTCTGGTATGGCGAGCGGATCGCCGTGCTGGGATCCAACGGCTCGGGCAAGTCGCACTTCCTGCGACTGCTGGCTGGCGACAGCGTGCGCCATTCGGGCGTGGCGAGGCTTGGCGCCAGGGTCGTGCCGGGCATGTTTGCCCAGACGCATGCGCGCCCTGACCTGGCCGGGCGGTCGCCGCTGGAGATCATGATGACCGAGCACGCCCTGCTCATCAACGAGGCGATGTCGGCGCTGGCCCGGTATGAGCTGACCAACTGCGCCCGGCAGCCGTTCGCCACCCTGTCTGGCGGTCAGCAGGCCCGCCTCCAGATCCTCCTGCTCGAGCTGGCAGGCTCCACGCTGCTGCTGCTGGACGAGCCGACCGACAACCTGGACCTCGCGAGCGCCGAGGCGCTGCAGGAAGGCCTTGAGTCTTACTCCGGTACGGTCCTTGCGGTCACGCATGACCGGTGGTTCGCCAAGTCGTTCGACCGGTTCCTGGTGTTTGGCGCCGACGGAGAGGTTTATGAGTCCGCCGGGGCGGTCTGGGACGAGACTCGCGTGCATCGGCCGCGCTAGCGCGCAACTTGCTAGGCTGCTGGGGTCTACCGGGGGGCAGTGTCAGGAAGCTTGTCGTCCCGGTAGCGGAACCGGAAGGATCAACACCGTGGTGAAGAAGCTGCTCGTGGTAGTCCTGCTCGGACTCAGCGTTTTCGCCGTCTGGCGGAAGGTCCAGGCGGACCGCGCTGAGCTTGACCTGTGGACCGAGGCGACGACGGCCGACGACTAAACCGCCGCCGCCGCGGATGAACGGCGCGACTGACCGCCCGGGCCTCACGCTGGCGTGCTGTGGCCTGCTCGGCACTCTCGTGGCTGACCCAGGCATCATCGAGCGGTCGTTCGCCGAGGCGATAGCTACCCAGGGTGTCGTCGCCGGCACTAGCGCCTTCGCACGCCGGATGGCCCAGGTCCACCAGGCGCGCGGGCAAGCGCCCGGCGATGTCATGGGGATGCTGTTCCCCGAGAATGAGGCCCGCGCACAGGCGGCGCAGCTTGCGTTCGACCGAGCGCTGCCAGACGCCATTGGCCGGTCAGTGATGCGGCCGCTACCGGGCGCTAGTGAGGTGCTCGATGGGCTTCGCGCGGCGGGCTGCCAGGTGTGCGTGGTGAGCAGCATGCCGCGCCGAGTGCTGGATCTCGCGCTCGACGCGGCCGGGCTACGCCACCGCGTGGACCTGACGCTCGCCGCCGAGGACGCCCCGCGCGGATTCCCGGCCCCCGACCTCGTGCTGACCGCAATTATGCGGACCGGTATCGGCGCCGTTCAGGACGTGGCGGTCGTGCACGGCACCGGCGCCGGCGTGGAAGCGGGCCGCCGATCTGGCGTCGGCGTGGTGGTCGGCGTGCTCACGGGCCCGCACTCGCCGGCGCGGCTCCGCGCGGCCGGGGCGACGAGCATCCTGCCGAGTATCGCGGACTTGCCCGCCCTGCTAGGCGACGGGGTCGCCGCCCCTGCTGCCCCTGTCGCGCCCGCGCCGGACTCGACCGGCCTCACCGTCCCGGCCCAGAGCGCACAGCATCCCCGTACCCTCGGGCGCTAGCCCGAGGGTACGGGGATACTCGTATGCTTTGCCCTGGTCAGGCCCTGGACTTCAGCAGCGGCCTGCCCAGGGGTATGGCCCTGCCGCCCGTGGCCATGGAGGCGGTGCCGAAGAAGATGTAAATGCCCACGGTCGCGAACAGCAACGCGGTGGCACCTGCGGCCTTGACGAGATTCGGCGACACGATGATCGTGCCGCAGAGGAGCAGAATCAGCGCGACATCGACCAGTGCCAGCACGGCGGTAAACGCCAGCGCAAGCCGCAAGGTCGCCACCGCCAGCATGCTGATGATGACAATCCAGGCGGTGAGGAACAGCTCCGTACTGGACTTGACGTCGCCGATGCCTACACCGAACCAGCCGTGCTGCAGCCCCAGCACGAAGAATGCATAGCTGAGCCAGAATCCGGCGAAGACGCCTAGCACTGCGGCTACGGCAGACTGGCCGACGGCCATGGCCCAGAGCGTCGAGATCAACAGCCCTAGCGCTGTAGCGGCCAGGATGATCGGCAGCGACGCACCGGTGCCGAGCGGCGAGACGAACCCGACCAGCACCATGCCCAGCGCCACTGACCCGACGATGAAGGCCGGCAGTCCCAGCGACAATGGGTCGCCAGCCAGCGGGCCCTTGACTTCCGGCGTGGCCTCGGCCTCGATCGGACCTGGCTGCGTGCCCTCGAATTGACCGTGTTGCGCAGCCTCGTACGCACTGTGCTGCTGGGCAGGAACGGCCGGGCCTTGCTGCTGCGTAGCCGTAGCCCCTACCGAGCCTTGCTGTGCGGAGTTGGAACCTGGATCGAAGGTCATTGCTGCTCCTTCGCTGGATGAAGGCGAGAGCCCACGGGACACGTGGACTTATCACTCAGGCCTATGCCGCCCAGGGCGCCTCGCTGCTCTCATATTGAGTCAGTTTCACTCGCGCGCCGCCTCGTCAGCTCGAGTTAAGTCGTAGATATCCCATATTCATGCATTTTCCGGTAGATAGTCGCTCGAGACATACCCAGTGACTCCGCTGCCCTGGCCTTGTTGCCGTCGGTGTCCAGAAGCCGCTGCACGATGGCGTCGCGCTCCAGGGCTTCCAGCGGGCGGAGCAGCCGGCGACTGACCGTCCAGCACTCGGGCGGCAAGTCTTCCGGGCGGATCGAGCCAGCCCGGCGGCGCTGCACGATGCGCCTGATGACCTGCCATAGCTGCTCGACGTTGCCGGGCCAGCTAGAGCGCATGAGCAGCTTCATCGCCTCGGGCGAGCAGGTCAGGCGGCCCTGCTGACTCAGCTTGCCGAGGAAGAACTGGGTCAATTCCGGCAGATCCTCGATGTGATGACGCAACGGCGGCAACGTCACCGTGGTGGGGAACAGCCGCAGCAGCTCGGTGAGGGCAGCGCTCGGCTGGGTCAGCGTGACCGCCACCCACATGCCGTGCTCCGCCGCAGCCTCGCCATCCGCTGTCCGGTCTGCAGCCGCGCCAGGCCGCGCCTCTTGCAGCGCCGCGGCCAGGGCGTGCGTCTGCCGCGGGCCGAGATGGTCCACGTGCCGCAGGACCAGGTCCCCTTCGGCGTCCAGCAGTGCGCGGCGGACCTGGCGCAGCCAGTCCTGGGCGCCCGCCTCAGGAGCGTCGAGTACGTCAAAACGCCGGGCCGGATTGCGGCGCTGGTGGACCGCACGGGCTAGCGCCAGCTTGCCGGCTCCGGGCTCCCCTTCCAGCGCCAGCCACTCGCCTGCCTCGTACGACTCCTGCACTTGCTGCGAGCTACGCAGCCAGAGGGCACCCGACCCCATCAGGCCAGGCAGGAGCATCCGGGCCGGCGGCGGTGTGTCGCCGGCGAGCCGGGCCGGCTCCAGGAGCTTGACCTGCACAACGCCGGCGCCAGCCCCGGCGGGCTTCGCGCTGCCGGCCGGGCGGCAGTGCATCCGCGCCGTCAGGCCGGTGGGCAGCTCAACCTGGATAGCGTTGGTCCGCCCGCCTGCCAGTACCTCGCTGGCGTAGCCGAGCAGCACTTCCTGGTCTCCCTGCTCCAGGACATGCCGGGCCTGGTCGTTCATCATCACGACGTCGTGGTTGAGCGCCAGCACGATGCCGCTGCTGTGCCGGCACGCGCGCAGGTAGCTCTGCAACAGCTCAAGCTCTTCTGCGCTCGACTCGGTGAGCAGCGCTCGGGTGATCTGATCGGCGGTGGTCTTGACCAGCGCCATGAGCAGCGAGTTGTCATCACGGCCCCAGCCCGCCAGGCCGACAGCTCCAACCAGCTTGCCGGAGATGGGGTGATAGAGCGGGACGCCCGCGCTGAGCAGGTCCGCCAGCTGCTCCGTGTAGTGCTCGTGCTCCATGACGTAGGCCGGCTGGCCGCCCTCGAGAGCGGTGCCGATGCCGTTCGTACCGACCGACGCTTCCGCATAGCTGAATCCGGTGGCCAGCATGACCTTGTCGAGAAGTCGCTCAAGATCATCGTCCATGGTCATCCGGCTCAGCACGACTCCGGCAGCGTCGGCCAGGATGGCGCTGACCGACTGGTCGGCCAGGTTGTCGCGCAACTGACCGAGTACCGGTAGCGCGCTCCGCATCAGCGGTGTGTCAAGGTCGGGCTCGCGAACATAGGGCGACTCGATGCGATCGGCGGCCACGCTCCACTCGCGCGATCGCCGCCACGATGCCAGGATCGCCTCGCGCACCTCAGGCGGGTGCGCCGAGCCGTGCGCCAGGAACTTCTCTCTGGCCTGGGCTACCTGGTTATCCGGCAACGCCCCGCGGACGGACGCCATCGCCCCTCCTGCCTCCCGCCACCATGGGGCTGAGCCCGCGGGCGGGCTTTCGCGGCGCTACGTCTGGCCGGTACGGCTGCGCCGACGATGAATCCAACTGAGATAAACCATGCCCCCGGATCCCGTGACACACTCCCCAGCTCGCTCTCGCGTCTCATGGCGAGACGACCGTGCGGCCGCAGTGGCGTCTAATAGGAGGCTGTGCCTATTCCGGGCGGCGGAGGTGCGTGATGAGCAGTTCAGCAGAGCCGGATAACGAGCGATATAACCCTTGGACGATTGTAAATCTTGTATTTCAGCACCTAGCTGACGAGGGATTGCATCCGATCCTTGGCGACGCCGGGAATCCGGGCGAGCCGGCCGCGGCATTGCTGATCGCCCTCGGGATTGAGCCTTACGTGGAGGGCAGCCGCAAGGCCCGCGAGCAGGTCCAGAGCCAGCTCGACGAACTCCGCGCGGCCTTCTTCGGCGAGAGCGACGCGAGCAGCGAGCAAAGCTGAGCCGGTCGCCGGGCTATTACCGGCGAGTTAACTGCCTGTCTCATGTTGAGAGCCCCGGGCCAGCCGGGGCGTGTTTCTAATAGCGTGACGAGTTTCGGGTTCGGGCTGCCGCGGCCGCTATATCCCCGGCCCGGCGCAGGGCAGGCGCGGGGGCGCCGGAAACTACCGAAGCACAAAAAGGGGTGGGCGATGAGTCGCCAGAGTGTCGCACAGGCGCATCAGAAGATTCAGGAACTGTCCTGGGAGCCGCGCTATCACGAGCCGGTATCTCAGTACGGCACCGACTATACGTTCCAGAAGGCACAAAAGAAGGACCCGCTGAAGCAGGTCCTGCGGTCTTACTTCCCGATGCAGGAGGAGAAAGACAACCGCGTATACGGCGCAGAAGACGGCGCCATCCGCGGCAATATGTTCCGCCAGGTGCAGGAGCGCTGGCTGGAGTGGCAGAAGCTGTTCCTGTCGATCATCCCGCTGCCGGAGATCTCGGCCGCGCGAGCGATGCCGCTGCTGTTCCGGACTGTTCCCAACCCGGAGCTGCACAACGGCCAGGCGATCCAGATGATCGACGAGGTCCGCCACTCGACGATCCAGCAGAACCTCAAGCGCCTGTACATGAACAACTACATCGACCCGTCCGGGTTCAACATGAGCCTGCGCGGCTTCCACGACGACTACTGCGGGACTATCGGACGGCAGTTCGCCGAGGCGTTCATCACTGGCGACGCCATCACCGCGGCCAGCGTCTACCTGACGATCGTGGCCGAGACGGCGTTCACGAACACACTGTTCGTCGCGATGCCGGCCGAGGCCGCCGCTAACGGCGACTACCTGCTGCCGACGGTGTTCCACTCGGTGCAGTCGGACGAGTCGCGGCACATCAGCAACGGCTACGCCACGCTGCTGATGGCACTGGCCGACGAGAGCAATCACCAGCTGCTCGAGCGCGACCTTCGGTACGCGTGGTGGAACAACCACCGCGTCGTGGACGCAGCCATCGGCACGTTCATCGAGTACGGCACCAAGGACCGGCGCAAGGAGCGTGAGTCCTACGCCGAGATGTGGCGGCGGTGGATCTATGACGACTACTACCGCAGCTATCTCGTGCCGCTGGAGAAGTACGGGCTGGTCGTCCCGCACGACCTCATCGAGGAAGCGTGGAACCAGATCTGGAACAAGGGCTACGTGCACGAAGTCGCCCAGTTCTTCTCTACCGGCTGGCTCGCCAACTACTGGCGGATCGACCCGATGACGGACAAGGACTTCGAGTGGTTCGAGTTCAAGTACCCGGGCTGGTATGACAAGTACGGCAAGTGGTGGGAGAACTACAACCGCCTGTCCACGCCGAACGGTCATCACCCGATCGTGGCCGAGGACGTCGACTACAGCTATCCGAGCCGGTGCTGGACCTGCATGGTTCCGTGCCTGGTCCGCGAGGACATGGTGATGGACAAGGTCGACGGTCAGTGGCGGACGTACTGCCATGAAGAGTGCCGCTGGACCGACGCGGTCGCGTTCCGGCCGACCTACCAGGGCCGCCAGACGCCGAACATGGGGCAGCTCATCGGCAAGCGCGAATGGGAGACGCTGTACCACGGCTGGAACTGGGCCGACGTCGTCTCCGACATGGGCTTCGTGCGCGACGACGGCAAGACGCTGACGGCCCAGCCGCACCTGGACCTGGATCCCAAGAAGATGTGGACCCTGGACCACCTGCGCCGCATGCCAGAGGTCCAGAGCCCCAACGTGCTGCTCAACGAGATGAACGACGAGCAGCGGGAGGCCTTCCGCGCAGCCTACGTGCGTGGCGGCCCCGCCGGGCGGTTCGCACCGAAGGAGGCCTGACCTCCGGGATCGCTGAAGCGGTTACTCGCCGCTACGGCGCCGGGCCCAGGCGTCCGGCGCCGTACCGGAGGTGGGAGCCAGTCATGGCAGATAAGCACGTGGTGCGATTCGAGCCGGTGGGCATCGACATCGAGGTAGCCGAGGATCAGACGATTCTTCGCGCCGCAGGCGAGCAGGGCATCATGCTGATGCACGGCTGCAAGGAGGGCCAGTGCTCTGCGTGTAAGTCCTTCGTGCTGGAAGGCGACGACATCGAGCTGGAGAAGTACTCCACCTTCGCGCTGCCGGATTTCGAGCTCGAAGAGGGCTACACGCTGCTCTGCCGAGCGCATCCCTATGAGGACGTCACGATCGAGCTGCTCAACTACGACGAAGACATGATCCGCTCTGGGCTGCCGATCCAGGAGGCAGTGGCGGAGGTCGTCGCCAACGAGCCGGTCACGCACGATATGCGGCACCTGGTGCTGCGCCTGGTGGAGCCGACGGAGCTCAAGTTCTTCCCCGGCCAGTACGTCGATATCAGCGTCCCCGGCACGTCAGCCACGCGCTCGTTCTCCATGGCGAACACCAGCGGCACGAGCACCGAGCAGCTTGAGTTTGTTATCAAGATCTTTCCCGACGGACTGTTCTCGCATCTCCTGGACACCCAGCTCAAGGTGGGTGACCGGCTCGAGCTAACGGGGCCGTTCGGGGTATTCACGCTCCGTGAGGCCGACGATGCTGGCCTGATCTTCGTGGGCGGCGGAGCGGGGATGGCGCCAATCTTGTCGCTGCTGCGGTCGATGGGCGAGCGCGGCATCCAGCGCCAGGCGACTTATTACTACGGCGCACGGCGCCGCCCGGACCTGTGCTTTGAGGATGAGCTCCGCAACCTGGAGGAATTGCTGCCCAATTTCCGGTACGTGCCGGCGTTGTCCGAGGGCGCCGACGACGACTGGGACGGCGAAGTGGGCCTGATCACCGATGTGGTTCGGCGCCACGAGGACGACCTCAGTGGGGCTCATGCGTACGTGTGCGGCCCGCCTCCCATGGTGGAAGCTGCGATGCCAATGCTGGCCTCTCTCGGTGTCGAGGAGAAGCGCATCTACTACGACAAGTTCACCACGACCGGTGATCCCGGCGAAACACCAGCAGAAGGGGTTAGTCCATGACAACGGCGCCAGTACGTAGCGTGCCCCAGCCGGCTTTTACCGATGCCGAGGCGGGCGCGAAGGAATTCCCGGACGCGCATAACCGCAAGTTCACCTACTACACGCCGGCCAAGCGCAAGGCCACGCACTATGAAGACGTCACCGTCGAGGTGCAGCCCGACCCGCGGCACTACCTGAGTCAGGGCTGGATTTACGGCTTCTCCGACGGGACCGGCGGCTACCCGCTGAACTGGACGGCTCTGAAGGCGTGGGGCTCAGACCGCCCCGAGCCGGACCGTTACCCAGGATCAGGCGGCAAGGGCTACGACTGGCCGGCCATGGGCTGGCACGAGTTCCGTGACCCGAACGAGGAGTGGGAACTCACCCTCTACCGGTACAACGCCAACGTGGTCCGGCAGCTCAACCAGAACGTCGACAACGCGCGGCAGTCGAAGGCGTTCGATGACTGGAACCGCAGCTGGGTTCGGTTCGTCGAGCGCAACATCGGCGCCTGGATGCACGTCGACCACGGCCTCGGGCTCTATCTGTTCTCCAACGCCAACCGCCGGGCGCCGACAAACATGCACAACAACGCGATCTCGGTCAACGGCATGCACCGGATCCGGTCGGCCCAGGACCTGGCGCTCTACAACCTGACCCTCAGTGACGTCATCACCGTCTTCGACGGCACGGCGCACCTCGATACCTGGGACAATGACCCTGCCTGGCAGGGCGTCCGTGAGGTTTCCGAGCGGCTCACCGGAATCGATGACTGGTGCGAGGCCATCTTCGCCGCCAACGTCATCTTCGAGCCGCTGATCGGCGAGCTCTTCCGGAGCGGCCTGGTCATGCATGCGGCGCCGCGCAATGGTGACTTCGTCACGCCCACTGTGGTCGGCGCAGAGGAGTACGACTACTCCGAGCGTGACCTGCGCTACACGAGGGCCATGTTCGACCTGCTCTCCCGTGACCGCCAGTTCGCTGACGACAACAAGGCGATCATGCAGCAGTGGCTATCGGCCTGGGTGCCGCCGGTGATCGCCGCGGCGCGCACACTGCAGCCGCTGTGGTCGCAGCCCGAGGCGAAGCCGCCGCGCTTTGAGGACAGCCTCGACCTCGCCAAGAGCCGCATGTCCGGCATCCTGTCCGATCTGGATCTGCTCACACCAAAGGAGCTGTCGCAGTGACCACCTACAAGACGGCCGAGAGCCCGTACCAGTCCAACAACACGGCATCCAACAGGACCGGGTTCACGCTGATGAACAACCAGGTCGGCGAGGTAGTGGCCGAGGTGATGCGCTCCAAGCCGAACGTGACGGTGACCATCCTGCCCTCGATGATGCGAGTCGACGCCGACGACAAGATGGAGGTCGTCTACGACGAGATCTCCGAGGCGCTGGGCGAGGAGCCGGGCTTTTTCAACAGCGCCGAGTTCGAGGAGGACATGTCCACCCACTACGGGCGGATGATCCACACCGACGACCGGACCATCTTTGTCGCCAACCCAGAGGACGCCGCTGAGGCCCTGGGCTTCGACCTGACTGCGGTATCGGACTAGCTGGGGGCGGGTAGCGCTAGGACGGGCGACGTACGACCCGCGCAGGACTCCGGCTTCGGCGTGCGAGGAGGCACGGTGTACGAGAAGGACGGCGAGAAGTACTTCGTAGTGGACGGGCACGTGCATTACTGGAACGCGGCGCCGGACAACTGGGTGCAAGGCCAGGAACAGTACGCCAAGGGCTGGATCGAGTGCTTCCACGCCTATCAGGCTCTCGGGCCACCCGCGACCCACTGGAGCATCGAGCACTTCGAGAAGTACTCCGAGGACGACCTGATGAAGGACGTCTTCGACGCGGGGCACGTAGACAAGGCGATCTTCCAGCCGACCTACCTGCTCGAGTGGTACAAGGACGGCTTCAACACCACCGAGCAGGACGCCCTGATGGGCGAGCGGCATCCCGGCAAGTTCGTCTACAACACCCGCTGGGATCCTCGCGATGGCGATGAGGGGCTCAAGACGCTTCAACGGAACGTGGAGCGTTACGGGTCCACGGGATGCAAGCTCTACACCGCCGAGTGGAACAACGGCTCGCGCGGCTGGAAGCTCACCGACCCCGGTGCCTATCGCTATCTGGAGGCATCTCAGGATCTCGGCATCAAGAACATCCACGTGCACAAGGGCCCGACGATCTGGCCACTGGACAAGGACGCCTTCGACGTGTCCGACGTCGACCACGCGGCGACCGACTTCCCGGAGCTGAATTTCATCGTCGAGCACGTCGGGCTGCCGCGGATCGAGGACTTCTGCTTCATGGCGACGCAGGAGCCGAACGTGTACGCGGGCCTCGCCGTGGTGATCGGCGGACTGATGTACGCCAGGCCGAACTTCTTCGCCAAGGTCATGGGCGAGCTGTTGTTCTGGGTGGGTGAGGACAAGCTGCTCTTCGGCAGCGATTACGCGATCTGGGAGCCGAAGTGGCAGGTCGAGGGCTTCGTCGACTGGGACTACCCAGCCAGCGAAGAGTTCTCTGATTACCCCAGACTGACGGCAGCCGGGAAGAAGAAGATCCTCGGCCTGAACGCAGCCAGACTGTACGACATCGAGATCCCGGCGGAGTACCAGCTACCCGCCGGCGCCGGGACACCTGGCGCGCAGGACGATGCGCAACTGGTCGACTAGAAGATGACGGCCACGGCAGCTAGTAGCACGCGCGGCTGGCAGCCCTTGCTAGCCGCGCTGAGCGCGGTGCGTGACCCGGAGCTGGACGAGCCGATCACGTCGCTCGGCTTCGTGTCCGCGTGCACGCTATCGGCCGATGGGGACGCCGAGGTGCGGCTCCGGCTGCCGACGTACTTCTGCGCGCCGAACTTCGCCTACCTGATGGTCGCCGACGCCTATGACGCGGTGATAGCCGTGCCGGGCGTGCGGGCCGCGATCGTAGTACTTGAAGATCACTTCGCGTCCGACGCGATCAACGGCGGGGTCGCCACGGGCGCGGGCTTCGCCTCCTCGTTCGATGGCGAGGCAGTCGGCGAGCTGCATCACCTGCGGGCCGACTTCCTGCGCAAGGCTGTCATGGCCGGCACCGATCAGGTCTGCCGGCCGCTGCTCAATGCGGGTCACGATCCAGTCGAATTGGGCACCATCACGCTCGGCGAGATACCGCCATCGGCGGCTCTGGACCGGCTACGGCGGCGGCGGGCGGAGCTCGGGTTTAGCACCGACGACGAGGCGCCGCTCGTGATCGATCCGCAGACAGGGACCGCCGTCGGCGGCGACGGGCTGCCGTTGCATCTGCGGCGGGCCAGGACGACGCGAGTCAGCATCGAAGCGAACGCGGGCATCTGCAGGGGCATGCTGCAGCACCGGTACGCCGCCGCAGGCCAGGGCGAGGAGGAGGACCAGTGAAGGCTGTCCGCTTGCACGCGTTCCACCAGCAGCCAGTCATCGACGAGGTACCGGAGCCGACCATCACGGGCCCGCTCGATGTCATCGTCAAGATTGGCGGTGCCGGGGTCTGCCGCACCGACCTGCACATCATCGACGGTCAGTGGGACGCCGCGATGGGCACGCCGCTGCCGTACACCCTCGGGCACGAGAACGCCGGCTGGGTGCACGCCATCGGCAGCGCCGTCACCAGCGTCGACGTCGGCGACACCGTGATCCTCCACCCGACCCCGACCTGCGGCCTGTGCCACGCGTGCCGGGCGGGCCAGGACATGCACTGCATCAACAGCACGTTCCCCGGCCTGTCGACCGACGGCGGGATGGCCGAGTATTTGCTGACTTCGGCGCGGGCGTGCGTGAAGCTCGACCCGCAGACTCGGCCGCAGGACGTGGCAGCGCTGGCGGACGCGGGGATCACCGCCTACCACGCGGTCCGCAAGGCGCTTCCGCTGCTGTACCCCGGCACGACCTGCGTGGTCATCGGCGCCGGGGGCCTCGGCCATATCGGCATCCAGTGCCTGGCCGCGCTGACCGCGACGAAGATCATCGTGGTCGACCGGAACCCGGACGCCCTCAAACTCGCGGAGCAGCTGGGCGCGCAGCATTCGGTGGTCGCCGACGGCAGCCAGGTGCAGCAGGTCGCCGACCTGACTGGCGGGACTGGCGCCGAGGTGGTGCTCGACTTCGTCGCTGAGCAGGGCGCCGAGGCTGACGGCTGGGCCATGACCGGCCGCGCCGGGTCGTACTTCGTGATCGGCTACGGCGGCACGCTCACTATCCCGACGCTCGACATCATCTCGACCGAGCGCAACATCATCGGCAACATCGTGGGCACCTACAACGAGCTGGCTGAGCTCATGGTGCTCGCGCAGGCTGGCAAGGTCACCCTGCACACCAGGACCTACCCGCTGGACGCCGCCGTCGAGGCTCTCGACGATCTTGACGCAGGCACGGTCCGCGGCCGGGCGATCCTCGTGCCGTGACCAGACCCCGTTCCCTCTTGGGTGTAACTGGGTAGCCCACCTAGCACCACGAGTGCTGTAACGGGGAGGATCGATGGCCAAGGAATTGCGCTTCGGAGCTGACGCGCGCACCCTGCTGCTGGCCGGCGTTGACAAGCTTGCCGACGCGGTGAAGTCGACGCTAGGCCCGAAGGGCCGCAACGTCATCCTGGAGAAGGTCACGGGCACGCCGGTGGTGACCAACGACGGGGTCACGATTGCCCGCGAGATCTTCCTGAAGGACCAGTTCGAGAACATGGGCGCCCAGCTGGTCAAGGAAGCGGCGATCAAGACCAACGACATCGTTGGTGACGGGACTACCACCGCGACGGTGCTGGCGCAGGCGATCATCAGGGAAGGGATGGCCGCGATCGAGGCGGGTGCCAACCCGGTGCTGCTCAAGCGTGGTATTGACCTGGCTGTCGGCCGCCTGGTCGAGCACCTGCAGTCCGTGGCCCACCCGATCCGCACGGAGGACGATTACGCGCGAGTTGCGGCGATTTCGGCAAACGACGACGAGGTTGTCGGCGGCGTGATCGCGAAGGCGCTGCACACGGTCGGCGACGCCGGCGTGGTCACGGTAGAGGAGTCCGCGGCCAACGGGATGGCGGTGGATTTCGTCGAGGGCTTCGAGTTCGAGAACGGCTACCTATCGCCCTATCTCGTCACCAACCCGGCCAAGATGGAAGCGGTGCTGGACGATCCGTACATCCTGTTGTGCAGCGAGAAGATCACCCAGGTCCAGCAGATCATGCCGCTGCTCGACAAGATCATGCGCGCGCCGCGGCCGCTGGTCATCATCGCTGAGACCGTGGAGGGCACGGCGCTCAGCATGCTGGTGCATAACCACGTCAGCCGCGTATTCCAGTGCGTGATCGTGCGGGCGCCGGGGTTCGGCGACCGCAGGCTGCACAAGCTGGAAGACATTGCCACGCTCACGGGCGGTGCGGTGTACAGCAGGCAGTCCGGATTCACGCTGGAGACCATGACCACCGATCAGCTCGGCCGGGCCAGGCAGGTGCGCGCCACAGCTGACCGCACCGCCATCATCGGCGGATCAGGCTCCGCGGACGCGATCAAGTTCCGGCTTACGCAGCTGCGGGCCGAGCGGGACCGGGCCACCTTCGGCATCGACGAGGACGTGCTGACCGAGCGAATCGGCGCGCTATCCGGGAAGGTCGCGGTGATCAGGGTCGGCGCGCCAACTCCGGCCGAGCTGAAGGAGCTCCAGCACCGGGTCGAGGACGCACTGTCAGCGACCAGGGCCGCAATGGCCGAGGGCATCGTGGCCGGCGGCGGCGCTGCGCTGCTGCATGCCGAGCCATCGCTCGATGACCTGCAGGCTAAGGATGACTACGCCACCGGTGTCGAGATCGTCCGCCGGGTGCTGACTGAGCCTGCGAGCCTGATTGCGAGCAATGCAGGCTACTCAGGCGAAGAGGTGGTAGCCCGCCTGACCCAGCTCGCGATGGACGACGGGTTCGACGCCTTGCAGGGGCGCTACGGCAACATGATCGAGATGGGCATCATCGACCCGCTGCGGGTCGCCAGGTCGGCCTTGCAGAACGGTGCCTCAGTTGCCGGGCTTGTCGTTACGACGAGCACCCTGGTTGCCGAGGAGCAGACGCCCTGGGGCGGCAGCCCTGCGCTGATGACCGAGTACGGCTCCCTGGATGAGGGACTCCATCAGCCCTCGCCGGATGCCAGCATGCCGCAGTCGGTGGGACTTGGTCCGACCTCCGCATAACCGGAGCTGCGCGACAAAGGTATAGATGACCATCGCGCTGAGGACAATGACGAAGATGCGCAGCGCCCAGAGGGCGGCCACAGCTCGCCTGCTCAGCTGCGCGCGAGGGACGGGACGCTCGGTGCCGGCCACCAGCTGATCGGGCTCGAGGTAGCTCTGCAGGTCAGCGCCGCCCTCGCGCGGCTCCCGGTTCGCCGGCGTGCCGGGCGGCCGCCCGGTGGGGTATGCCATCTAACCCTCCCTCAGATCAGGTGCGCTGCCCGCAGAAACGAATCGACTCCGTAGGCAGCACCGCAGACTGATACGAATGCGACGATGGCGATAGCGACTCGGGTGGTCGATCGCTTGTTGACCCACCGGCCCATCAGCTGCCGGTCGGTGGCCAGCATGATCAGGAAGACGAGTGTGACCGGGAGCAGGACGGTCGCTAGCACGTTCGCATTCAGGGCGATCGACAGCAGCGGAGCTCCAGGGATCAACACGATCGCTGCCGCGACCAGTGCCACGGCGATATTGGCGCCGTAGAACAGCCTCGCCCGGCGGGGTGAGTTGTTGAAGCTGTGCGTCAGCCCGATGCACTCCCCGGCCGCATACCCGGTGCTGGCCGAGATCGTGAGGATCGCGACGGCCCCGGCCTCGATCAGCCCGAGGGCGAACACGCTCGCGACGGCGCTGCCGGATATATGCGCCAGCTCGCCGGGGAAGCCAGCCCCGACCAGCCCCTGGCCGCTGGCATTCCGCCGGCCTGCGAGCGCAGTGCCGACGATGAACGCGCCGCAGCCGAATAGGGCCGCCAGCGTTCCGCCGATGATCGTGTCCAGCCGCCCGTGGCGGAGGTCCAGCGAGGTCAGGCCCTTGTCGGCTGAGGCGCTCTGCTGGAAGAACACCATCCACGGCGTCACGGTCGCGCCGACAGTCGAGGCGACGAGCAGCAGAAGCGTGTTGACGCTCCCGCTGGGCAACAGGGCGAAGGCGCCTGTCGAGTGGCCGACGACCGCCCAGTGCGGCTTGACCATCAACGCGGCGACCAGGAACAGGCCGTTGAAGACGGCAAGGCCGAGCAATATCCGCTCCCACCGCCAGTAGCGGCCTCGGTTGAGAGTGAAGACGACCAGCACGATGCCGAGCGCGGCCGCGACACCGGAACCGAGGCCGAAGTACGCCAGCCCGACGCGGATCACCACGAACTCGGCTATTAGCGTGACGAGGTTGGTGAACAGCAGGTCGCCGGCGGCAAACCACCCCCAGGCCGGCCCGAAACGCTCCAGGACGAGCTTGCCGTAGCCGCGGTGGGTGACCGCGCCGACCCGCATGCTCATCTCCTGGCAGACAACGGCCATCGCGAACGTGAGCAGGATGAACGGCAGGAAGAGGCCGAGGCCGTAGGTAGCGCCGGTGGCCGTGTACGACACCATGCTTGGGCCGTCATTCTCGCCGAGCATCGCCAGGATCCCCGGACCAGCCAGCAGCCAGAGCAAGTACCAGCGACGGCCATCGTGGCGTGCGCGATGAACGCGCTGGCGATCGCGAGACCGCGCAATGTCCTCAGGTGACAGGTCCTCGGGTGCCAGCCCCTCGGGTGGCGGCTCGCGACCCGTCTCGGACAGGGGGCCGATCGTCACCCGTCCGCCTCGACCCTGATCGCGGCGACCACATGGGCATCCAGCAGGTGCACACGTGAGCCGACGTCGACGGTAACGGCCCCGTTCCCATGTACGTCCCTGATGTAGAGACTGTCGCCCAGCGCTACGCCACATTCGGTCAGCTGGCGGAGTACCTCGGGGTCGCGATCTGAGACGCGTACCACTCTTCGCCACCTGCCAGGGGGTACGGAGCCGAGGTTCGTGCTTGGCGCCTCGATTACTCGCCCGTCCTTCGTGGGGATGGGATCACCGTGCGGATCGGTATGCGGGTCGCCTAGCTTGGCCGCGATCACCTCGCACAATCCCGGCGACAAGGCGTGCTCCAGCGTCTCAGCCTCGTCATGCAGCCGGT
>DATHPF010000196.1:0-11040 GCA_035484155.1 Streptosporangiaceae bacterium
CGCGATACAACAGGGTCGTCCTCAAGCTCAGCGGCGAGGCGCTAGCCGGGGAAGCGGGGTCGGGCGCCGATCCGGCCAGCCCGTCCCGGGTTGCTGACGAGATCCTGTCCGTGCGCGAGCTCGGCGTCCAGGTCGCGGTGGTCGTCGGCGGGGGCAACTTCTTCCGCGGTCGGATGGCCGAGGGCTGGGGTATCAGCAGGGCCGAGGCGGACAACATCGGCATGCTGGGCACGATTATGAACTGCCTGATGCTGCGCGGCGCCCTGACGGCTCGGACCGACATCGACATCCGGGTGATGACGGCGGTGCCGATCCAGAGCGTGGCCGAGCCGTTCATCCGGCTGCGCGCCCTTCGGCACCTGGAGCACGGGTCGATCGTGCTGCTCGCCGGCGGCATCGGCCAGCCATATGTGACTACGGACTACCCGGCGGTGCAACGTGCGCTCGAGCTTGACGCCGATGCTCTGCTGGTGGCGAAGAAAGGCGTCGACGGCGTTTACGACAGCGACCCGAAGCTGAATCCGGACGCGGTCCGCTATGAGCAGCTCACGTATGACGAGGCGCTGGCCGCCGGGGTTCGGGTGATGGACACCAGCGCCTTCGTGCTGGCCAACGAGCAGTCACTGACCATGCACGTGTTTGACGTCGCCGCGGTTGGCGCGATGCGGCAGATCTGCGAGGGCGCCGATCTCGGCACCCTGATCCGCGCTAAGACATAGCCGGGCGCGACCGACCGGATCTGCGTGGCCCCTTTTCGCCGTCTGCGGCGCCTGGAAGAGTGTGGCACGTGCCGCTGCGGTCTCATCCAGCGCCGGACGGGAGATGCCCATGTCAGCCTGCCGGATCCGTCGGCCCGCAGTCCGGCGCGGGCTCGCTGTCGCCATCACGACCGCGCTCCTGGCAACAGCGGCTGCTGCCTGCGGTGGCGGCGGGGGCGGTGGCGGCGCGGGGGGAGCGAGCGCGGGGTCAGCCAGGTCGCCACTCGTGGTCGCAACAGCCGACGGCCAGGTCCGCGGCAAGGCCAGCGGCGCCGTCAACGACTACCTCGGCATCCCGTATGCGGCGCCGCCGGTCGGTCGGCTGCGCTGGCAGCCGCCGCAGCCGCCCGCGCCCTGGCACGGGATCAGGGCTGCGACCCGGTTCGCTGCGCACTGCCCGCAGGCAGCCTCGCCCTTCGGCCACGCCAGCCTCTCGGAAGACTGCCTGTTCCTCAATGTCTTCTCCCCTGCCACGCACCGTGGCAGCGGGTTGCCGGTCATGGTCTGGATTCACGGCGGAGCGCTCGTCTCGGGCGAGAGCGACGACTACAACCCGAGCGCACTTGTCGCGCACCACGTCATCGTGGTCACGTTCAACTACCGGCTAGGAGCCCTCGGGTTCCTCGCCCACCCAGCCCTGGCCGACAAGCCGGGCGGCCCATCAGGCGATTACGGCCTGATGGACCAGCAGGCCGCGTTGCGGTGGGTGCAGCGCAACATCCGGTCCTTTGGCGGAGACCCGGCCAACGTGACGATATTCGGCGAGTCAGCCGGTGGCCAGAGCGTGCTGCTCCAGCTTGTCTCGCCGACCGCGCACGGCCTGTTCGAGCGGGCCATCGCGGAGAGCGGCGGCTACGCCCTCGGCCAGGATTCGCTCGCTAGCGCCGAGTCCGCTGGGCAGGCCTTCGCGGCAAAAGCCGGCTGTGCCAGTCAGACCGCCCAGTGCCTGCGCAGCCTGCCGGTTGCGACCATCCTGGCCGACCAGGACCAGACAGGCGCCACGATCGACATTGACGGCCAGGTACTGACCAAGTCGCTCAAGACCGCGCTAGCCAGCGGACAGTTCAACCGCGTGCCGATCATCGACGGCTCCAACCACGACGAGTGGCGGCTCTTCGTGGCACTGTCGACGTTCGAGGGTCAGCCGGTGACGGCGGCCAACTACGTGACCATGATCGGGACGACGCTAGAAGTATCGAGCAGCATCGCCGGCATTATCGCGTCCCAGTACCCGCTCTCCGACTACCCCAGTCCGGCCCTCGCGCTGAGCACGGTCGGGACCGACGCGATCTTCGCGTGCCCGACGCTGCTGCTCGATCAGTCCCTGGCGAAGTACGTGCCGACCTACGCCTACGAGTTCAATGACGAGCACGCACCCGACAGCAACCTGCCGTCAGCGGGCTTCCCCTACGGCGCTATGCACACGGCCGAGCTTCAGTACCTCTTCGGCCTGCCCGGAACGAGCCCTAGCGACTTCACGTCCGCTCAGCTACACCTCGCTGCGGCCATGCGTACTGCCTGGACCAGCTTCGCGACGACCGGAGTTCCATCGGTGACCGCGGGCAGATCCTGGCCGCGATTCACGACAGCCAGCCAGGCGATGCTGTCACTGATCCCGCCGCAGCCTCGGCCCGAGACCAACTTCAGCGCCGAGCATCACTGCGCATTCTGGGCGCTAGGCGGCGACTGAGCGCCGCTGGCGGCGAGCTTCAGCCCGAATCCCCAGTTGAGCAGCCGCTCGGCCGCATCCGAGCCAGCCGCCGGTCCGCTGTCCGGGCTGCCCAGAACGACTCCGATGAGGGTGGTCCCGTTCCGGACGGCCTCGAAGAGCAGGCAGTGCTTGGCGGCGTCCGTGTAACCGGTCTTGATGCCGATGGCGCCCTGGTAGCTGCCAATCAGATCGTTGGTGTTGCCAAACCAGTAGCGATGGTGAACACCGCGGCTGCCGGGCAGGTTGTAGAACCGCTGATCCACGATTGACCGGAACACCGGCACCTTCATCGCCGCCAGGCCCAGCGTCATCAAGTCGGCCGGGGTCGAGTAGGTGGAGTACTCAGTGGGATAAGGCAGCCCGTCCGGGCTGGTGAAATGCGTGTGCATCATGCCGAGCTTGACCGCCATCGCGTTCATCTTGGCCAGGAAGGCGGGCATGCCGG
Source organism: Streptosporangiaceae bacterium (assembly GCA_035484155.1). GTDB lineage: Bacteria > Actinomycetota > Actinomycetes > Streptosporangiales > Streptosporangiaceae > JAJYUU01. The sequence goes on from DATHPF010000196.1 coordinate 2,915, forward strand.
GCCCGTAGGTCGTCGCCAGGACGTAGGCAGCGTCGCAGGCTGACTCGAGGAGAAGGGCCTCGAGCAAGTCGCCGGTCGTGAGAACGTCGCCCGGATGCAGGCCGGCGCTCTCGGCCTGGTATTTCGCGACGTAGGCAAGCACGGCGGCCGGGATCCGGATCTGCCTGTTCAGGTCGCCAGACTGGAGTACCACAAGGGCGGTCATGACCTTAGTGACGCTGCCCATCGGCCGTTCGGTGTTCAGGCCGCGGCTCCAGAGCAACTCGTCCGTACCTGCATCGGCCAGGGCGCCACCCAGGGCCCGAACTTGCTGGGGCGCGCTCGCAACCTGGATGGCCTGCCAGTCCGGCTGGCTGGGCGTGGCCGAGGCACGGGCGCTCGCCGAGGGATCAGCGCCTGCCGACCGCGCGTGCAACGCCGCCGACACTGGCCGGGCGTTGGCGCCGTTGGCACAGGCGGACAGGCCCGCGGCGACGACGGCGCCGACCACCGCGAGCGCGGCGAGGCGGCTAGCGAAGGGCATGCGCGTTCCCTCTCTCGGAGCCGGTCGCTGCACGGAATGACCCTACCTGTCCCATCGCAGAAGGCAGCATGGCGACGCCTGGGCGCCGGAGAATGAGATGACCCGCGAGATCGGCGCCGACCTGGAGGTTGCGTGATCTACCGCATGCGCATCTACGACACGGTGCGCGAGAACCTGCCCATCTTCCATGACTTCTTCCGCACACACCTGCTCCCGGTGCAGCTTCGTCATGGCGCCCGGCTGGTCGGCCGCTGGGAAGCCGAAAATGGACGCGTCGTGGCCGTCTGGGAATATGACGACCGGTCAGCGTACGAACGCATTGAAATGGCCGTCCGGGGTGACCCCGACTCTCGCCGGGCCCGGCAGCACCGGGCCGCGCTGCCGCCCCTGATCTCGGGTCAGGAAGAGACCTTCATGACTTCGACGCTCTGTTGAACCCCGGCAAATCGACCGTAACTGCCTCGGCGACCATTCCTATTCACCTTCGGCGGGCGATGTGAACGCCAGTGTCGTGGGCATGAGTGCAGGAGGCGTGCTGTCTCATGCCGGGCTGCCAATGGGGGACGCCCGGCCGGCATGCGTGACCGGGGGCTGTCATGCGCAAGGCCGCGATCTCGCTCGGCGTCATCGGAGTCATTCTCCTGGTAGCCGGCGGACTCCTGGCGTGGTGGATAACGCCGTCGTACATTGCGCGATTGCCGAGTAACTACAACAAGACGCGAACCTATACCGGGACAATTCGCACACTCGTCAATCCGGCTGCGCTGGCGACTGGCAACCTGTCCTCCGCCGTCAAGACTGGCTTGCCTGCGACGCTTACCGACCAGGTCAAGGTGCTGCAGACGGCAGGCAACACGGCTCAGGTGCAGGACACGCGGACGATCACCACGTCCGGCAGCCCGGTCGCGAAGACCGTGAACAACTACGCCCTCAACAGGCAGACCCTGATGGCAACGAGCAACCATCCGAGTAACTGGAGCGTGACTCCCGCCACAGGCCTGACGGTCAGCTGGCCGCTGGGCGCTAAGAAGCAGAACTACACGGGCTGGGTCTACCTCACCAACACGACGACGCCGCTGAAGTTCGTCAAGCAGGTGCAGCAGGGCGGGATCAACACCTACGAGTACATGGCTACCGTCGCGCCTACGCCGATCAAGAACGCCCAGACGCTGGCAGGACTGCCGAGGGCACTGCCCGTAGCGCTGCTGTCGCGGATTAGCGCGGCCGGGCTCATCCCGCCGGCCGACCTCGCCAGCCTGTCCAAGGCATTCCCGGGCGCCACGACCGTCCCGCTGGCCTACACCTACCAGGCGACGAACACCTACTTCGTGGCCCCTTCCACCGGGCTGGTGGTCAACGTCAGCAACAACGAGACCGAGACTGGCGGCATCGCCCTGCCGAACGGGACCATCATCCCGGTGCTGCCGGTCCTGGCGGACACCTATCACGCGACCCCGGCCAGCCTGTCCGCAGCCGTCACCGACGCGAACAACGGCAGTAGCACGATTACGACGTGGGGTGTCGCCGTGCCGATTGCCGCCGCGTCGGTTGGATTCATCTGCCTCGTTGTCGCCGTCCTGCTGTGGATACGCGGTCGGAGCCGGGGACGTCCCGTCGATGTGAGTCATGGCCAGCGGCACCCGAGCCCGGCGGGCAACCTCAGCTGAACGTCGATGAGCCGGCGGCGTGGCTAACGTGGGCGGCCGCGATGAATCTCCCACTCAGGAGCGAGGATGGACATCACGATGTCGTCCACCCACGCGCCCTCACATAGGTAGGCATCGCGCAAGACACCCTCGACGACGAAGCCCGCCTTCTCATAAGCACGGCGGGCTCGCGGGTTGAAAGCGAACACCCCGAGCGAGATCCGGTGTAGTCCCAGCCGCTCGAAGCCATAGCCGACGATCAGCCTGGCGGCCTCGGTACCGAGGCCGCGATCCCGGCCCGCCGCCGCCAGCAAGATCCGGAAGTTGCAGCTGCGGTTGCCGGCGTCCCATTGATTGAGCACAACCTCGCCGACGCATGCGCCTGTGGCCTGGTCGACGACGGCCAGATCGAGCCGGTCCCGCTGCTCGCTACGAGTGCTATACCAGGTACGGAACTGGTCCTCGGCTTCGTCGTCCCAGGACTGAGCAACCGGGCTGCCGGTCAGGCGGCCCGCCTCCGGGTCCTGGATGACCGACCGGAGGACGGGCGCGTCCTGCTCCACGAGGAAGGGGCGCAACAGCACCTTCTCACCGACGAGCGTGGGTTTGACGGAAAAGTCGGCGGGAGGAAGATCGTTCACCGCGCGAGTATGGGGCCTGCCGCGTGGTCACTGCAAACGAAATCCGGCCGTGCACCACGCGCTCACCGCGGGAAGTCACTCACCACCTGGCCGGATATACGAAGTCGGCCGCCGGGCGCCCGAGCCATTGGACGATTCGCATGGCGAGGTCCATGCCCGTGGCGAACTTCGCGGTGCGCAGGCCGGTCAGCTGACTCGGGCTGCATCCCAGCTGCACAGCCAGCGCTGGCCACGTCAGCCCGTCCTGCCGCCGTTTCTCATCCATCGACGCGTACAGCAATTTCAGCGCCCACCGGAGCCGTCGATCGGGACCCGCTTCAGGCAGGGCGAAGCGGGCCTCATCGTCAGGCCCTCCGGCCAGGAAGCTCTCGGGGCTCCGTCCGAGCCAGCGCAGCATGAACAACGCATGCTGACAGCTCGTCCTCGGCTTGCGGCCCATGCCGGTGAGCGTCGATGGGCTGATCGGATGATCGCGCCGCCGTTCGTTGAGCTCAGCGGATAGCTGCCAGATCTCATGGGCCACGCCCGACCAGCTGAGGCCGAGCTCGGTCCGCCGGGTATCCAGTGCCTCATAGAGCGCCCCTGCATCGAACGGCCGGATCGGCGAGATCGTCACTATCTGATCCTGCCGGACGCGCCGCGTCTTCCGCATCAGGCCTGGTTAACTGCCGATAGCGATCGGTCACACCGGTTGCTGGCACGCAGCAGTGGCCAGCCTGCCACGCATGGCTGTCCAGAAATGGCTCGTCACTTCGTCGTGGTAGCAGAGCTCTCGCTAATCTCGGCGGGGGTCGTCAAGTCAGGGAGGCAACAGTGAACGACCAGCAGGAGAAGCTGACGATGTCGCCTGAGGCAACGGCGAACGCGCCGCTGCCAGCGGTGACGGACCGAGCCACCTGGCAGGCCCAGCTCGACCATCTCCTGGCCAGGGAGAAGGCCCGTACCCGCGAGGGTGACGCGATCGCGGCGGCCCGGCGCAGGCTGCCGATGGTGGAGGTGGACCCGACGACGCCGGTAACCGGCGAGCACGGCCGGGTTCCGCTGATAGACGTCTTCGAGGGCCGACGTCAGCTGATCGTTTACTTTCACATGTGGCACGACGGCAAGCCCGCCAAGGACCAATGCGAGGGCTGCACCTTCTTCAACGGGCAGGTCAGCGAGCTGTCCTACCTGCACGCGCGTGACACCACCTATGCAACCTTCTCCCAGGGACCCTACGAGGAGGCCGCCGCTTACCGCCGCTTCATGGGCTGGGACATGCCGTGGTACTCGGCGCAGGAATCCGCCGACGCACTGCTGGCGGGACGCTGGTTCGGCATGCTCGTGTGCTACCTGCGGGACGGTGACCAGGTGTTCGAGACCTACTGGACGACCGGCCGCGGCGCCGAAGTCATGGCACCGGCCTATGGGCTGCTCGACCTGACGATCTACGGCCGCCAGGAGAACTACGAGGACTCGCCGACGGGCTGGCCGAAGCACTGGGCGAACAACGGCGAGCAGTTCCGCACCGAAGGCCGCCCGAGTGCGCAGTGGCAGCGGCTGGCTGCGGGCCGGTCCGACGATCTGACGGCTACGCCGCCGCGCTGACGGGCGCCGACCAGGGCGCCGATATCCCGCCAGCTCGAAGCCTGGACAGTTCCGTCACTCTGGGTGTCGGCTTGGTGCTTCTGGGTACAACGGGAACGCCGTGACGCAGATGACAGCGGCACCACTGCAGATTGGCACTCGATGCTCCGAGAGGCAGTCCTCCAATGCGTCCTGACATCAGACCTGGCGGCATCTTCCCCGATTACGCTCTCCCGGACCAGACGGGTACGGTGCGTACGCTCAGCGAGCTCCAAGACGGCGATCCGCTGATCCTCACCCTGGCGCGCGGCAACTACTGCCCCAAAGAGCACCAGCAGCATCTCGAGCTGGCGGCCAACTACTCGAAGATCGCGGTGGCCTACACCCAGATGGCCACTATCGCCACCGACGAGCATCACGTCCTGCAAGAGTTCCGCGCATCGGTGGGCGCCCAGTGGACCTTCCTGTCCGATCCCGGCCGGACTGTCCAGAAGGACCTCGACATTCAGGAGTACACCGACCCCGAGCACAACCCGATGATCCCGCACACGCTCGTGATCAAACCGGGGCTGGTCATTCACAGTGTCTATAACGGCTACTGGTTCTGGGGCCGCCCGTCGTTCTACGAGCTCTGGGATGACCTGCGTGCCGCCACCAGCGAGATCCAACCGGACTGGGACCTGAGCACGCCGGGACTGCGCGAGGCCTGGGATGCGGGCGACTACTCGAAGTTCCACGGCTGGGACCGGCGGTCCCCCCAGTCGAAGCCGACATCGTATGAAGAACCGGGGCGGACCAGGTAACGGACGCTCACCGGGCTTGCCTTGCGCCGGTCGGCCGAGCCGAGGGCGAGGTTTGCAAGCACAAGTCACGTGCTGGCCGGCAACGCCACCGAAGGGGCAGTCGCAGTGCGCACACCGGTATGCGAGATGCTGAGGATCGAAAAACCGATCGTCCTGGCGCCTATGGTCGACATCCCTGGGCTGGCCGCAGCGGTCTCGAACGCCGGTGCGCTCGGCATGGTGACGCTGACCTGGTCCGCTGACATCAGAGCCGTCGTTCGTGAGACGGCGGCGCTGACTGCGCGGCCGTTCGGCGGCAACTTCGTGCTCACCTCAGATCGTCACCGTGCCCTTGAACAGGCGCTTGACGCCGGCTTGCGGATCGTCTCGTTTTTCTTGGGGGATCCCGGCGGCTACGTCGAGGCCGTGCACGACGCCGGAGGAATCGTGATGCACACGGTTGGCAGTGCCGAGGAAGCACGGCGGGCGGTCGCATCCGGCGTCGACGTGGTCGTCGCGCAGGGCTGGGAGGCTGGCGGTCACGTAGGGAGTACCGTCGCGACACTGCCGCTGGTACCCGCGGCGGTCGACGCGGTGGCGCCAGTGCCGGTGATCGCGGCCGGCGGGATTGGCGATGCTCGCGGAGTCGCCGCGGTGCTCGCACTCGGCGCGCAGGCCGCGTGGCTGGGCACGCGATTCCTGCTGGCCCAGGAGATGCCGATCCATGAGGATTATCGGCGCCGGCTGATAGCCGCGGCCGAGACCGACCCGCAGTGGTACCCCAACTTGTACGACGTCGGGTGGCCGGACTCGCCCCACCGCGCCCTGCGCAACTCCACGGCCGCGGTGTGGGAGGCCGCGGGCTGCCCCCCAGACGACCAGCGGCCGGGAATAGGCGATGTGATCGCGCACCTCGCCTCCGGTGAGGCAATCGTTCGATACGAGGGAGCCCCGCCCATGATCGGGACCACCGGGGCCATCGAAGCCCTCTCGATGTGGGCTGGACAAAGCGTCGCGCTGGCGAGACAGCCGCAGTCGGCGGCGGATATCGTCACGGAGCTCACCTCCCACCTGTGACGGAACGGGCTCGCTCCGCTCCGCGGCCACTCTGACGCGCTGCGCCGGCCTGTCCGAGCGAACACGCCGCACGGCCGGCTAGCCAAGGGTTTGATCGGCCGCCGGAAGCCGCGGCAAGAACGTCCCTTGGATCAGCCCGATGACCGTCCGCGCGGCGAGCAGCGCGAACCCGGCGGTGAGGATGCCGACGAGGACATACCCGAGGGCCGCGCCGTCGTGCACGTGCTCAACGGCCAGCCAGCGGACGCCATAGGTGACGGCGGCGGCGAAAGGAAACAAGAAAGCCCAGAAGCCAGGACCGAACGACGCCTGCCTGTACAAGGGGATCAGCCTCAACTGAATCAGCAGCATCAGCACTGACAAACCGGCCAGGATGGCTGCGGGTGTGTCCACCCGGCCGCCATTGATGTCGAACCAAGAGCTACCCGCCACCACCGACGGCGCGAGGTCGATCGCGATCGTCGGCAATAGCGGTGGCGGCAGCCCCGGCACGACATACAGCCGCAGCGAGATAATCGGAGTGAGCACCACGAAGGAAGTGATGCCCAGCCCGAACAGCACGCGGGACAGAGTCGTGAAACCCAGCGCAGCACTCGCGCCCCCGGCAATCAGGCCACCAGCGGCAGTAGGCAGATAGTAGCCGGGATGCCAGTAGCGGATGTCGCCGTTGTCGGCGATCCAGTCCCCCGTCATCCATGCACCGACGAGAATCACCAGGACGACGCTGCATCCGAACACAGCTTCTCCTGCGCCTCTGGCCTCGTCAGCCAGCCGGACACCCAGCAGCATGGGCATGATAACGATCAGTGCAGTGAACGGCCCGAACGTCGGATCGGACAGCTCGGATTTCCATCGACGCTGGGCGGCGACGTTCGCCAGGTAGGCGGCCAGCGTGACCAGCCAAGTTACGGCTGCGACGATCCACAGCAGGTCCCCCGGCCAGCCCGAAGCGCCGGCAAGCTGCGTCACCGCCGACCATGCTTGCGCTAGGCCAGCCAGCCCGAAGGCGACGGCGAAGAGATTCGCCGTCAGATGAAACGGTTCCCGCTGAACTTCGGCCGGTTCATCCGCCCCCTGCATCAGGTCCCCTCGTCAGGAAGAAGGGCCGACCCGGCTAGCGGAGCCGACGAAACCCGGCCGTGAACAGTCAGGCGTCCCCAGCGCCGACGCCCAAGGCGAGGGTGCCCTCCGAAAGTGCTAGGTACACCTCCTAGGGCTGCCGCACGGGGCTCGCTTAGCGGTCTTGAGCGTCGCGGCCCGCCGGAGTGCGAGCCGCTCGGACAGCGCCGGGCAAGATCCGTCAGAGTGGGTTGAGGCGGGCCTTGAGCAGGCAGAACTCGTTGCCTTCGGGGTCAGCGAGGACGTGCCATTGCTCCTTGCCGGTCTGGCCGATGTCGGCCGGGCGTGCCCCAAGTTTTAGGAGGCGTTCGAGTTCGGCGTCCTGATCGCGGTCGGTGGCGTTGACGTCGATGTGCAGCCGGGACTTCCCCTTCTCCGGCTCGTCCCTGCGACTGAGAATGATCGTCGGCTGCGGGCCGCCGAACCCTTCGCGCGACCCGATCTCGATGCAGTCCTCCTCGCGATCGAGCACTACGAAATCCAGGACTTCGCACCAAAAGCGTGCCAGCACCTCGGGGTCGCGGCAACCGAGCACGAGCTCGCTGAGACGGCATGCCATTAACGAAACCTACTTTCAGGGTGTGAGCTGCCGGATGGCCGCACCCGGATCTCATGGGCTCCCGCAGTGACCACACTCCCGGACCGTATCGGAGGAGGCGAACAGCGGCCGGCCTGGGTATGCCTGCTGAGTGGACGCTGCGACTGCGCTACCTGAGGCCTGGCCGACCGGAAGGATCGCTATGCCATTCACCAAGCCCGAACTGATCGACGC
>DATHPF010000197.1:0-13281 GCA_035484155.1 Streptosporangiaceae bacterium
CTGGGAAGCGACCATGCGCCGGCACGCCAGGCTCACGGCAGCCGGGATCTCCGTGATCCACGTCAGCCCGCTGCAGATTCGCACCGAGCCGGGCCGCATCCTGCGCGACATCGACGCCGCGCTGCGCCACGGACGCCCGGCGGCCGGCATCATGACGCTGCCGGCAGTTGGCTGACGGCCCACGCCTCCGGCCGGACGCGGGTGACGGCGCCGCGCCCGGCAGCAAGGACGGCCGTAAGGTAAGCCCCATGGACATGCGCACACTCGGTTCCACCGGCGTCGAGGTCAGCCCGTTGTGCCTCGGCGCGATGATGTTCGGCGCCTGGGGCAACACCGACCATGAAGAATCGATCCAGATCATCCACCGGGCACTTGATTCCGGCATCAACTTCATCGACACCGCCGACGTGTATTCGGCCGGGGAGTCGGAGCAGATTGTCGGCAAGGCACTGACCGGCGGGCGCCGGGCCAACGTCGTGCTTGCCACCAAGGCGCACGGCGCGATGGGGGAGGACGTCAATCAGCGCGGCAACTCCCGGCGCTGGCTGATCCGTGAATGCGAGGCCAGCCTGCGCCGGCTTGGTACCGACTACATCGACCTCTATCAGATTCACCGCCCGGACCCGGCCACCGACATCGATGAGACGCTCGGCGCGCTGTCCGATCTGATCCGCGCCGGCAAGATCTGCTACGCGGGAAGTTCCACGTTCCCTGCCGATCAGATCGTCGAGGCGCAGTGGACTGCGCAGCGGCGCGGCCGGGAACGGTTCGTCAGCGAGCAGCCGCCGTACTCCATGCTGGTACGCGGCGTAGAAGCCGACGTGCTGCCAGCATGCGAGCGGTACGAGATGGGCGTCATCAGCTGGAGTCCGCTAGGCGGCGGCTGGCTGTCCGGCCGGTACCGGCTAGACGGTGACGTGCCCGTCAGCCGCCGGTCACAGCGGCTGCCGCAGCGATACGACTTGAGCCTGCCGGGGAACCGGGAGAAGCTCTCGGCGGCCGACAAGCTAGCCGGACTGGCCGCGGAGGCCGGGATGTCCCTGATCCACCTCGCGCTCGGCTTCGTGCTGAGCCACCCGGCCGTGACGTCTGCCATCACCGGCCCGCGCACCATGGAGCACCTCGAGAGCCAGCTTGGCGCGCCTACCGAGGGGCTGCCCGCCGACCTGCTCGACCGGATCGACGAGATCGTGCCGCCCGGAACCAACCTGAACCCGGCCGATCGCGGCTATGAGCCTCCGGCGCTTGCCGACCCGGCCCAGCGACGCCGCGGCTGACACGGAGTCGAGGCGAGACTGACCTGATCCGCGGCGGCCTGCTCAGACCGCGCGTCGCTCGCCGCGGCGTCACTCGCGCGGCGCGTCGGGCTGACGGCGGCGCATCGGGCTGACAGCGCCGCGTCGGGCTGACTGCGGCGTCTCGGTCAGGTCGCAGGCTGCGCGGCTCAGGTTGCGGGTGCCAGCGCGTACAGGATCTCCTCGGCGCGTCCGGCGGCCGCGTCAGGCGAGGCAGCCGGTGACCCGATCTGCGGATCCCAGTTGAGGTCGTAGAACACCTCGGTGACGCCGCGCGTGCCCAGCCACTCGGTGTCGGCCCGGATCTGGTCGTAGTCACCCGAGAGCAGCAGTCGCTCGCCGTTGTCGCCGGTCACTGGCGCGCCTGCCCGCACCACGCCGCGGCAGACGACGCGCATGGCGTCAGGGTCGCGGCCCGCCGCGGCGGCGGACTCTTTCACGACCGCGATGAGCTCGTCGATCCTGGCCAGGTTCGTGCGGCTGGACGTGACCCAGCCGTCCGCGAGCCGGCCGATTCGCTCGAGCGCGGGCTTGGCCAGCCCGCCGAGCAGGATGGGCGGGCCACCGGGCTGGACCGGCGCTGGCGCCTGCGTGCCGGCCGGCACGTGGTAGAACTCGCCGTCGTATGCCGCCGCCCCGCCCGACCACAGCGCGCGCAGCACCTGCACGTACTCTGCCGAGCGCGCGCCGCGCCGCGCCATCTCAGCTCCGGTCAGCGCGAACTCCTCGGGCATCCAGCCGATGCCCAGGCCGAGATCGTGCCGGCCGCCGGACAGCACGTCCACCGAGGCGGACTGCTTCGCGAGGTAGCCCGGCGATACGAACGGCAGATTGATCACCGCGACCCCCAGCCTGATCCGGCTGGTGACAGCTGCGGCGAACGACAGCGCGGCCATCGGATCGAGCACGCTGTGGTACACCGGCTCCATGCTGGAGCCGACCGGGATCAGCAGTCGCTGGAAGCTCCACAGCGAGGAGTAGCCCGCGGTCTCAGCGGCTACAGCGAAGGCGGCTAGATTCTGCGGTGTGGCCCACGCGCCCGACACAGGGGCGCCGAATCCGATCTCCATTCTGCTCAGCCTAACGGCGACCCGGCAGCGGTGGAGATAGTGAACGACCCCGTTCCGTAATTAGGAGGTATTTCGTGGCGTCGGATCCCCGCACTTACATCGCTACCCTGCGCGAATCGCACGACAAGCTCGACAGTCTGGCCCGGCCGCTGACACCTGAGCAGGTCCGCGGGCCGTCCTACGACACCGACTGGAACATCGCGCAGGTGCTGTCACACCTGGGCAGCGGCGCCGAGATCTCGCTGATGATGCTGCCCGGCGCCCTCGGTGAGGGCGAGCCGGCCAGCCGCGAAGCGTTCCCGGCGGTGTGGGATGTGTGGAACGGCAAGACTCCCGACGAGCAGGTCGCCGACGCGCTGGCCGCCGACGAGCAGCACGTGCAGACCCTGGAGGCGCTCAGCGACGAGCAGCTCGCCGCTGTCGACATGGACTTCTTCGGCATAATGCGGCTGGACGCGGCGGGCATGGTCCGGATGCGGCTCAGCGAGCACGTCATGCACACGTGGGACGTCGCCGTCATGGCGGACCCGGCCGCGAGAGTGCAGCCCGATTCAATTGACCTGCTGATCGACAACGTGCCGCAATTCCTCTCGCGGCGCGCCCAGCCGCTGGCCGAACCGCTGCGCGTGCGGATCACCACGACCGATCCGGCTCGCGACTACCTGCTGACCTCCGGCGAGTCCGTCACGATGGAGGACTGGCCAGGCGACGCCGACGGCAGCGACGTGCCGCACGCCCAGATGCCCGCCGAGGCGTTGCTGCGACTGGCGTATGGCCGGCTCGACGCCGACCACACGCCGTCATCGGTGCTGGCCGACCCGGACGTGCTGGACAAGCTCCGGGCGATCTTCCCCGGCTTCTAGCGGTTCTCACGCGGTTTAGGCGAGCGCGCCGAGTGCTTCGAGCGCGAGGGCGGCGGCGTCTTCGGCGCATCCCCACGACAGCGTGACCCCGGCTCCGCCGTGCCCGTAGTTGTGCACGACGGTGACGCCGCCGCCGCCGTCGCCGGGCTCGGCCGTCAGGCGCACCGTAGGCCTGGCCGGCCGCAGCCCGACCCGGTGCTCCAGCACCTGCGCCCCGCGCAGCTCCGGCCTGATCGCGGTGCAGGCGGCGACGATCTGCGCCGCGGTCCCTGGATCTGGCTCGCGGCTCCAGTTGCCCGGCTGCTCGGTGCCGCCGAGCAGGACGATGTCGCCGTGCGGGAACAGGTACGTCAAGTCGCTGGGATCGGCGGCGGTGCCGACGAAGAACTCCGAGATGCCCGGATTGCTCATCACCACAACCTGGCCACGCACCGGCGTCACGTCCGGGTCAGGCACCAGGTCCCGGGCGCCGCAGCCGGTGCAGTTAACGATCACCCGAGCTGAGGGGGCCAGCACCCTCGCGTCGCTGATCGTCCCGAATTTGACCCGGAACGGGGTCGCTCCGCCCGCCCGCTCGTATCGCTGCGCGAGGTAGTCCAGGTACTCCGGCATCGCCACTACCGGCGCGGTCAGCCGCCAGGCAGATCGGTAACCCGCCGGGATCTCGGCCGGCTGGCACGCCGCCAGCGTGGTGCCGGCGGCGAACTCGGGCGGCCCGGCCCTTTCTTCGCGACTCGCGGCCATGCCGCTCACGGTCCTGACAACGCCGTCGAGGACGTTCGCGCCGAGGCCGGGCGCGCTGAACTCGGCGAACCGCGCCAGCGTGACCTCCGCCCAGCCCGCGACGCGGTCGTCCATGCCGACAAGGTGCGGTCCCCAGACAGCGCCGGCCGTTGCCGAAGTTGTCTGCCGCGGGAGCTCGGCGGCGGCGATCGCCGTGCTGACGCCCGCCTCGGCCAGGCAGATCGCCGTGGTCAGTCCGATCACTCCCGCGCCGACGACCAGCACGTCGCAGTCTGTCTGGGTCACAGTCAGACCTTAGCCAGCCCGTACGACGCTGCCGGGCCTGCCCTTGCGCTGGCGGGACTTGCGCTGGCGAGACTTGCGCCCGGCGGCGGCACACGAGAACGTGGTCTGCATGACCGTCGTGACCGATCTTGACCTGCCGGAGATCGACCTGACCAGCGGAACCCTGTCCGGTGACACCTACCACCGGCAGCTGGCGATCCTGCCCCGCGAGGGCGAGTTCGGCTGGCTGGCCGTTTCGCCGCTGGCGCTTGTCGTGCTAGACCGGGAGTCGGCCGAGTTCTTCTTGCGGTCGCGCGCGACCGCGTTCCCCGGCCGGGAGATTGCCGACTTGTTCGGCGTGACGAGCGGCCGCTTGCGCGAGCAGATCGACGCGAACATCCTCAACCAGCAGGGCGAGCGCCACCGCAGGCTACGGGCGCTCGTGGGCGGGGCATTCACGCCGCGCGCGGCGGATCGGTGGCGGCCCGCCATGCGCGCGTTCCTCGGACGGCTGTGGTCCGGGCTCGATGGCGCTCACGCCTGCGAGTTCGTCGCCGCGGTCGCCAAGCCCTACCCGGCGCTCACGATCGCGGCCGTCCTCGGCGCGCCTGAAGCAGACGCATCCCGGCTCCAGGACTGGTCCAGCCTGGTCCAGCGGCAGTTCGACATCCAGGCGCTCAGTACCCAGGTACCGCAACTGGAGCAGGCCGCGGCCGAGGTCTACGACTACGTGGAGGACCTGCTGACCCGCCGCGCGGCGCAACCCGGCGATGATCTGCTGACCGCGCTGCTGACGGCGGAGGAAGCTGGCGACCGGCTGTCGCATGCCGAGTGCGTCAACCTCGTCCTGAACGTCATCGCCGGCGGGATCGACACCACCCAAGCGCAGCTGTCACACGCGCTGAGGCTCTTCGCCGCCAATCCGCGGCAATGGGATGCGCTGCGCGCCGAACCCGCGCTGACCAGCCGGGCCGTCGAGGAGGTGCTGCGCGCCGAGCCGATCACGCCGTTCACCGCCCGGATCTGCCTGGAGGCTATCGAGCACCGCGGAGTGCAGTTCCCGGCTGGCACGATCGTCGCCGTCTGCGCCGAGCGCGGCAACCGGGAGCAGCCCGGCGGCGAGGAGTTCGACATCACCGCGGCGCGGGACGGCCGGCTGCTGACCTTCGGCGCCGGCCCGCACTTCTGCCTGGGCGCGAACCTGGCCAGGGCCGAGCTCGAGGAAGCGCTCGCCTTCCTCGCACCCCGGATGCCGGGCCTGACTGCGGACGGGCCGGCCGTTCTCGGCGGGGTCGAGGGGATTTACGGGGTCGAATCGCTCCCGCTGCGCTGGGACTAACTCCCGGCAGCGGATTCAACGAGCCCATAGGGCGCGAGGTTGGCTTTGCTGCCCCACATTGGGCAGGAAGGCCAACCTGACGCCCAATGGCGGTTGGCCAGGAGGCACGCGCCGTGTGCCGTCAGCCGTCGGAGCGGCTAGCGGCTGCCTCGGCGGCTAGCTCGCTGGCCATGTCCCGCACCAGTCCGGCCGCCCGGGCGTGCAGGCCGCCACCAAAGGTGATCCTGGCGACACCCAGCGCGGCGAGCTGGGCAAGGCTCGGCCCGCGCGCCGTGTACAGCACATTGACCGGCCCGCTGATGCGCCGCACGAGCTCTGGCAGCGCCTCCGGCGGCGCCAGGATCGGGTAGGTGCAGTCGGCTCCCGCGGCGAGGTACGCGCCGGCCCGCGCTACCGCGGCGGCTGTGACCGGGTCACCGTCATCCGCGCCGCCGGCGCCGTCACCAGCGCCGGCGCCGTCGGCCGCTCCGGCCGCGATCGGCCGCAGGTAGACATCGACCCGCGCGTTGATCACCAGGTCCAGGCCGGCCTCGGCGCGGACGGCGGCCAGGAACTCGGCGTGCCTGACGGGGTCAATCAGCGTCCGCGTGACCGGATCGGAATCCTCGAGGTTGCAGCCCGCGACGCCGCAATCGGCCAGCCTGCGCACGAGCTCGGCAGGCGGCAGGCCGTAGCCGGCCTCGATGTCGGCCGTCACGGGCACGCTGACGCTCGCCGCGATCCGCGCGATGGCAGCGAACATCTCATCGGCCGGGGTCTGGCCGTCCACGTAACCCAGCGTGGCGGCTATGGCCGAGCTCGAGGTCGCCACCGCGGCGAACCCTGCCTCGGCAAACGAGCGTGCGCTCACCGGATCCCAGACGTTCGGCAGGATCAGCGGCTGCGGGCCTGCGTGCATGGCGCGCAGCCGACGGGCGCCGGTGGTCACGGCTGGTAGGAACCCGGCAGCCAAGCGTGGGTGCTGACGCCGATCGCGTTCCAGGCGTTGATCGTCACGATCAGGCTGATCAGCGCACCGAGCTCGGCCTCGCTGTACTCTCGCGCAGCCAGCGCGAAGTCGGCATCCGGCACGTGCGTCTGCGGCATCAGCGTGATGGATTCAGTGAGGGCGAGCGCAGCCCGTTCCCGGTTTGTGAAGAATGGCGTCTCCCGCCAGGCGGCGAGCGCGTAGATCCGCTGCTCGGTCTCGCCGGCCGCCCGCGCGTCCTTGGTGTGCATGTCGATGCAGTACGCGCACCCGTTGAGCTGCGACGCGCGGATCCGTACCAGCTCCCGCAGCCGGACGTCGAAGTCGACCTTGTCGAGTTCCTTCGTCGCGGCCTGGTCCAGATGCGACATCGCGCGGGCGAAACCCGCCGCGTGCGCATCGAAGTCAAGCCTGGCCGGGATGGTCTGCGTGGTCATCTGCGATCTCCTCGTTGCTGTGTGGTGATCTAACGCTAACGTCTCAAGAGGCGCAGGATTAAGATCCAATTCCATGCAAGGAACGTGGTCCACTTCCGCCAGTCTCGACCTTCACCTCGAGGTGTCTGGCACCCGGCCAAGGGCCGCGCTCGAGGTCGCGCTGCGCGCCGCGGTCCGCAGCGGGAGGCTGGCGCCCGGGATGGCGCTGCCCTCGTCTCGGGCGCTCGCACTGGATCTGGGTATCGCCCGCAACACCGTCGCCGAGGCCTACGGCCAGCTTGTCGCCGAGGGCTGGCTGGCAGCGCGGCATGGCTCCGGCACGTGGGTCGCCGAGCGCGCCGGGCCGCCGCCGTCGCGTACGTCGCCGACGGCTCACCGCGCCGGTCGCGGTGCTCGCTATGACCTGCGGCCCGGCGCGCCCGATCTCACCCTGTTCCCAGGCCCGGCCTGGCTCACGGCGGCGCGGCGGGCGCTGGCAGGCGCGCCGGCCCGCGATCTCGGCTACGCCGACCCGAGGGGCCTGGAGGTCCTGCGCGTGGCGATCGCTGAGTACGTCGCGCGTGCCCGCGGTGTCATCACTACGCCGGACCGGATCATCGTGTGCGCCGGGTTTGCGCAAGGGCTCGAGCTGCTCAGCGAGACACTGCGCGCCCGCGGCGCCCACTCGCTTGCCGTCGAGGCGTACGGGCACCCCGGGCACCGGCAAATCGCGGCGGCTGCCGGGCTGCGGCTGATGTCGCTGCCCGTCGACGACCGGGGCGCCGACGTGGGGGCGCTGGCGTACCCGGCCAACGCCCGTACCCGTGTCGGCGCCGTGCTGCTGACGCCGGCGCATCAGTTTCCGCTGGGCGTTGCGCTCGCCCCGGCGCGGCGCCGACAGGTCGCTGACTGGGCCGAGCACACCGGGGGACTGGTGATCGAGGACGACTACGACGGCGAGTTCCGGTATGACCGGCAGGCCGTCGGCGCGCTGCAGGCGCTCGCGCCCGAGCGTGTCGTCTACGCCGGCACGGCAAGCAAGAGCCTGGTCCCTGGCCTGCGGCTTGGCTGGCTCGCCCTGCCCGGCGATCTGGCCGCTGAGGTAGCCACGCGCAAGCTGGCGGCGGGCCGGCTGAGCAGCAGCCTCGATCAGCTGACGCTAGCCGAGTTCATCAGCTCCGGAAGCTACGACCGGCAGGTCCGGCGAGCCAGGCTCACCTACCGGCAGCGCCGGGACCGGCTTGTCAGCGCGCTCGCCCGCGAGGTGCCCGCTGTCGAGGTGACCGGCATCGCGGCAGGCCTGCACGTGCTCGTTCGCCTCCCGGCTGGCCTGACGGAGGACGACATCGTGACACGCGCCGCGGGCCGCGGGCTCGCGATCCACGGGCTTGGCAGCTGCCAGGGCGGCGAGCAGAACCTTGGCCCGGCTGTAATCGTGGGCTACGCGACCCCGCCGGGACACGCCTTCAGCGCCGCGGTCGCCCGGCTGTGCGCGGTCCTTCGCGAGGCCGTACGCGAGCGGTGATGCGACACCGACTGATGCGCCGATCTGCTGAGCTGAGGCACAAAGCATAGACATCCAACACTTTGAAGTCAAAGCATTAGATGTCAATGAGTTGTGCTAGCCTTGATCGCATGCGACCAGCAGTGACCCCCATCGGCCTCCACCTGACGCAGGTTTCACGTGCGGTCAGCCGTGCATTTGACGAAGCGCTCGCTGCGGCGGGCGGTTCGCTGCCGGTCTGGCTGGTGGTCCTGAACCTGAAGACGCGGAGCCTGGCCAATCAGCGCGAGCTTGCCGAAGCCATGGGCATCCGCGAGGCGACCCTGACCCACCACCTCAACGCCATGGAAGCGAGCGGCCTGGTCACGCGACAGCGGGACCCGGCCAACCGGCGCGTACACGTCGTGGCGCTGACCGAGGCGGGCGAGGAGGCGTTCGTGCGGCTGCGCGGCGCTGCGATGGCTTTTGACCGGCAGTTGCGCCGCGGCATCACCGACGAGGACGCAACGACCCTCGACGATCTGCTCGGCCGCCTCGCGGCCAATGCGGGCGCGGACGTCGCCGGTGCACCCTGGGCGGGTCTCGCCGAGCGCACCCCATGACCGATCCTGGCGAGCCCGAACTGGCGCATGCTGGCGCCGAAGCGACGCCCGCCGAGGGGGTGCCCGCCATAACCGATAGAGGGCCCGCCATAACCGATAGAGGGCCCGCCACAACCGATCGATGGCCCGCCATAACCAACGGAGATCAAGCCATGCCTGCAAACCCCAAGCCCCCGATCGGCCGGCGGCTCCAGGCCCGCGCGTTCCGTGTCGTCAACGTGCCGATGCGCGTCGTGCTCGGTCTGCCGTTCGCGACGCCGCTTGGCGGCAGCCTGATGCTCGCCTTCATCCGGGGCCGCAAGACCGGCAAGCTCTACCGCCAGCCGATTAGCTACGTCCGTGACGGCGACACGCTGCTGACCCCAGGCGGCGGGAAGTGGAAGCTCAACCTCCGGCCCGAGATGCCGGTCCGGATCAGGCTACGCGGCCAGGACATCATGGCTGTTCCAGAGCTCATCAGTGAGCCGGCCGAGGTCGAGAAGCTGCTCACCACGCTGACAGCCGGCAATCCCCGTGCGGCCGGCTTCATCGGTGTCGCGCGCGACGCTGATGGGCACTTCGACCGGGACGGGCTGGAGACCGCCGTCAGGCACGGCTTCCGGATCGTCCGGTGGCATCCGGTACCAGGCTGACGCTGACTTGACGTCGGCCTGCGCCGGAAACGGATGCGCGCTCAGGCCGGCAGGAAGTCCGTCAGCAATTCGGAGACCACCACCGGTGCTTCTAGCTGCAACCAGTGGCCTGGGCCTTCGAGTCGCTCGTATCGCCACGAGCCCTGCACGTACTCTTGCGAGCCTGTCATCTGCGCCTCGGTAAGGAACCGGTCGCCATCGCTCCAGATGCCCATGGTCGGCGCCTGCACCGGCGGCAGCTCCAGTCGCGGCCCGATCAGCGATTCCGGCGGGACGTTGGCCCGGTACCAGTTCAGCGCAGGGGTCAGTGACTCGCCTGCTTCCAGCTCGGCGATCGCCGCGTCCGCGTCAGGGTGCTGTGACCAGGCGCGGAAGTTAGCCCAGTCGTCGTCGCTGAGCCACCGCTCCGCCACGCCCGGGAACTGGAAGAGCAGCATGTACCACGACTTCTCTCGCTGTGACAGGCCGGCCGCAGCGAACGCCGCCGGGTGGCCTACCGACAGCGCCACCAGATGGTCGACGCGGTCGGGCTGAAACGCGGCCAGCAGCCAGCTCAGCGCCGCGCCCCAGTCGTGGCCCACGACGTGCGCGCGGTCGATGCCGAGCTGGTCGAGTATCCCGATGACATCACCGGCGAGGTGAAACAGGCCGTATGCGTCGACGTCAGCCGGCTTGGCCGAGTGTCCGTAACCGCGCAAGTCCGGCACGATCAGCTGGTAGCCGGCGACCGCGAGCACGGGCACCTGATGCCGCCACAGGTTCCCGCTGTCAGGGAATCCGTGCAAGAGCAGGACCGGCTGGCCCGCACCGGTCACCTCGAACTCGGTGGCATAGCCACCCACCACAGATTCCATGCACGTCCTCGCGTTGTCTGCTAGTCCCAGTCGCTGGGTCCACGGTAGACCGGTCGGGTCGGCGGTCAGTCGGCGATGAGGACTCCGGCGGCGGTCATGGTGGCGACCGCGTTCGCGTCGAGGCCCAGCCAGTCGGCCAGCGCTTCGGTGTTGTGCGCGCCGCGCCGGGCTACGCCGCGCTGCACGGCTGCGGACGCGGCGGAGAACTCGTAAGGGAGCGCGACGACCCGGCGATCACTGCCTGGCACGCTGGCCGAGTGGGCCCCGGCGGCGAAGACGTCCGCGCTATCGGCCAGCTCAGCCCACGCGATCCCGGCGCCCTCCAGCGCGGCGATGAGACTCGTCCGGTCCACAAACCCGGTCATCCAGTCCTGGATGGCCTGCTGGCGCAGCGCCACCTTGGTATCGAGGTCGCAGCCGGGCGGAGCAGGATCTTCGATCAGCCCTTGGCGCGCGAGCATGACCCAGGCGTGCTTCGGCGGCGCCGCGATCAGCAGCGGCCCGCCAGGCGCCTGCCAGATCGTGCCGCGCGAGGTGTAGGGCTCGGGGCTGCCGTCGATGGCAGCGTGCGCGTGATCGTCGCTGGCTGCGACCGCTGCGAGCATGCTGAGCCCGATGTGCTGGCCGCGGCCGGTGACGTTGCGCTGATGCAGCGCGGCCAGCACCGCAATGGCCGCGTGCAGGCCGGTCACGGTGTCGGCCAGCGCAACCGGCAGATCCGACGGCTCGCGCCCGTCCAGCTCAGCCTGCCGCGCGAGCAGGCCGGACTCGGCATGGATGACCGGGGCGAGCGCACGCCTTCCGGCGTCCGGGCCGGTCGCGCCGAAGCCGGAGACCGACAGCATGATCAGCCGAGAGTTTTCGGCGGCCAGCTGGTCGTAGCCGAGCCCGAGCCGGTCCATGACGCCCGGCCGGAAGTTCTCGATGAGCACGTCAGCCTGCGCCGCGAGCTCGCGCACGAGGTCGGCAGCGCCAGCCACGGACAGGTCGACGCCGACGCTGCGCTTCCCGGCGTTCATCTGGGCATACATGCCGGCCCGACCGTCCGTGACGACGCCGAACAGATCGGTGATATCCGTGCGCGGGCCCTCGACCCGGACCACGTCGGCGCCAAGGTCGCTGAGGATCCGGCCCGCGTAGGGGCCGGAGATTGCCTGCGACATATCCAGCACCCGCCAGGCGGGCAGCGGAACTGGGTTTCGCGCCGCCGGGTACTCCGGCGTAGAGGAGCTCACGGGGTTGACTCGTCCTCCTGGCGGTCGAGGGCTGACCGTTCATCGGCGTCAGGTACCAGGTCATTCTGGACGCTGGCGGCACGAGACGGAAGCCGCGCGAGCGCAGCCGCGGTGAATTCGCGATGCCCCGCCTGAAGACGCGCCAGGTCGGCCGGGGTCAGGCCCCACTCCGTCATCCGACCTGCGTGACGCAAGGCCGCGTATAGATCCCAGTGCGGTAGCGCGGTCAGGTCCACCGATGGCATCAGCTCGCCATACTGGCAGGTGAAATCCCTGGCGGCCGCGGCACTGAAGAGCATGGTGAGCTCCATCCGGGCGTTCGCGACGTCGGCCACCGGGTCGCCGAGCACCGCGTCCTCCCAGTCGATGACACCCACGAGTGTCCCGTCGTGCCAGAGCGTGTTGCCGGGCCAGTAGTCCCCGTGCAGCAGGACGGGCTGATTGACCTGCGGCGGTGGCCAGACGCGAGTCAGCGCTGCGCGGACGGCCGCCTCGTCGAGAGCTTCATCGAGTGACGACGGCCACGTTCCTATCTTGGTGGTGGCAATGCCGCGGATATCGGTCAGATGCGGGAGATCGACGGCCGAGATGCCGGCCTGGTGAATGCTTGCCAAAGTGGCGGCGAGCTGTCCGGTGAAGGCCGCGCGGGGCTGGCTGAGCTGCGCGGGGCCGGTCACCGCGATGCCTTCGACGAATTCGGTGACGAGCAGGGGAGCGGGCAGGATCGCGCGCGACTCGTCGGCGTAGCGCGGGCGCGGCACCGGTAGCCCGGCCGCGCGCAGCCGGGTGAGCAGGTGGTATTCGTGCGAGGCGGTGAGCGGATCGGTGCGCAGGTTGGCCGCGCCGTACTGGCGCAGCACCAGCGTGTCCGCGGTGCCGTCCGGCAGCACTGCGTCAATGCGCGTGACCTGCGCTGATACGCCGCCTTCCAGGGCATGCGCGTGGACGAGGGTCAGGTCCGGATCAACGGCGCGGAGCAGGCGCCGGAGCGCGACTGAGTCGGGCTGTCCGGCGCGGGTCACGTGCCGATCATGTCAGGGCGGCCACGGTCCGGTCGTCCTAGACTGCGGGAGTATGGACACCGGTGAGACGTCGTGAAGCCGCCCGAGGACGGCAGCTTTGAGCTTGGCACCGACGGGCCATCGGTCATCCTGGTCGGCGTCGACGACTCCACGACGTCCAGCCGGGCTGGCTGGTATGCGGCAGGCCTGGCGCGCCGCCAGCATGCGCGGATCATCGCGGTATTCGTGGCCCCGGTGGCCACGTTCGGCGCGGCCGGTCCCAGCGGTGCGGCGCTGACCGTCGCTAAGGAGGAGGCGTTCCGCGCCAGCGCCGAGGACATGCAACGACGGGCCGACACGATCGCGTCGGAACTGGGCATCTCGATCACTTTCAGGGCGGCGCGTGGGGACCCGTACACCGAGATCTGCCGCGTCGCCGACGAGGTCCGCGCAGACGCGATTGTGGTGGGAGCGTCGGCGCACGCCGGGCACCGG
>DATHPF010000198.1:0-20377 GCA_035484155.1 Streptosporangiaceae bacterium
GCCGTCGACGGCGGTGACGACCTCGAACCCCTCCAGGGTGAGGTTGACCGCGATCAGCTGCCGGATGACCTCGTCATCATCGACAACCAGCACGCGTCCGAGTCCCTGCGTCACGGGCGTGAGGCTATCTGCTCGCGCGCAGGCGCGTGCGCAGATCGCCGTCGTGTCCGGCGATACTTATGACTGGTACTCTTGCTCCGGCCCAGCTTGTGAACCCTGCTGGCCGGGCAGCGCCAGCCCCCATAGCTCAGGGGATAGAGCAACGGCCTCCGGAGCCGTGTGCGCAGGTTCGAATCCTGCTGGGGGCGCGTATCGATGGCCTGCGCAAATAATTACTGACCTGCGGTAATGCTGAGACTCGGTACTGGGCCACGGTCCCGCTAAGTCTCGCTGAATCCGGCTGATTGGCGCTCTTCGCGATAGCGATTCGGCACCCATCCCAGGAGCTGAGCCTGCCGCCGACGACCTTTGCGCCGGGCCTCCTAAATAGAGTTCCGAAGCCGGTAAGGCGCCGTGCGCGAATCAGGAGCGCATCGGTCATAGGCCTCCATGTCGCGTCGGCGGCGCTCCCTGGCATTCGCAGGGGGCGCCGCACGACTCGACGCCTCCTAGCCGGTCCACCATGCGTACCTGCCAGCCCTCACCGAACATCGGCGCAGCCGCCGGGCTCGCCTGGAGCGCCGTGACGTGCCCTTCCAGTTCGGCAGGCAGGTCGGGAGAGGCTTGCCGCGGAAATCGCCAGTCTTCCGCGCGGAAGCCGCGAACAGGTCGAGCAGGCTCTGGAGCTCGCGTCGCGCCTGCACGCCACAGACCGCCGGCAGCGCGAGCCCTACATCTGCCACCTGCTGCGGGTCGCCGTGCGGATCATCAGCCACTACCGGGTCGCCGACCCCGACATCGCCTGCGGGCATGCCCGGACTCAGACGCCGGCTCATGAGTCATCAGTCACTCCTGGCTTCGGCGGCGTCGCCTTCGGGACCAGACAGCGATTGAAGTCAAGCGGTGCTGGCGATCTGGCTGACAGCCCAGTTCACCGCCGCCTGGTTCACCGGGCTGCCTCCGCGGGCCCTTCTTTGAGCGTGTCACGGGCTTGTGTAGCCGGGTGCGGCTGTCATGGTGGCATCGAAGTCACACGTGAACGTGCTTATGGTGTAGTCGACGCCGATAGTTACCGTGGCGACATGTTCGGCGGTCTTGGACCCGGAGCCGGTCTGGTACCGGAGAATCAGCTGCGACCACTCGCCCGTCAATTCACCGGCGGCTTCGGCGATCTCCTCGCTGTGGCCTGCCGGCACGGAGAAGTTCCCGACCTGCGCCGTGCTGTCGAGGCCGAGTATGTTGTTGAACGCATCGATGGCCTGGGGGCCGTTGAAGTACAGGACTTCTGCGACATCCTCCGGTGTATCGCAATCGGCGACGAGTTTCCCGAAGCCGGGAATGACTAGCAGTTCCCTGGACTCGCTGTCGGCCAGGGTGAATCCGTAGGCGCGGGTCTGGCCGGCGCCCTGCATGAAGTCGCTGGCCGGCAGGCCGCCGAGCAGGCTGGCGTTGAGGTTGGCGACCTGGGTCCTTGAGTTGACGGCGAGCGGGGCCTTGCTGTCGGCGACGTGCAGACTGACCGCGGGGCCTGAGCCGGAATTGGTCACATACAGCATGGCTTTCCGGTCCGAGCCGGTCAGCCCGGTCGTGCGATTGACTGTATTGGTCCTGCCCAGGTTGAACACCGCGCCCGGCCCCGTGCCGGCTAGGGCGCTGGTTGCGGTCAGTAACGCGATTCCTGCCACCAGGCCGCCGAGAACGCCTGTGCCGAACGTGAGCTTCATGACTGCTCCTTCCGCGCCGGCCTGGCCGTGGCCATCGTCGGCTACACGGGTCAGATGGGGACCTATGTGCTGGTTAGCCCAACGGTAGGCCCGGTGCGGACTGGAAGGAATGAGTAGCCGCGACGGTGACTTCTGGCACGGAGTTATGGCTAGCTCGAGCGCCATAACCTGATCATGATCGTCGCAACTGATCCTGAGGGCGGCGAGCGCACTGCCGTGAGGTCCGGCTCTGCGTGCCGCGGTGGTCTGCTGAGGTTCTGGCGCGAGATCGGGGACAGGGCGCTGACGGTACCGCGGTTCGACAGTGGATATGGAACTGCAGCCCTGGACCGCCTGCGTCGATCGGCTCGCCACCACACCCGGGCAAGCATGTTCCCTGCTCGCCGACCTGCAATCGTCCAGGCGCGCGCCGGTCATCTCGCTAGCCGCGGCAAGCGCACCTGGGAACTGTCTCGGCGCCGACGGCCCTGATCATCATCATTGACGAATCCGCCGAGATCGCCGATCACGTCGTCGCCCTGGCTTATGCCGATTCCGTCGAGCAGCTCCGCCGGGCACCCACCGTCACCCTCATCGCCGCCACCCGGCGGCCCACGCACACTGGGGATCTCCTCGAAGCGTCGTCGGCGAGAGTCCTGATGATCTTCGATGGGGCTGCAGCGGCCAGGGGGCAGCGCACCATAGCTAGTCTGACGCCGTGACCCGCCACGGTGAGAGCGCGAGAGTCACGAGGTAGCGCCGACTGCCCATTGTCGCCTGGCGGCGCCCACAGGGGTACCGCCAATGCCACCACCTACGGATCGCCGGGCACCTATTCGCCAGCCAGACGCTATCGGATTCAGCTGGACAAGATCACGGACCGGCCGGCGCGGAGACGGTCGGCGGCTGGCGCCCCCAGCAGCGGCTACCACTCAGATGAGCTCAGGCGCTCCGGAGTCCGCGAGAGAACTGCGATAGAACTGCTCGGCGAAGCGAGCCCGGGCGGCCGTTTGCGCAGGTCAGCCTAGGTGCGACTACTCCTGCGCACACGGCCTCCGGAGCCGTGTGCGCAGCTTCGAATCCTGCTGGGGGCGCAGCTAGCAGCGCTATTTCGAATAAATAGCCGATTCGCTGCCACAGTGCCGGTTCGCATGAGCGAAAACGCATGTTGACTTCGGTAGCGATGCGGCAGCGCCGACACGCGTTGAACCAATGAGCAACGGCCTAAAAGAACGTGCGCGTACAGCGAAGACGAGTCTCGCCGGAACACCGCAGGCTCCAGCTGAGTCCGGGCCAGTCCCGCTGCACGGCGCTGCCGCCTCAATCCCGCCGGCCCATAGGGCCTTCCAAGAATCCACGCCTCGGGGCCGCCAACATCATCTTCGTGGTCGGCCCGCAGAAGCGAGCCTGCGGGAGGCGGACTTGCTGCCGGAGGCCGAGGCGATGACCCGGGTGCCCTCACGGGCGATGGCAAGGACGCTGCCCAGGGCGTGGTTGTCAATGCGACCCAGGCCGGTCGATCGGCACCGCCACAGCCGCGTCGGCTGCCCGATGCAGTCTTAGACCCGCAAGGTGTTTGGATTCGCCGCCACCGGCGCCGATCAGTCTTACCGGTTGACTCAGTCGACATGGTGTGCAGATTCTGGTGGACAGGAAACGCAGAAGGAGACCGCCAATGTTGTTCAGTAGCCAGAGCCTCATCGCTGTCGCTGTCACGGTCGGTATAGCCGTTGTCTGGACGATGGCTATCACAGTTGTGGGTGTCATCTGGCAGCGCCAGGAGGTACGCGAGTTCATGGCATCGCAGCCAGTCACGATCCCTTCCCAGGACTCGACCCAGACCGACGACGCACGGGAACTCGTGCTGCTCTAGCAGGACGACACGTCAGGAGCAGACAGCGGGACGGCGCCATATGGCGCCGTCCCTCTCGATTTGCTGGAACAGCGGGCTCGCGCTGAACTGAGCCGGTGTCAGTCTGTTGGCATGAGCTTTTTTGATTCGATCCCGCAGCCGCCACCACCACCTGATCCTGTCCGGCGGCGCCGGCCGGCCTGGATGCGTCCGGAGGCGGTGATCCCTGGTTCGGCCCCAGGCGAGGCGGTGCTGATCCGCACTGACGAGGTGGCTGTTGCGGTAGGCAGTGTCCGCGCTTACCCGAATGGGTTTGAGTTCACCGTCCATGTCCGGCTGCGCCGCGAGGATGAGACCAGCTGGCCGGGGCATTCCGATGTCTTCCAACGGCCTCGGCCTGGCCCCGAGGGCGACGGCAGCCAGTTGCGGCTCGGCATCTTGTATCCCGATGGCCGCCGCGCGGCGACCACCGGCGGGCACTGGCGGCCGACTGACCACGACGACGACGGGCGGCTGCTCTTGCAGCAGGGCGGCGGAGGCGGCGGGAGCCGCGGCTCCGACTGGGACTTCTGGGTTCACCCGCTGCCGCCCCCTGGACTGGTTGCCTTGGTCGCTTCCTGGCGGCATCACGGCATCGCCGAGTCCCGGGCCGAGCTGGACGGTGCCGCGATCCGCGCGGCCGCCGGACGTGCCGTGAGCCTGTGGCCAGAGGAGCAGGAGTCCGAGTCGGGAGGTTCGTGGCGAAGCGGGAGAATCACAGGGCATCACACTGCTCAGGCCGAACCCGGCCAGCCGGGCGCCGAAGGCACCGCCTCCGGGTGAGGCTGCCTCGTTGGCCACGATCGCTGGACGAAGCCCGAACCGGCGGGCTCAGCACGCTAGGCGGCCCATGTGGCGGTCGCTCAGAATTAGCTTTGCAAGGAATCGCCTGAAAGGTGCGCTATCTTCAAGCCGAGGTGCAGCGCGAGCCGTTCCGTGCCGTGGCTCAGGTCGACCCCGCCGAGTTTTTCGATCTTTGCGAGCCGGTTGTAGAGCGTCGTCCGGTGAAGAGCAAGCTGCTCGGATGCCGCCTTGATATCCCCGGCGAGGTCGAGATAGGTCTCAAGGGTGTCCAGCAGCTCACCTGAGGCGTCGCGGTCCCGGATCCTGGCGAGAGCTGGGTGGACGGTTTCCATCCTGATCTTGTCGAGCGGCAGCTCGGCGATGAAGCGGTAGATGCCGAGGTCGGACCACTCCGTGATGCCGTCCATCCCGAGCGCACGGCCTATTCTCACGGCGTGCTGTGCCTCGCGGTAGGAGAGGTAGGCGTCAGCGAGCCTGGCAACCTCGGTTCCGATGCCGATTCGTGGGCCGCTGATGTGGTTTTTCGGAAATGCCTTGAGGTACTCGGCTTTGATGCGCGCCGCGAGCTCGGCCGGACGGCGGTTGCCGTCCACGACGATGACGAGGATGGCGTGGTCGGGGCGGATGAGGTGGAGACTGCGCCTGCTCGGCATAAGGCGCCGAGCGAGGGCGAGCGCGAGCTCGGCAGCCGTGCCGCGGCTGGCCCGGTCTGGGGGGCCGGTGGTGTCCAAGGTGAGGACGCGGAGGGGACGGTCGGTCTCGATCAGGTTCTCTTCGGCCAGGCCGGTGACAGCGTTTGCGCGAACCTCGGCATCCGGGTCAAGAAGGTCGCGCAGCAGTTCGCGCTCGCGGGCTTGCTGGAGGTCGCGGATGAGGCCCTCGTGGTAGAGGATGAGCGCCGCCTCGTCGGCTGCCTGTTCAGCCAGGGCGATCTGCTCGCGCGTCAGTGACTCGTTGCGGTCGATGAGCCATAGATAGCCGAGATGCAGGTCGTGGGACCGGATGGGAACGCAGAGACGGCTCAGCATCCCGAGATCGGTGTTGGCAGGGAGGCGGAACCATTCCATGGCTTTCTGGGCCCCGTGACGGAATGCCCATTCGATCGCTTCCGGGTTGGCCTTCCGGTGCAGGATCGAGGCAAGCCGCTGCTCGTCGACGGCTCCGTAGTGCGGGCTGTACGAGAGCAGCCGCATTTGCGGGTCGTCGATCGCGACGGACAGTGATAGCCGTTCACCAAGCCGGTCGGTGAGTGACTGCAGTTCGCTCACGTTCCCAGTCTGCATTCGTCGGCCCATCGGTGATCGTGCGGACCCGCGGGCATCGGGCCAGCGGCGGTGCCGGCAGGGGCTGAGCTCATGGGTCCGGGGGCATGTGGCGCTCGAGAAACTCCAGGATGCGAGCGCAAAGGTCGACGGTCGCTGCGTGCTGCCGAGTCCCGTGGCCTTCCTCGGGGTAGATCACCAGCGTGCTGTCGCGCCCGTGCTCGGCGAGCGCGCGGTGGAACATGGCGGCCTGCTGGGGCGGGGTGGCGAGGTCCAGCGCGCCCGCCACGAGGAGCAGCGGCGTGCGTACCTGGCCGGCGAGATACAGCGGGCTCCGGCCGCGGTGGCGCGAGGCCGGGTCGAGCGGATCACCGCTGAAGCACGCGCGGTCGAAGCCGGGCAGGTTCGAGGTGTAGTGCTGGCTGATCCAGTCGGTGACCGGCGACCGCGCGACCGCGGCGGCGAACCGGTCCGTGGTAGCGGCCAGCCACGCGGCCATGAACCCGCCGTAGCTGTTGCCGAGAATGCCCAGCCGCGCGGGATCGGCCCGCCCGGTGCCGACGAGGTAGTCGATGCCGGTGAGCAGGTCCGCCGCGTCGGCGCCGCCCATGTCGTGCAGGCCGAGCCGGATAAACTCCTGGCCCTTGCCCAGGCTGCAGCAGTGGTTTACGTGCAAGACCGCGTATCCGCGGCTGACGAGCAGCGGAGTGAAGGGGTAGTGCATGGACCAGGCACTGCGCCAGGCCCATACGGGCCCGCCGTGGACGTGGACGACCAGCGGGTACGGCGCGGGGCGGTCGGGCACGGCCAGCAGCCCGTTGATGGTCCGTGAGTCGGCTGATTGCCAGCTGATAGCTTCCAGCGATCCGGCGTCGCGGGATAGGGCCTCGGTGCCGGAATGCGCGAAGTCGAGGATTACCTCGGTGGTGCCGCCGCTGATCCGGGCGATCGCAGGGGGGCGGTCATAGCTGTGGACCACGGCTGCGACGGTTTCGGCGGCTGAATCGAACTGCGGTAGCAGGTCGCCGCAGGTCAGCGGGCTCTGCCAGATGACGCGGGTCGTATTGGTGCCCAGGGCATGTATGCCGATAACGGTATCCAGCCCTCGCAGGCCGGCGAAGATCACCTGGTGGCTGTCGAGCCAGTGGTGGTCGGTCACGTCGGCGCCGGCGGTATCCAGGACCTGAGGCGCAGCTCCCGGCCCCGGGAGCACGATGAGCTGGCCCGCGTAGAGCCCGCGATCGCTCATCGCCCCGGCCAGCACCGATAGCGGCCAGCCTGCCGGCGCCGCGGCTGGCTGGCCGAGCTGACCGCCGGATTTGTACAACGGCGTCACCGCGCCGGAGGCCGTGTCGATGAGTACAAGCTGACTCTGGTACCAGTCCGATTCGCTCGGCCCGTCGGAGACGACGCAAATCAGCGCGCGTGGCCCGGTCCATGCCGCCTGCCACACAGTGAGGCTGTCTGGGGAGACCTGCGATATCCGGCGGCTCCCCAGATCGAGAATCCAGGCCCGCCTGTTCCCGGTGACCTCCTTGCCGGTAATCACCTCCGGTTCCCAGCTCTGCTGAGGCGTGGCACGGGGAAGTCGCCCGGATCCGTGCACGTCTGACCGGTCAGCTCCGGCCTCGGCGATCCCGAGCAGCAGCGAGCCGTCGTCGCGGGACCACTGCAGGTATTCGGCGGTGCCCGGAAGCCTGAAGGCGGTTTCCGCGCGAAGCGCCCGACCAGGAGCGCCGACCTCTGCCCTTGTCCCCTGGTCGTCTTCGGCTATCCACGCCAGCCGGTCACCGGCGCGGGACCAGCTGGGCCGGTAGGTCTCGCAGCCGGCGGCATCGTGCACGATCAGCTCCGCAGTCGCCAGGCGCAGCACCGCAACCCGCCGCGACGGGCCGGCGTGACCGCTCCCGGCGATCGCCGCGGTAAAGGCGACCGCCGTGCCGTCGGGCGAAACGGTCAGGTCGGCCGCGCCGGCTACCTGACCAGGGACCGGGCCGCGCAGGCGCTGATTGAACTCCTCGGAGAAGCGAGTCAGTTCGTGCGGTGGGGCCTCACGGCCGTCGGCTGGCATCGCGACAGCTACCAGAAGATCAGCGGGGTTGTGGTGAGCAGTTCGTTCTTGTCCGCGCCGACGATGAAAATGTCCTCGAAGGCCGCTAGGCCGGCGCCAGGGTCCCTCAGGAATACCTCGCTGGTAATTATCTGACCTTCGTGGAAGGGAACGTCGAGGCCGAAGAATGAGTCGTTTTCGTCGGCAGGCAGCGCGGAGCCTGCCGGGATCACCGGGCCCAGCCAGAACGTTGCCAGGCCATGGCCGTAGCACCCTGGATCGGCCTGATAGCCCCTGTCGCGGACCAGGCGGTCGCCGAGCGCCCCGAGTTCACGTGGTGTCCTGCCGGGCCTGATGGCGGCGGCTATTTCCGTGGTGAGCTGCGCCGCATCCTCGAGCAGCCGTCTTTGGCCGGCCGACGGCTGCAGGCCGCAGACGGAGCTACGGCCCGGGTCGAGCCAGTAGCCCTCCAGAATCGGGCCGATGACCCAGGCCCGCACGAGCTCTCCAGTCTTCGGCGCCGCACGTGAGTAGCCATAGAGAGGGTAGTCCCACAGCGCATCGTCGCCATGCGGGCCGGCATGGCATCCGAGACGCTGGAACCCCCCGCCGTGGCGCACGATGATCTCGGCTGCCCTGGCGGCGGCATCGGACTGGCGCTCACCGCGGATCAGTGCCTGCGTGAACGCGGTTAGCGCCTGTGACGAGATCTCCCCTGCCTCGCGGTAAACGTCGAGTTCGCGGGGGCTCTTGTCATTTTGCAGCGCGAACACCAGGTCATCCTCCGGAACCCATTCGATGCCTGGCGTCTGGGCGAGTAGTGCCCGGTACATCTGCGCGGGCAGGAAGTCATCGCCGTCATAGGCTACGGGTCCCTGAATACCGAGTTCCCTCAGCCTGGCCGCCACGCCGACGGCGAGATTGTCCTCGTGGCATGCGATGCGGTCGACAGCGACATAACGGCTCTCCACCTCCTCCATCGTCGAATAATCCGGCTGGAGGATATGAAGCTCAGGTTCCCGCCCGTTATGAGCGATCAGAGCAGCGAAAGCGCACCCAACACCTGAGGCCGCAGGCTCCTGCCCTATGTTATGGGACGCATAGTTAGCGAGGTACCAGACATTGCCGGCCCGGTCATAACCTCCTCCCGTGCGCTGCCAGATCACGGCAGTGTGATAGCCCCGGCGGCGCATCTCTTCGTAGAGCCTTGACCACCGGGTCTCGTATTCTTCTGGCGGGAAATACATCAGTGCTCCTTCGGCAGGCCAGTGGGGTAGCCAGTTCCCGGGCCCCGCGGCGGGACCGGGACGCCTACCGGCGAGATGGCATCGCGGCGAGGACGGACTCATCAGTGGGGAACTGAGCGGGCTGGAATCGGTCGGGCCGGTAAGGCGCCGGGTCAAGCCACTGGCTGCCGCCGGTGAGGATCACCTCAGCGAGCAGCCGCCCCAGGCCCGGGCCGTGGGTCACGCCCGCCTCGTTGTCGCCGGCGAGGAGATAGAGCCCGTTCACGCCGGGCACAGGCCCGGCGAGAAAGCGACGGTCCGGCGTCATGCACGGGACTCCCTGCAGCCACCAGCCGATGGAGGTGTCGTGGGCGGGGACGAGCTTGCGCAGCTTCGGCGTCAGGGCGACGTCAAGGCGCTCGACTAGCTCCTCGCGCCGGGGCTGGCCGTCAGCGCCAAGAGAGCCGCCGAGCTCAAAGAGCGGGCTGTATCCGTCGCCGTTGCCCCAGGTCAGTCCGCCCCGGTGCTCGCGCAGCCAGAGGCCGAACAGGTCCGGCACCATCACTGTGGGCATTGACCCGCTCACACCGGACGGCCGCGAGATCACCCGGGTCGCGATCATCCGCAGCAGCGGCGCGCGGTAGCCGGTCTCCGCGAGCACCTCGTTGCACCAGGCTCCGCAAGCGAGCACAACGGTCCGCGCGTAGATGTCGCCTCCTTCCGTCTGCACGCCCTCAACCCGGCCTCCGGCGGTGATCAGCCCGGTAAGCCTGGTCCGCGCGCGGACCTCAGCGCCGCGGGCCGCGACACGCCGGGCCAGCGCGCGGGTCGCCCGCCCGGCACTGACCTGGATGCCGCCGGGGTGCAGGGCCCCCCGCAGGACCGTGTCCGCCGCGATAACCCCGCCGGTGATCTCGGTGACCTCCGGGGCCGTCAGTGCCCGGACTGCGGCGGGCGCCAGCGGGTGCTGGAGGATGGTGTCGATCCAGAGACGGCAGCCCTCCTCGGTTGTGCCGAGGAAGAGGTTGCCATTGGATCGGCACTCGATGCTGGGATCCTCGGCCGCGAGGCGCCGGTAGAAATCGATGCCGTACTGCTCCAGTTCGAGGCCGGCATCGGCGAAGAAGTCCGCGTAGCCGGCGGCCCACAGTCCGACAAACCCGGCACCGGCACCAGAAGTCGCGGCCCCCGGTGTGTCTGCCTCGACCACCACAACGCGGCGGGCCCCGCTGTCGAGCAGGTGATACGCCGCGCAGATCCCGAGTATCCCGCCGCCCGCGATCACGACATCGGCTTCGGTGCGGTCCAGCATCAGTTTCTCCCTGCGACTATCGGATCGGTCAGAGGCCGGCGCACGCCAGCATGTCGGCGTAAGCCTGGTGGAAGCCAGCCACCGACGGCTCATCGCCCGACAGCGGCCCTGGAATGAAGGAGAGCGACCGGACGCCGAGCTGGGTGCGCTCGCACAGGGCCCAGTCCTGCAGATTGGTCTGGTCCCAGACCCGGATCAGATTGGCCAGGTCATAGTCCTGGCCGGCCTCGGCGTCACTGCGGACCAGCCAGGTCATCGTCACCTGCGTGCGGTCGATGGCCAGAGGCTGGTCGGAGAAGACAACGGCGTAGTCCGGGGAGCAGATCAGCGCGAACGTGGGCTTGAGATGGATCGCGGCGGTGTATGGCTGTCGCCCGCGCGCGAACTCGCCCATCGGCTTGCCGCACGCAGGCGTTCCGTCCACGGTCAGCGAGACAGCCCCTGGTTTCAGCGGGAATCGTGTGTGCTGGACCCGGCGGTCATCGCTTGGATGGACTTCGCACTCCTGCCAGTCCGCTGTGCTCGATGCGGAGACGTCGAATGCCCGGGTGAACTCGGGGTGATTGGCAGCGCAGTGGTAGCACTCCTGCGCGTTTTCCCAGACCAGCTTCCAGTTGGCCGCGACGCTGTAGGTGGCCGTGTGCGCAATCTTCGCGGCGCCGAGGTCGAACGGCGCGAAGAGCGGGTCACCGCCGCCGAGGAGGCCGGGCAGGTCGGGACCGGGCTGCCCGGCGAGGTTGATGAAGACCAGCCCGTTCCAGCTGGCAAGGCTGACTCGCGGCAGCGGGTACTGGACGGGATCGAATCCGGCTGGCATTTTTGGCGCGCCCTGCAGCGTGCCGTCCATCCGGTAGGCCCACTGGTGGTAGGGACATACCAGGCGCCGGGCTCTGCCGCAGCCGGGGTCCACCAGGCGGGCACCCCGGTGGCGGCAGACGTTGTGGAACGCGGCCAGGCCGCCCTCCGCCGTGTGCGCGACGATGACGCTCTCCGGCCCGCTTTCCACGGTGACGTAGTCGCCGGGCCGGGAGAGCTGGGACTCGTGACCGGCATAGAGCCAGCTGCGGTTGAAGATCACTTCGATCTCCTGCCTGTAGAGCTCCTCGGAGAGGTAGAAGTCCCGCGGCATGCCGGTGCCCAGTGCGATGTGGTCATACATGATCTGGCTGGCGGGCATCCGGATCTCAGTGCTGTTCGTCATCCCTGCGATCCTCTTCAGCGGAAGGCCAGCCGCCGAGGAAGGACTCGACGATGGCGAGGTAGGTGCCGACGTTCGGCTCATCGAACATTCCGTGGCCGTTGCGGTTCAGAGTGAGCCACTCGCAGTCCGGGATCCTCTCTGCTATGGCCTGGTTGACCTCGCGCGAGGACATGTCGCGGCCCCCGTGGATCACTAGTGTCGGCGCCGCGATCTCGCCAAGCCGGTCCTCGACGTCCCAGCCGCGCAGCGCGCCTACCGAAAACCACAGCCGGTCGCCCCAGAGGCCGTCTCCGGCTGGTCCGGGCTCAAGTGCCTCGCGGACAAGTTCCGCGGTGGCGTGCTCGTCGTCGTTGGTGGCATAGGCGGCGAGCCAGCGGCTGACAGCGGCGCGGAAGGCTGGATCGTCGTGCTCGCCGAGCGCGTCCGCGGTCAGCGCGGCCGCTGCCTCGCGGGGCGGAAGCAGGCTGAGCAGCTGGCTGATGAAGCCGGTGACCACGGCGCCGACGCTCGGCGCGGTACCGGACAGCACCAGCCGCCGGACGCACTCGGGGTGGTCGAGGGTGTATTGGAGGGCGAGCATGCCGCCCCAGGAGTGCCCGAGCAGGTCGACCTGGCCGACGCCGGCGTGGCGGCGGACGGCGTCGACATCGGCGACCGCCGCCTCCATGCTCCAGCAGTAGGCCTCGGGCGGTACTTCCGAGCGGCCGGTGCCGAGCTGGTCGAAGGTCACGACGGTGCGCCTGCCGCCGCCGAGACGGTGTAGCGGCTGCATGTAGCTGCTGCCGTCGCCACCGGGCCCGCCGTGGAGTCCGAGCAGGACCGCGCCCTCGCCGGAAATGTCGCAGTGAAGGCCGAACCCCTGGGATGATGATGCCGCCCGCTCGGCGCGGATGACAGGCTCAGCCACCATGGCGCGCCGCCATCGGTGTCACGGCGGGGTAGCCGCAAGCCGCAGCGGGCAGCGCTGATGGCTTGCCGTCAGGTCCGGCAGGAATCATCACAGAGCGGCCTCCTTGCTGATGGCCCGCCGCTTTCCCTGGCCGTCGCCGCTCTCCGTGACGGGAACGGGGAGCACCGGCGCCGCGGCAATGAGTTGCCGGGTGTAGGGATGGGCGGGTGTGTGCAGGATCTGGGTAATGGACCCGGTTTCGCGCATCGTGCCCTGCTGGAGCACGAGGACCCGGTCGGCGGTCACGGACACGACACCGAGATCATGAGTGATCAGCAGCACGGACAATCCCAGCTCGGCGCGAAGGTCGGCGAGCAGGCCAAGGATGGCTGCCTGCACCGACACATCCAGGGACGAGGTGATCTCGTCACAGATCAGGATCTCGGGCTCGGCCGCTAGCGCCCGGGCGATGGCTACCCGCTGCCGTTCCCCGCCCGAGAGCTGACTGGGGTACCGGCCAGCGGCCCGAGCGGGCAGCCGGACCCGGTCAAGAAGCGCGCCGACCTCGGCGCGCGCGGCCGATGCCGAGAGGCCGCGAAGCACCTGGGCGGGACGGGCGAGCTCATCGCTGACCTGACGGCGGGGGTTGAGCGACTCATAGGGGTTCTGGAACACATACTGGATGGCCCGGCGCTGGGCCAGGCTCCGCTTGCGGGCCCGGTCAGGCAGCGGGTCGCCATGCAGGCTGATGACTCCGCGGTCGGGACGGTGCAACCCCGCCAGGCAGCGGGCGATCGTGGTCTTGCCGCTGCCGGACTCGCCGACCAGGGCGAGGCACTCGCCGCCGCCAAGTTCGAATGAGACGTCATCGGCTGCCACGACCGTTTCGCTGCCGCTGCGGTGCGTGGCCCGCAGGCCTGTCACCTCGAGCACGGGACTCGGCCGGGCCGCCGCGCGGAGGTCGCGTTCTTCGCCGAGCGTGACCGGCGGAGTCTCGTCGGCGTGCACGCAGCGGACCTGATGTCCGGCCGTGAGGGTAATGAGCGCTGGCATCGCCTCGCTGCAGACGGGGGTCTGCTGGATGCAGCGGGGCGCGAACGCGCAGCCGGCCGGGCGGTCTTCCACGCCGGCCGCAATGCCGGGCATCGCGACCTGGCGTGTCGGCCGCCGGTGGTCGGGGATCGACTGCACCAGCCCTCTGGTGTAGGGGTGTCGCGGCCGCGCGAGGAGTGTCGCCGCTGGTCCTTCCTCGACGATCCGGCCGGCGTACATGACCGCGATGCGGTCGGCCAGCTCGGAGATGACGGCCAGGTCGTGCGAGACGTAGACCAGCGCGGCGCCAATCTGCTCCCGGAGGCGGCGGATCTCTTCCAGCACGCTTGCCTGAGTGATGACGTCGAGCCCGGTGGTGGGCTCGTCCATCACGATGAGCGGCGGCTCGCAGGACAGCGCCATGGCGATCGTGACCCGCTGCTGCTGCCCTCCGGAGAGCTGATGCGGCAGGCGGCGGGCGAACGCCTGGCTGGCAGGCAGGTCCACGGCGGCCAGCACTGCCATCACGTCAGCGCGGGATCTGGTCTCGTGCTGCCGCATGACATCGGAGATCGCCGCCGAGATGCGCAGCGACGGGTTGAGTGCCTGCCCGGCGTGCTGCGGGACATACGACACAAGACGCCCGCGCAGGCGTCGGCGGGCAGCGTCCGGCAGGTCGAGAACGGACTGGCCGGCGATCGTGACCTGTCCGCCGGTGATCACCGAGCCCGGACGGCTGTAACCGAGCAGGGCGAGCGCTGTGGTCGTCTTGCCGCTGCCGGATTCTCCGACGAGGCCGAGGATCTCCCCGCGGCTAAGTTGCAGGCTCACCTCGTCGATGACGGGGAAGCCGGATGCCAGCTCAACACGCAGCGCTTCGGCGTCCAGCACCCGGTCAGGGCTGGCGGTCATTGCCATTGCCTGCCTCCGGCGAGTGAGTCACTGAGCAGGTTGATCGCGACGCAGAGGAGGCCGAGCAGCGCCGCCGGAACCAGGACGGCCGCGGGGTTCGCGCCGATACCGCCCCAGTTCTCCGACACCATCAGGCCCCAGTCGGCGGCCGGCGGCTGCAGGCCGAGGCCGAGGAAGTTCACGCTGGCTATCAGCAGCACCGACCAGGTGAACCGCAGCCCGACATCGGCGGACAGCGGCCTGGCGATGTTCGGCAGAATCTCCCGGCGCAGGACCGATATGGCGCTTTCCCCGCGTGCGACTGCCGCTTCGACGAATCCGCGAACGGACTGCTCGAGCGTGGCCGTCCGCACGATCCGTGCTATCGCCGGTGCCTGGATGATCGCGGTGGCGACCATGACCGGGATGATGCCCTGGCCTGCAGCGGTGGAGACGAGGAGGATGAACACCAGCGCCGGGAACGAGAGCAGGACGTCGACCGACCGCATGAGTGCCTGGTCTGGCCAGCCCCGCAGGTAGCCGGCGAACAGGCCGAAAGCGAGGCCCGCCAGGTAGGCCAGGATGGTGGCCAGGCCGGCGTAGATCAGGACGGTGCGTCCGCCGAAAAGGACCCGCGACAAGACGTCCCGGCCGAGGACGTCGGTACCGAGGAGGAAATGGCCGCCTGACGGCGCATAGGGTGCGCCTACAGTGAGCCGCGGGCTGTAAGGAGCGAGCTCAGGGCCTGCCAGCGCGAGCAGCACCACGGCCGCGAGCATGATCAGGCCGATCTTGCCCGCAAGGGTGGGAGGCAGCGCAAGCCGGCGCTTCGCGCGCTGCTTGATGTCAAGGTCTTCCGCTACGCCGGTAATCATGCGCCACCTGTCCGGAGCTTGGGCACGAGTGTCATGACGACGAGGTCGGCCACGATGTTGATGCCGACGTAGATGGCCGCGAGCAGCATCGAAACCGACTGGACCTCGAGGTTGTCGTGGATGCTGATCGCATTCACCAGCTGCTGGCCGATGCCTGGATAGCCGAACATGTACTCCACGATCAGCAGCCCGCCGATGAGGTACTGGGCGATCATGGCTACCACCTGGACACTCGGCGCGAGTGCGTTCCGGAGCGCGTACCGGATGACGACCCGGCGCTCGGCGATGCCGTTGAGCCGGGCGACGGCGACGCAGTCAGCTTCGAGGGCGTCGAGCATCCCGGCCCGTATCATCCGTGCCGCCGGGCCCACGCAGACCCCGACCAGCGTGAGGACCGGCAGGACAAGCAGCGACGGAGTGTCCAGCGGACTCCCTCCCGGCGGGATGAGGGACACGGGAGGTAGCAGGTGCAGCGAGCCGAAGAACAGGCCGACCAGGAGCGCGCCGAGCACGAACTCGGGAAGCGCCGCGGGCACCAGGGTCGTCACCGAGATGAGGTGATCGACCCAGCGGCCGGCGCGAAGCGCCGCGCCAACGCCAAGCATGAGCGACACGGCCACGATCGGCACGAACGCGGCGGTCGCCAGGATTGCCGAGTTGGCCAGCTTGCCGCTGATCTGGCTCCATACGCTGATCTGGCCGCCGGCGGCATATCCCGCTGCGGAGTTGCCCAAATTGCCGTGTACCAGGCCCGTCAGCCAGGTCCAGTACTGATAGGCGATGGGCCGGTTGAGTCCCATCTCGCGCTCCAGATGAGCCAGCGCGACACCGCTGGCCTGCTTGCCCAGAATCGCGCTCGCCGCGTTTCCGGGCAGGACCGAGCATGCGAGGAACACGAGCACCGACAGGACCAGCAGGATTACAACGGCAGCCGCGACGCGCCTCAGGGCGTAGCGAAGCAGCGGGTGACGGCCTCGTCGCGGGCGGCTCTGGTCCTGCGCGGCGGGTGTCTCCGGCTCGGCTGTTGCCTGGATTGCCGCAGTCATGCGATGAAGTACGCGTTCGCCAGGGAGGTGGGCAGTCCGAGGTTCAGCAGCGGGCCCGGGCGGATGCCGCCGACCTGGTCCGAGGCGGCGTCGAGATTATCGACGTTGGCCCACCAGATGTAGCCGCCCTCGCTCCACTGCTGCTGCTGCACCGCTGCCCACTGGCGTCCGGCAGCTGCCGCGCTGCTCGCTGAGCTGGCTGCCTGGATCCAGGACGTGGTGTCGTTACTGTCCCAGTGCGTTTCGTTGCCGGCAGCGCCTGGCATCAGGGCGTACTGATAGAAGAGCTGCAGCGTGTTGTACCCGGACCAGAACGTCTGCGCGAACGGCATCTTCAGGTACAGTTCCGCCGGGTTGAAGTAGGCGCTCGGGTTTGCCTGCGTCACATTGACCGTGACTCCGGCTGCCGCGGCCTGCTGCTGGAACAGCGCCGCGGCCGCGGTCACTCCGGGGGCGATATCCGAGGTCTGCAGGTCCAGGGTCAGGCCGGAGCCATGCCCGGCCGCCCGAAGTAGTGACCGCGCTTCCGCAACGTCATGCTGATGCTGCGGCAGGCCGTTGTCGTAGAACTCCAGTCCCCTGCCGTACAGGTCGTTCGCCACCGTTCCGAAGCCGTCCAGTGCGACGTCGATCAGCTGCTGCCGGTCGGTCAGCAGCCGCAGCGCCTGCCGGACGCGGACGTCGTCGAACGGGGGCTTGTCGACGGCCATGTAGAACGCGTAGGCGCTCTGCCCCGGGCTGCGCAGCAGGGAGAAGCCATTGCCCAGGCCGGTCCTGGCCTGCGTGAACGGCACCTGAGAGCACACATCGATCTGACCGGAAATCAGGGCATCTACCCGGGCCGTGTCGCTGGCGAGCGAGTAGATGATCAGCTCGTCTACGTACGGCTTGGGATGATCCCAGTAGTGCGGGTTGCGAAGGAAGACGCTGTGCTCGCCCTGGATGAGCGACTGGAAGGCGAACGGACCGGTGCCCACGGGGTGAACGAAGTTTTTCTCGCCGTCCTGGATGATGTAGCCATCGCAGATGGTCTGCGGGAACAGCAGGTCCGGGGTCTTCAGTGGCACGACAACCTTGGATGTGCCGGACTGCCGGATGCCGGCAAGATCGACATTGGATACAAGCCCGGCCAGGCCATTGCCGGGGGCGGCCATCCACCGCAGCGAATAGATGACATCGCTGGCCGTGAACGGCTTGCCGTCGTGCCAGGTGACACCAGGCCGCAGATCGAAGGTCCATTCCGTGGCCGGCCGGTTCGAGGTCCAGCTCGTCGCGAGCCCGGGCGCGAGGCTCAGGTCAGGGTTGAGGATGATCAGGGTGTCGAAGACCGCGGTGGCCATGGCCAGGTTGATCAGCGTGTAGGCGGCCGATGACGGATTCAGTGACTCCTGATTCCCGGCACCAGTGATACCGATCCGCAGCCGGCCGCCCCGGCGGGGCTTGGCCAGCGTGCTGAGAGCCGAGGTCTGGTGCTCGCAGGCTGCCAGTCCCGCCCCGGCGCCCAGCAGGAGACCGGCCGAGGCCGTTCGGTGCAGGAAGGCGCGCCGCGACGGTCCTTGCAGCGGGGCTGGCGTTCTGTCCGTGCTGTTCACGTTGCCTCCAGAGCACGGGTTGCGGCGTCTGCCGCAACGGCTGATGCTGCTGCGCTGCCACCGAGGCGGTACCGCTGAGGGGCCGTCGGCGCGAGCCCGGGTCGGTCCGCGCGGAAGGCGCTG
Organism: Streptosporangiaceae bacterium; assembly: GCA_035484155.1. Lineage (GTDB taxonomy): Bacteria > Actinomycetota > Actinomycetes > Streptosporangiales > Streptosporangiaceae > JAJYUU01. The sequence goes on from DATHPF010000198.1 coordinate 17,997, forward strand.
ATCGGGTAGCTCGTGCGTCCATCGGTCGCGAGGTCGGCGAGGATTCTGCCGATCAGGCTGGCGAATTTGCCGGCGTGCCCTGCCCCGATGGCGATGTGCACTCGCGGATGCCCAGGTACGGGCCCGATGACCAGGTCCCGGTCTCGCGGCAGGTCGTAGACGCAGGTCTTGGCGAGGTGGACAGGACCGACAGCTTTCGGGAGCCGCCGCCGGAGGAAGGCGCGGACGTACTCCACTTCCGCCGGGGACGGCTCAAAGCTGCGCGTCTCGGGGGTGACGACCCAGCCGGTCATGTCACGCGCGGCCTTGACCGCGGGCTCCCCGTACACCGGGAAGCCGTAGAAGTCCTGGTCACCGTGCCAGACCCAGATCGGGAACCGGTCCGGGCGGAACAGGTCTAGGTTGGGGGCCGCGAAGTACTGCACCTGCTCCTGGGTCAGCGTGATCGTGAACGAGCAGCCGAGAGACGTGAGCAGCGGGCCCGCCCAGGATCCGGCGCAGACGGTCAGCGATCCCGCCGAGAACACCCCGGCACTGGTCAGGATCTCGACGCCGTTCCGCAGCGACCGAACTTCGTGTACCTGGCAGTCGCTCAGCACCGTCACGCCCTGCTCAACGGCCAGCCTGACATGGGCCGCGGTGGCACGCCGGATGTCTACAAGGCCTCCGTCAGCCTGGAAGATCCCCCTCACGTCTGGCGTAACCGTCCACTGCGGCCAGCGCGCCCGGATCGCGTCGGCCTCCACTCGGTCATACGGAATGCCGGCCGCCTCGAGCGAGCGGCGATATGTCTCGAGCAGCGCATAACCGGGTGTGTCCTCGCACGCCAGGTCGAGGCCTCCGGTGCGCAGCACTAGCTGCGTGCCGCTGTGTTCTTCGACCTCTGCCCAGGTGTCATAGGCGGACGGCGTCAGCGCCGTGTAGACAGGCGAGTGATACGAGTGCCGGATGATCCGCGAGTGGTCATCGGACGAGCCCCATGGGTGGCCGGCGTAGAACTGCTCGCACACCAGCACCCTGGCGTTCTCGGTCTTCCGGCTCAGCCAGTACGCCGCGGCGGATCCGAGAGCACCGGAACCGATCACGATGTGGTCAAACCTGCTGTCTGGCATGCAGATCAGCATGGCAGCCGGAACCCATTAGGGCACTCGACGATTGTCGACTCTTTAGTGCACTGCGGACTACAAAATGATGCTAAGGATCATGAAACCTGAGGACGTGGCGGGCCGGTGGGGGCGGTAGTTGGCCGCCCTTCAGGCCGGGCGGACGAAGAGGGTGAGCCGAATTCTCATGGTCACTGACGCGGACTAGCGGATGCCGTCCTCGCCGGGAAACACCAGCAGCGTCTGCGCTGTGTCGTATGTAACGGGCGGCTTGCCAGGTTCGGTCACGACGAACACGGTCAAGCCCAGTAGCTCGCCTTCCTCGTGCGGCTGGGGCATGCGCACGATGACCCGGCTGCCCGGCGCTACGACAACCCGCCGTATCTCAGGCGTGCGCGTCACGAAATGCCCAACACCCCGCCGTGTGTCGGCTATGCCGATGTCGCGAAGCAGCTGCATCGCTTTCCGCACCGTGTCCCGGCTCACTTTGTACCGCTCCGACAGCTCGGGCTCGGATGGCAGGGGCGAGCCTGGTGGGAGACGCCGGACGATGATCGCGCCCCGAAGGTAGATCGCCAGCTGGAGATAGGCCGGCAGCATGCTCCGAGGGTTGATGACAGAGACGTCGATGACGTCGCTTACGCCGTCGATTGCCCGCTGGTCATGGGCGGTGAAGTGACGTACGTCACGTTGCGTCATCTACGCCTTCCCTGGGGTGAATCGCCAGGATATGGTCAGGCAGCACTTGTACGGCTATCCAAACAAGCCTACAAGTACTGATGGGTGGGGGGCAGGCCTGCCCGATGCCGAGGTCGGACATAGGCATCGGGCAGGCCTCGCGAACTCGCAGGGCGCCGGTCCGACATCGGCGACCTAATGAACAGTGCTCACGCCCTACCTGCAGCGGGCACGACATCCCAGCAGCGATCCACCCGCCCGGCAGCCAGCGGGGGCGATCTAGCTGCAGGGCTATCCGAATAACACCCTGGGTGCGCAGCTGCTCACCCGCCGACGGCTACCGGAGCCGAGTCTGCCGGAACCCCGCAAGACCCGCTGACCCTCATTAGGCCCGGTGAAGTCTCTCGCCTGCGCGACCCGGCCGACCGGATGACGGCGAAGGCCTGGCTGGACAGACCGGTGGATCGGGACCGGATGGGCGCGGAGGCTTCGGAACCGCTCCGGCTGCCTTGCGTCCAACGGTTGCCCCCCGCAATTAGCCGGTCATCTGCTGATCATTTCCGAGCGTTCCGGTAGGTTCCCCGTGGCCTGGCTTCCAGC
>DATHPF010000199.1:0-1587 GCA_035484155.1 Streptosporangiaceae bacterium
CGGCGGCCGCCGACGGGTTCTGCATCGGCAGGGCGGCGAACCCCCGGAACCGGTCCGGGTGTTCCGCTATGACCTGTGCCAGGTAGTCGTTTGCCCGACGGGCATCCGTCCGCGCTGCCGCCGCGTCCAGGTCGGCCTGCAGGCCGGGGACGGTGAGGGACAGCACCTGGACGTCGATGCCCGCCGCGTCCATCTCGGGCAGCCGGAACTCGGTGAAGTCCGGGAGCCGGCGCGTCCAGTCCGCCAGCGAGCGCAGGCTGAACCGGTTCTCCGGCCACGGCGGCGGCTGATGTCCATCTAGCTCCGGGATCGAAAACGCTTCCTCAAGAGCGACGTATCTCATCTCAACTCCAGATCCACTGCGTATGTGATGGAGCGCCTGACCGCGCCGCCCAGGTCAGCAGGGCATGGCGGCGCATCAGACTGTCACCTCGATGAGCTGGCTCTCGTCGGGTACCGCTCCCCGTCCGTCCTGACCGGGCGTGCTGGCGCTGAGGAACGCCGCGCTCACGGCTCCGAGGACGGAGATGGCGGCTATGACCAGAAAGCCGCGCGTGTAGCCCTGGGTCAGGGCTGCGAGGTGCGGCGCGCCAAGTCCGTCTGCATGCTGTGTCGCTGCTGTCGCGATGGTGGCCAGGACGGCAAGGCCAAGTGCGCCGCCGACCTGGCGGCTGGTATTGAGCAGCCCTGAGGCCAGACCGCTCTCGGCAGGGGGCACGCCCATGGTCGCTGCCATCGTCATCGGAACGAAGGTCACCCCGATGCTGGCCCCGACCAGCAGCAGCGGCACTAGCAGCGAGCCCCGGTAGCTCGAGTGCGCGGTGAGATGGCTCAGCCAGAAAACGGCCGCCGCCGTCACGAGCGGCGCGATGACGAGCTGCCTCCTGATCCCCAGCCGCTTGACCAGCCGGCTTGCCACCAGTGCGCCGGCGAACGTCATAAGGCCCATCGGCAGGAAGGCCAGGCCGGCTCGCAACGGCGAGTAGTGCTTGACGTCCTGCAAGTACAGCGAAAGGAAGAAGTAGCAGCCGAAGACCACGGCGCCGACGATTGTGGACTGCGTGTTCGCCAGGGTGAGGGTGCGACGGCGGAACGTGCGGAGAGGGACGATCGGATTCGACGCGAAGCGCGCTTCGATCACGACGAACGAGACCAGGATGGCTGCGCCGCCGGCCAGCGTGGCGATTGTGCGGGGCGAGCTCCATGCGTAGCTATCGGTGCTGACGATGCCGAACACGACCAGTGCCATGCCCGCGGTCACCGTCACGGCACCGGCCAGGTCGAGCCCGCGGTTGGCGGGACCGGCGGTCGACTCGCTGAGCGAAAGGAGAGAGCCGGCCACCAGCGCGATCCCGATCGGCACGTTCACAAACTGGACCCACCGCCAGCCAAGGAGGTGGGTGAGCAGTCCGCCCAGGAACAAGCCGCCGGCGGCTCCGCTCGCCGCCGTCGCGGACCAGACGCCCAGGGCCCGGCGGCGTTCGTGATGCTCGGTGAAGGTGGCCGTCAGCAGGCTCAGGGAGGCCGGGGCCAAGATGGCGCCCCCGATGCCCTGAGCAGCCCGAGCAGCGATCAGCTCCGCGCCAG
>DATHPF010000200.1:0-31986 GCA_035484155.1 Streptosporangiaceae bacterium
CTGCACCAGCAGGGCGGGATCGGCCGCGGGCCAGGAAGCCCGGCCGACCGACGGCTGGTGGCCCAGCATCTCCCAGCACTCCTCCGCGGTATACGGGGCGAACAGCGACAGCATGATCGCCAGCGACTCCGCGGCCTCCCGCACGGCCTGATCGCCAGCGCCTGGCCCGCTGTCGATTGCCCGCCGCGCGGCGCTGACCAGCTCCATCAGGCGAGCGACGGCCACGTTCAGCCGGGTCGACTCGACCAGTCTGGTGACATCGTCGATCGTCTTGTGCGTCACCTTGCGGAGCTCGATGTCTCCGCTGGCGACATCGCCGGCCGTACCGGCGGCAGCGACTTCGGCGGCGACTCGCGCCACCCGGCCCAGAAACTTGACCAGGGCGTCCGGGTTCATGTCGGCCCAGTCGATGTCGTCCTCGGGCGGGCTGGCAAAAATCATCGTCAGCCGGATCGCGTCGACGCCATGCGCGGCCAGCTGCGCCCCCAGGTCGACGCCGTTGCCGAGCGACTTCGACATGGCCTTGCCCTGGTTGATCACCTGGCCCTGGTTCACCAGGGCCGTGAACGGCTCGGTGAAGTCGAGCATCTTCATGTCGTGCAGCACCTTGACGAAGAACCGCGAGTACAGCAGGTGCAAGATCGCGTGCTCGACGCCGCCCACGTACAGGTCGACCGGCGACCAGCGGCGCACCGACTCCACCTCGAACGGCCCGTGCTCGAACGACGGCGAGCAGTACCGCAGGAAGTACCAGGACGAGTCCACGAACGTGTCCATCGTGTCGGTGTCACGCTTGGCCGGCCCGCCGCACTTCGGGCACTCGGTCATCACCCAGTCGGTCGCCGCGGCCAGTGGTGAGGCGCCCTTCGGCGCCAGTTCCTGACCGCGCAGGTCGGGCAGCCGCACGGGCAACTGGTCGTCCGGCACCGCGACCTCGCCACAGCCGTCGCAGTACACGATCGGGATCGGCGCGCCCCAGAACCGCTGCCGGGACAGCAGCCAGTCCCGCAGCCGGTAGTTGACCGCGCTCCGGCCCAGGCCACGCTCGGCCAGGATCTCCACGATCCGGGCGATGGCGTCCTGCTTTGACAGCCCGTCTAGCGGCCCGGAGTTGACCAGCGTCCCCTCGCCGGGCGTCGCCATGCCCGTCAGGGCCGGGTCAACCGACCCGGTGTCCAGCACGACCTGGACGGGCAGCCCGAATTTCCGGGCGAAGTCCAGGTCGCGCTGGTCGTGCGCGGGGACCGCCATGATCGCGCCGGTGCCGTAGTCGGGCAGCACATAATCAGCCGCCCAGACCGGGATCGACTCGCCGTTGACCGGGTTGACCGCGTAACGGCCGAGGAACACGCCCGTCTTGTCCCGGTCGGCCGACTGACGCTCGATGTCGGTCAGCTTCCGCACGTCGGCGAGGTACCGGTCCAGCTCCGCGCGCTGGGACTCGGTGCACAGCTCCGCGGCCAGCGGCGAGTCGGCCGCCACCACGAAGAAGGTTGCCCCGTAGAGCGTGTCGGGGCGAGTGGTGAACACCGTGACCGGCTCGTCCCGGCCCTCGATCTGGAAACTGACCTCGGCGCCCTCACTGCGGCCGATCCAGTTGCGCTGCATCAGCAGCACCCGCTCGGGCCACTTGCCTTCCAGCGCTTCCATGTCTGCCAGCAGCCGGTCGGCGTACTCGGTGATCTTGAAGTACCACTGGGTCAGCACCCGGCGGATGACCTCTGACCCGCATCGCTCGCACTTGCCGTCGATCACCTGCTCGTTCGCCAGCACTGTCTGGTCGACCGGGCACCAGTTCACGTAGCCGTCAGCGCGGTAGGCCAGCCCCCGCTCGTAGAACCGCAGGAACAGCCACTGCGTCCACCGGTAGTACTCCGGATCGCAGGTCTGGAGGCGCCTGGACCAGTCGAAGGAGACCCCGTACTGCCGGAACGACGCCGCCTGGGTCTCGATGTTCTTGTAGGTCCAGTCGGCGGGATGCGTGTTGTTCCTGATGGCCGCGTTTTCGGCGGGCAGGCCGAAGGCGTCCCAGCCGATCGGGTGCAGGACGTTGTGCCCGCGCAGGTTGTAGTACCGCGCCATGGCGTCGCCCAGCGCGTACGCCTCAGCGTGGCCCATGTGCAGGTCGCCCGAGGGATACGGGAACATGTCGAGGACATAGGTGCGCGGCCGGGGATCAGCCGGGTCGTCGCTGGCGCGGAAGACGTCCAGCTCGGCCCACCGCTGCTGCCACTTGTCCTGAATCGCGCGCGGATCGTAGCGATCCGCGTTATCGGCGGCTGTCATGACTTTCCTCGCGACGATGGTGAGATCCGGATCTGCCCGTGCCCGCCTCGGTCCGGTTGCAGAGCTTCCCTAGCGCTGCGCTTCAGGAAAATAGAAGCGCCCCCCGGATCACGAGGGGCAGCCGCGCCAACGACAGGACAGTCGGCGCGGCTAGGTAAGGAGCAGCCCGGCGAAACGCATGGGTTCAGGGTAGCGCACTGCGCCGTTACGTCGCCCATGGCCCGCCAGCAGCGCCCACGCCCGGATGACACGGACACTTAACCACCGGTCGGGCTATTAACCAATACATGATTGCGCAAGCCAGAAATGCCACGAGTAAGGAAAAGCGGTACGTCCGTGAATTCTGCCTTGACCGCGCCTCATGGTGGTCCAATAATGTCCTGACACCCAGCGGCAATGGGCGATGAGGCATCGCGGGCAGAGGCTGGCCGACCAGGCCAGCCAGGGCCGACCCGCGACTGCGCCTGCCTGGCGCCGCTGGGCTGGCCCATGGGGAGACAGGCCATTATCCGGGGGAAAAATGCACACTTGCGCACGCTCGGAATTACTACCGCCGATCCGCCGAATTCGCTCAGGCCGGACGCCGGATAATCGACAGCGCCGTATTAATGAGCCAAATCTCATCCCGGCTGTCACCGCTATCGCCACGGTCGCTGCCACCACGGTCGCTGCCACCACGGGGCCGCGCCATGCCTGACGCGACCGCTGCCCCCTGGGCTACCCGGAGCACCGCATCCCCTTCTCTCGCCGTCGTCGGGCTCGCCTGCCGGTTCCCCGACGCGGACGACCCCGCCGCCTTGCTCGACGTCGTGCTCACCGGGCGCCGGTCATTCCGTCGGCTGCCGCCAGGCCGCATCGACCTCGCCGACTACTACCAGGCCGACCTGGCCATCTCCGACGCCACGTACAGCACTAGGGCCGGGGTCATCGAGGGCTGGCAGTTCGAGTGCGCGGGCTTCGGCATCGAGCCTGCTGCTTACGTCGCCGCCGATCCGGCGCACTGGCTCGCGCTCGAGACGACCGCGCGCGCCCTCGCGGCGGCGGGCCTGCCAGCGGGCAGCGGCCTGGACCGGGACCGCACCGGCGTCATCATCGGCAACACGCTGGCTGGCGACACCTCGAGAGCGAACGCGCTCCGGGTCCGGTGGCCTTACGTCCGGCGAGTCCTCACCGAAGCTCTCGACACGCAGGAGATCTCGGCCAGCCAGGCTGGCCGCGTCCTGCGCACGGCGGAGAACAGCTATCTTGCCCCGTTCCCTGCTATGGGGCCTGACTCTCTGGCCGGCAGCATGCCGGCCACCATCGCCACCACCATCAGCGGGTATTTCGGCTTCCGTGGCGGCAGCCACGCCGTCGATAGCGCCTGCTCCTCCTCACTCCAGGCGATCGCGTCGGCGTGCGCGGCCCTCGCGGCCGGGGATCTGGACACGGCGATCGCCGGCGGAGTCGACCTCAGCCTCGACCCGCTCGAGCTCATCGGGCTGGCGAAGGCGGGCGTGCTCGCCACCTCTGACGTCCGGATCTACGACCGGGAGCCGAGCGGCTACCTGCCCGGCGAGGGCTGCGGCGTCGTCGTGCTGATGCGCACCGCGGATGCGCGCGCGGCTGACCTGCCGGTCTTCGCCGAGATCCTGGGCTGGGGCACCTCAGGCGGCGGCGTTCCCGGCGAGGTCGATTCCGACGCAAGCACGCAACTGCTGGCCATGCGGCGGGCATACGAGCGCGCCGCCGTCGACCCGGTCGACATTCACTTCATTGAAGGGAACGGGGCCGCCACAGCCGTCGACGATGCCGCCGAGCTCGGTGCGCTCAGTACGCTCCGGGCTGGCGCTAAGCAGCGGGCAGCGCTCGGCTCCGTCAAGGCAAACATCGGCCACGCTAAGGCCGCCGCCGGCGCAGCAGGGCTGATCAAGACAGTGCTCGCGCTGGGCACCGGGGTCGTACCGCCGACAACCGGCGTACACCAGCCCCACGAGCTCATCGCAGCCGGCGATGTCGGCCTGGTCCTGCCACAGGCGCCGGCGGAATGGCCGAGCGGCACCCGGCTGGCAGCCGTCTCCACGATCGGCGTCGGCGGCAACAACGTGCACATCGTGCTCGGGCACGAGCCGGCTGCGCGGCCGCGGCAGGACCGCTGGCTGCGATCTGCGCCGTTCCTTGGCAAGGCGGCTCCGGCGACGAGCTCGGAAGGCGTCCAGCCTAGGTTGCAGCCCGAGCCTGAGCCGACGGTGTTCCTGCTGCACGCGCCCGACAAGTACGCCCTGGCAGCGACCCTGTCCAGGCTGGCCGACATTGGGGGCGCGCTGTCCGACGCCGAAATGCAGGACCTGGCCTGCATGCTTGGCCGTGATCCCGGCAGCCAGGGCCCGGCCAGGGTGGCCCTGGTGGCGACCCGGCAGGAGGAGCTCGCGCTGCTCGCCAGGGAAGCCGTGACCATGCTGCCGCTGCTGGCCGATGGCCTGATCGCGATCCGGCCCGGCATCTTCGCCTCCGACGAAGCCGACGGCAGGGTGACGCTGCTCCTGTCCGGCGACGCCGCCACTCGGGCTGACGACGCACAGCCCGGGCCGGTAGCGCTCACCTCAGCTGTCGCGCACTGCCTGGACACGCTGCGCTGGCTGGAATCGCTGGACGTGAACGCGACCGCTGCGGTCGGCCATGGGCTCGGCACGCTAGCCGGGCTCGCCTGGGCCGGCGTGCTCGGTGAGGCTGAGGTCGTGGAGATCGCTGACCTGCGCGCACAGTTCCTGCTTCGCGCTGGCGGCCGGGCCGATCCGAACGAGATCCCGCCGATCGGAGTAGCTGGCCGCGGGCGGACCAGCGAGCCGTCCGGTGCGGTCGCGCTCCGCGCCGCAATCGCGCAGCGGTTCCGATTCGGACCGCCGCGCCGGCGCCTGATCTCCACCCTGACCGGTGCCGAGGTGGAGTCGGTCGACGCCGCTATCGACCTCATCTGCAGCGGCTTCGCCGGCGCCACCCGCATCCCCGACGCGGTGCGCAACGGCGCTATCGGCGCCACACTGCTCGTCGAGACGGGTCCGGGCCGTCCCCTGGCGTCGGCGGCCGCCGGGGTGTGCACGGTACCGGGAGTTAGCCTTCAGTCCGGTTTCGCCGATCCGACGCATAGCGCGCGCGTTGCAGCCGCGCTGTTCGCGGCGGGGGCGCTCGGGCAGCCAAAGCCGCTGTTTGCCGGCCGGCCCGCGCGCTCGGTGGACATCTGGCGAGAGCAGGTATTCATCACGAGCCCATGCGAGCCCGCCTCGAAGCTAGCGGCTGCCGTGGGTGAACCAGCGGCTGCCGAAGGCGCGATCGTCCCTGCTCAGGCCACTGGTCACGACATTTCCAGCAAGCGGGAGGAATACGAACGGCGGCCCGCCCGACCACTGGTCGCGACGGCCGCCGCGGCCGAGCCCGCGCAACCCGAGCCCGAGCCCGAGGTCGGCGAGCCGGGACCGGTCGAGCCAGCGCTGGCCAGCCCAGTCGACGCTGAGCTAGAGCCGATTGAGCTCGCCCAGGCCAGCGAAGCAGAGGCCGACCTAGCACAGGCCGACCTAGCACAGGCCGACGCAGCACAGGCCCACCCGGCACAGGCCCACCCGGCACAGGCCGACCCAATGCCGGCCGACCTAGCACAGGCCGAGACCGAAGGAGCCGAAGTCGCTCCTGCGCCGACCACCGAATCGACAGCGGCCACCACCCCGTCCGCCGCCGCAATGCCAGTGCCGTCCGCCACTCCCACCACCACCGGCAAGCCAGCCGCAAACGGAAAGCTAGCCGCAAACGGAAAGCCAGCCGCAAACGGAAAGCCAGCCATAGTTGGCAAGCCGGTCGTTCTTGGCCAGCCCGTGGTAGTCGGCGAGCCCGCGGTAGTCGGCGAGCCCGCGGTAGTCGGCGAGCCCGTGATACTCGGCGAGGCAAAGGCGCTCGCTGCCGCTGCCGATGACCCAGCGGCCACGTCTGCGGCAGCGTCAGCCCGCCCCGCCCCGGACGATGTTGCGGTGCCTTCGAGCGACGCAGCAGGGCCAGTCGATGGTCTCGGACCCTGGGCACGATTCTTCACCGAAGGGCTACGGCCTGTAGGACCGCCGCCGCCCGCGCAGGCGAAGTCGTGGCGCATCTACGCCGCCGCGCGCGGTGCGATGCTGACGGACCTAGGCAACCTGTTCACGGCCGATCCCGTGGCTGGCCGCACGCTGGCGATCGTGGAGGACCCGGCCGACGAGCGGTCGAGGGCGACCGCGGTCGAAGCAGCCAGGGATGCGATCACGACCGGCGAACTGGTCGTGCTGACGACGAGCGCCGAGTTCACCGGTTTCTTCGCTAGTCTCCACGCCGAACATCCCTCCATCGGCATCACGATGCTGCGGGTCCCGGCCGAAGGCGTCAGTCCGGACGCGATTCACTCGTACGCCGGTGCCGAGATCGGCCAGTTCCGCCAGCTCGTCATCGACCAGGCAGGCCAGGCCAGCGAGGCAGTGCTGGCTGAGATACCGCTGACGGGCAGCGGCGAGTTCCCGCTCGGTCCCGAGGACGTCATCCTGATCAGTCGCAGCTCCGGCGGCGCCGGGCTCGCCCTGGCCCAGGTGCTCGCCTGCTGCGGGACAGGCATCGCAGTAGTGGGCAGGGCCGGCGAGTACGACGACGCGGACCTGATCGCTGGCCTTGAGGACCTGCGGTCGGCAGGCGGCCGGGTCGGTTACGAGGTCATCGATGTCGGCGACCGGCCAAGCCTGACGGCGGCCGTGCGGCGAATCGAGGACCGGCTCGGGAAAGTGACAGCGCTGGCACATGGCGCTCGGGGGGACGACCACGTTCCCATCCTGGAACTCACCGATGCCCAAGTCCGCGTGCAGCTGGCCGACGAGATGAGCACGCTCGACCTGCTGGCCGGCGCTATCAGGCCGGGCCAGCTGAAGCTGCTCGTTTCGATCGGCACCGTGGCGGACCGGTACGGCCTCGGCGGGTCGAGCGTGCACGCGCTCAGCAGCGGTGCGCTGGCCAGCCGGGCTGCGGAGCTGGCGGGCGCCAGCATCAGCTGCCGGCACCTGCACATCGACATGCCCGCCTGGTCGGCGAGCAGCCTCGGCGACCGCCCGGAACTGGCCGCCGAACTGGCCGCCGCCGATGCGCCCGCGCTGGCAGTCACCGACGCGAGCCGGATGCTGCTGAAGCTGATGGCCACGCCGGACCTGCCCGGCAGTGTCGCCTTGCATGGCCGGATTGGCGGTCTGGCCGCGACCCCGGCGCCGGTGATCACTCAGGCGGAGCTTAGTGCGGCGGGACTGCCGCGAGGCGGTCGGTTCCTGCGTGCGGTCGCCGTCCACTACCCCGGCATCGAGCTGGTCTGCACGGCCACGTTGACGCTCGCTAGCGATCCCTATCTGGCCGACTACCGGGTCGACGGGATGCCCGTGCTGGCGCCAGTCCTGGCGCTGGAAGCGCTCGCACAGGCCGCGTCCGTGCTCGCCGGGCGGCCGCTGCGCCGCGCGGTCGATGTGACGCTGGACTCGCCGGTGCTGATCCCGTCGGGTGGCGAGGCAGTCCTGCGGGTCTGCGCGCTGCGCGACGGCGACCGGATCGTCGCGGCCCTGCGCTGCGCCGATAGCTCCTACCTGGTCGACCACGCCAGGGCGGAATTCAGCTGTGACACATCCGTGCCCGACGTGCCGGAGACAGCGCTCGCGGCAGCCTCTTCGGGCTTGCAGCTCGTCGCCGGGCCGCCTGGGCTCGTCGATGGCGCTGAGCTGTACGGCCCGATTACCTTCCAGTCGGGCCGGTTCCGGCGGATAGCGCTGCTGCCCGAGGTGACGGCGCGGTCGGGCCGCGCCCTGGCCAGAGGGGCCGACGAGCAGCCCTGGTATCCGGCGGGCAGCGAGCTGGCCGAAACCGATTTCCTGCTCGGCAGTCCTGGCCTGAACGACGCCGCGCTGCAAGTGCTTCAGGCGTGCGTGCCGCACCGTCGGGTCCGCCCGGCGGCGTGCGAGTCGGTGCAGTTCTCCGGTCGCCTCGCAGAGGGGCCGGTCGAGATCAGGGCCCTCGCCGAGCCAGTCCGAATGACCGCGGCCGCCGACGCTAGCCAAGGTGCCGAACCTGGATCGGCCGCCGACGTCACGTCCGCCGCCCGCGCCGCAGTATCCGCCGCCGGCGCCGCAGTATCCGCCGCCGGCGCGGTGTCGGGCAACGGCGCCGCGGTCTCCGCCGCCGGCGCCGATGCGTCCCCGACGCGGCCAGCGCCGGATCAGGGGCGCGTGTCAGGTCAAGCGTTTGTGCCGGGTCAGCCGCTGGTTCCGGGTCAGCCGTTGGTACCGGGTCAGGCGGGCGCGCCGGATGCCGAGACGACGGGCGAATCCGCGGCAGCTGCGGATCTGCGAGCGGGAAGGAACGCCGTTGCCGCGGTTGCGCCTGAGGACATGACAGCCGAGGAAATGGCCGACATGCAGGTGGCCGAGCGCCGGCCGCGGTCGCGCAAATCGCGTCGCGCCAGCCGCCGCGGGCAGGGTGGCAGCAGTGGCACGGGTTCCGCTAGCGCCTCCTACGCAGCGCTGCACACCTGGGAAGTCCCGCAGTCCACGCCGACCCAGCCAGCCGACGCGATCACCAGAACGGCCGCGGCGGGGCACACGTCGGGGATCAGCCCGCAGCGCGAACCAGCACCAGTCGTAGCGGCACCAGTCGTAGCGGCACCTGTCCCGCCGAGCGCCGTCGCACCGCTCGGCGGGATGGCCGAGCCGGAGCCGGAGCCGGAGCCGGAGGCTGTGCAGCTGTGGCAGCGCTTGCCTGTCGAGTCGGCGTCTGTACCGCAGCTCTGGAACGTCGAGGCCGTGGACGCGGCCGGGCAGGCGATCGCGACCTGGCGTGGCGTGCGACTGCACGACTCCGGTCCGCTGCCGCGCAACGCCGCTTGGCCACCCACGCTGCTGTCAGTTTTCCTAGAACGCAGCGCCGCGGAGCTCGGTCTCGATGAGAGCCTGCGCGTGACGGTCAGCTGCGGCCAGCCTGACGACGTGGTGGCGACTACGGGCGCCGCTGTTCCCCAGCAGCCCGCACCCAGCGATGCACGCCCCCGCGCGGGCAGGCACGCGGGGCCCGAGCGGCGAGCGATGCACACGGCCAGCGCGGCCGGTGCCGGTGCGCTGGCGGGCTTCGCGCTGACGCTGCGGGCACCCGTCCCGGTTGCCTGCGGCTGGGCCGCCGTCGAGCCTGGTCACCGGCAGCACGAGCCAACCACTCGGATGGCGTCGGCCTACGCGCAGCTGCGCGCTGAACTCGCCGACTCGCCTGCGGTTCTCGCCGCCAGGCTGGAGGCCATCGGCGCCTGCCTGACGATGGCGGACATCGCGGGCAGCGACCGCAATGCCGAGCAACTGGCCGTCAACCAGACGACGGGAGACGGGTGGGCCGTGTTGACCGTCGGCCGGGCGCGCATTGCCAGCACCGTCGTGGAAGTCAGCGGTGTGTCAGCTCCGGTCGCAATCGCGATACTGACCAGGCAGTATGCGCATGCCCGGCGGACAGCGAACCGGACGGCAGTGCCAGTCAGCACGTCGTAGCAGCGTCAGCGGGGCCGCCCGGATGCCTCGGCATCCGGGCGCTGCCGCCTCGTCTACTTTGGCGGCGGAGTTTCGTCCTGCACTTGCTGCCAGGGCAATCGGCGAGCTGATCAGCCGCACCGTGCCTCGCCGCGCGAGCCTGGGACATGGCGGAGACTTACGGCGATCTGTCACACTAAGGCTAGAACGGGTTCTAGTCGAAGGCGGCGCCATGAGCACACCGACCAGCTCAATTGAGGGCATCGATCTGTCTCTGTTGGACTTCTGGGCTCAGCCGCTAGATGCTCGGCACGCCGATTTCGCCAAGCTGCGTGCGCTCGGCAGGCCCGCCCACTTCGCCGTGCCGGAGGGACCGCTCAGCACGCCGGGCGACGGCTACTATGCCTTCGTCTCGCACGCCGACGTATCCGCGGCGAGCCGCCAGCCCGAGCTGTTCTCCTCCGCTCGCGGCGCGACCAGCATCGAGGACCTGCCGGCGGAATTCAACGAGTACTTCGGCTCCATGATCAGCATGGACGATCCACGTCACGCCCGGTTGCGGCGGATCGTATCCCGTGCCTTCACCCCGAAGATGATCAAGAAATTCGAGGAGGACGTCCAGCGCACTGCAGCAGGCATCGTCGACGAGTTGCTGGTCACAGGGCCGTGCGACTTTGTCCAGCACGTCTCGGCGCGGCTGCCCTTGAAGATCATTTGCGAGATGATGGGCATCGGCGACGAGCACTACGACATGGTGCTCCGCAACACCAACATCATTCTGTCCGGTGCCGACCCCGAGTTCATCAGCGAGAACATGGACGAGGCCATCACCCAGCTCCTGACTGCCGGCAAGGACCTTGCCGACCTCGTCACGGAGATAGCCGCGGACCGCGCCGAGCATCCGCAAGACGACGTCATCACCTCTCTCGCTAGCGCGAACATCGACGGCGAGCAGCTCACGCCGGCCGAGCTCGGCTCGTTCTTCATCCTGCTCGTGGTCGCCGGCAGCGAGACAACCCGCACTGCGATCACGCACGCGCTGAACCTGCTCACCGAGCATCCGGCGCAGCGCGAGCTGCTCCTGGCTGACCTCGAGGGCAGGCTGCCGGGCGCCGTGGACGAGATCGTCAGGTACGTCTCGCCGGTCATCTGGATGCGTCGCTCGGTCACCAGGGACTGCACGCTCAACGGACACGATTACCGTGAGGGCGACAAGGCCGTGCTGTTCTACTGGGCTGCGAACAGGGACGAGTCGGTGTTCGCCGATCCCGGGCGTTTCGACATCACCAGGTCCCCCAACCCGCATGTGGGCTTTGGCGCCGCGGGCCCGCACTTCTGCCTCGGCGCGCATCTGGCCCGCCGCGAGATCCGGGTCATGCTCGGAGAGCTACTCACGCGCGTACCGCAGATCCGCGCCGCCGGTGAGCCCGACAGGCTGCTGTCCAGCTTCATCAACGGGATCAAGCATCTCCCCTGCGAACTCGACTAGACCGGCCGCGCGCGGACTGGACTGAACGCGCCGCGCAAACCGTTCTGACTCACGTCGTGAGGCGTCGCCAGCCACGCTGTTTCGAGGTCGCTTGCGAGGTCGTTTCGTCCTCTCGAGGCTTCTGATCACGCGCGATAGGGCGGTCGTTCCCAGTCGACGATTTGGCGTTCGGACAGGCAACAAACTCAATCCTGTAACTAGCTGTGATCGCGACCGCACTGCGTGTATAACTAGAGTCCCACGCGGCGCTCAAGGGGTCCGGCTAGTCCGGAACGGGGGAAGGGCGCCGCTGGAAATGAGGAACCGTAAGTCGCGGAGGGGGACCTTCGTCTGGGGCCGTTCGATCCCCGGCTGGATCGCCCGGCTGCTTGCCGCCCTGGTGCACCAGGGTGGCCTGCCAGCAAACGAGGGTCGCGGCAAGCGGCGGGTTCTTCGCACTGTGGTTGCCGTCACCTGAGTGGAAGTTGTTCACAACTACTCGGAAGTGTGGTGCGACGGGGCGAAGAACCGACGTCGGAAGGGGTGCGCACGTGCGGGGGCCGTGCGCACCCCTCCGACTCTCCGGAGCGGGCCCGGCATTCGGCCGGGCGCCTTAGCTCAGCCGGTTGATCTGCTCAGCCAGGGCGAAGTCATTGACCGTCAGGCCGCCAGCGGAGTGGGTCGAGAGCGTCAGCGTGACCTTGCTCCACTCGATTGTGATGTCCGGGTGATGGTTGGCCGCCTCGGCGATATAGGCGACCGCGCCCACGTACAGCACAGCGGCCCTGAAGTCGGCCAGCGTCTGCACGTGCACGATGCTGTCGCCCTGCCGACTCCAGCCGGGCACATCACCCAGCCGCTCGGAAACCTGCTCGTCTGTCAGCACGTCCACGCAGCACCTCCTTGTGCGCCATCGCATGCTCCCCAGACCAGTCTGCCCCTTGCCCGTCGGCCGACCGCCGCCGACCTCGAGCACAAATCGCCTATACAAGGGCATCTGACGACGGCTCCCGCTCGAGGACAGGATGCGATGGGGCACCAGTTCGCTATCGCTGCCCCTCTAGGGGCCACTGCGGCTAACTGGTGCCCCATCGCTCGCGAGCCGCCCCGCCAGCCACCCGCCAGCCGTCCGCGAGCCGCCCCGCGAGCTGTCCGCGAGCCGCCCCGCGAGCCACCCCCGAGCGAACCCCAGCCGACCGCCGGGTCAGGACTTCGAGCGCACGCCAGCGGCCGGTAGGCTCCGTGGTCGTGACAGACTCTCCCGCGACCGCCGCCTCGACCCCGCGCCGTACCCCGCTCACGGCCGTGCACGAGAAGCTCGGCGCCAGCCTGACCGACTTCGCCGGCTGGCTGATGCCGCTGCGCTACGGCAGCGAGACAGCCGAACATACTGCCGTCCGGACCGCGGCCGGCCTCTTCGATCTGTCCCATATGGGAGAGTTCGCAGTCACCGGACCCGGCGCCGCGGCGGCCCTCGACTACGCGCTGACCGGGCAGCCGTCAGCGCTGCGGCCGGGGCGCGCTCGCTACACGATGATCTGCGCTGAGGATGGCGGCATCCTCGACGATCTGATCGTCTACCGCCTCGCCGACGAGGAGTTCCTGGTCGTCGCCAACGCGGCCAACGCGGCCACCGTGGGCGCAGCGCTCGCCGACCGCGTCCGCGGCCGTGACGCCCAGGTGGCAGACCGAACGGACGACTACGCGCTGATCGCCGTCCAGGGACCGCGGGCCGCCGCGATCCTGGGCAGCCTCACCAGCGCGGACCTGACCGAAGTGAAGTACTACGCCAGCTACCCCGCGCAGGTGGCCGACCGTGACGTCCTGCTGGCCCGCACTGGCTACACCGGCGAGGACGGATTCGAGATTTTCGCCGCGCCAGGCGATGCGGAGCACCTGTGGGCCGAGCTGACCGAGGCGGGTGCCGCCCACGGGCTAGTGCCCGCCGGCCTAGCCGCTCGCGACACGCTCCGGCTTGAGGCCGGGATGCCGTTGTACGGTAACGAGCTTGGCGCCCACCTGACGCCGTTCGACGCGGGCCTCGGCCGGGTCGTCAAGCTCGACAAGCCCGGCGACTTCGTCGGCCGCCAGGCGCTGGCCGAGCGCGCCCAGGCCGCGCCGCAGCGCCAGCTGGTGGGGCTCACCGGCCAGTCGCGCCGCGTACCGCGGCACGGGTATGCCGTCCTGTGGGACGGCCAGCCGTGCGGGATCGTCACCAGCGGCGCACCGTCCCCGACGCTGAGGGTCCCGATTGCGATGGCGTACGTCCGGCCGGATGTGGCCGTTGCCGCCAGCGCCTCCAGACCCGGAACGGGGAGGTTGTCAGTCGATGTCCGTGGCAACGCCGAGCCGGCCACACTGGTGGAATTGCCGTTCTACCGGCGCCCGGCCTGAGGCCCGGCCGCGGCAGCCGACCTATATCGATAAACCCGTCCAAGAGAGGCGAACATGACCGTTCCCGGCGAGCTCTACTACACGCCAGAGCACGAGTGGGTGGCCCTTAACGGCTCCACGGCCTCGGTGGGGATCACCGATCACGCGCAGCGCGCCCTGGGCGACGTCGTGTTCGTGTCGGCGCCCGCCGCCGGCGCCAGGGTCACGGCCGGCGAGCCGTGCGGCGAGGTTGAGTCCACCAAGTCGGTCAGCGACCTCTACTCCCCTGTCGACGGCGAAGTGACCGAGGTCAACCCGGAGATCGATGACGACCCGGGCCTCGTCAACTCCGATCCTTATGGTGCTGGCTGGCTGTTCCGGGTTCAGCTCGACGACACCGACAGCGAGGTGCCGCCTGGGCTGCTCTCGGCGGCCGAGTACGCCGCCTTGACCAAGGAAGAAGAGTGAGTCGTAGCGGTAGCCCGCACGACCTCGGCCGTCTCGACGCGGCGACCGCGCATCTCGACGCGCCGTTCGCGATCGTCGACATGGCCGCCTTCCGCGCTAACGCCGCCGCGATGACCCGCCGGGCCGGCGGCAAGCCGATCCGCCTGGCCAGCAAGTCGGTCCGCTGCCGGTCCCTGATCGAGCAGGTACTGGCGATGGACGGTTATCGCGGTGTCCTTGCCTACACGCTTCCTGAGGCCCTCTGGCTGGCGGCCTGCGACACCAGTGACGACATCCTCGTCGCCTACCCGACGGCTAGCCGGGGCGCGCTGGCTCGCCTAGCGGGTGACGCGACTGCGGCCACGTCCATCGCGCTGATGGTCGACTGCGTCGATCACCTCGACGTGATCGAGAAGGCGGCCGCTAGCGTTAGCGATCCGCATCAGGTACGCGTGGCGATCGACATCGACGCCGCCTACCAGGCGCTAGGCGGCAAGTTCCGGGCTGGCGCGCGCCGGTCTCCAGTCCGGACCCCTGCCGACGCCGTCGCGCTGGCCAGGGCGATCCTGAGTCGGCCCGGACTCCGCCTTGTCGGCCTGATGGCTTACGAGTCTCAGATCGCCGGCGTCGGCGACAATCCCCCAGGCCGGCCCCTCTACGCCCGGGCCGTGCGGATGATGCAGCGCAAGTCGGCAGCTGAGCTAGCCGACCGGCGCGCGGCCATCGTCGCAGCCATCCGCCAGCTGACCTCACTGGAGTTCGTGAACGGCGGCGGCACTGGTTCTCTGGAAGGCACATCTGCCGAGGCCGCGGTCACTGAGATCGGTGCGGGATCGGGCCTGTACCACCCGACGCTGTTCGACGCCTACCGCGGCTTCACCGGCCAGCCAGCGGCCATGTTTGCCCTGCCCGTGGTCCGGCGGCCGGGCCGCGGTGTCATCACCGCGCTCGGTGGCGGCTACCCGGCGTCTGGCCCTGGCGTGCCAAGCCGCGTGCCGTCGCCGTACCTGCCAGGCGGCTTCCGGCTGGACAAGGAGGAAGGCGCCGGAGAGGTGCAGACTCCGCTCATCGGTCCCGCCGCCGACAGCCTCAAGATCGGTGACAAGGTCTGGCTGCGGCACGCCAAGGCCGGTGAGCTGTGCGAGCGATTTGCCGAGCTGCACCTCGTCGACGGCGAGGCGGTCGTGGCGACGGTGCCGACCTACCGCGGCGAGGGCCAGACATTCCTGTAGCCAGCCGCTCCTGTAATCGAGGCCGGCCCGGCGGCAGCGCCGCCAGCTAGCGGCTGCGCCGGTGTCGCGCCCAGATCCGCAGGATCGTCAGTCCTACGACCGCGGCGCCGACTGCGGCGGCGCCCATCTTCACCTCAGGCCTGGCGACCTGCGCCGCGACCTTCTCCTTCAGCAGGCGGACGTTGTTGGCGGGGCTCACCCGCCCGGCCAGGCTGTCGATTGTCCGCGCGAGGTCCTCGCGGGTCCGCTCGATCTGCGCGAGCAGAAGGTCCGGGTCGCCCTTGGCGACCGCGCCGTTGACTGCCACGGCGCCGCGGACCGCTACGTCCCCGCCTGGTTCCGCCATTACACCTTGCCCCTTCCGTACCACGGCTCCCATGACGCCGATGGCATGCGCACTAGTCTCCCAGGCATCTGCCGGTTACGCACGGCCGGCTGCCAGTTATCGGGCGGCTGACTGGCCGCATGCCAGCGGCCCCGGGCTGGGTGCCCGGGGCCGCTGGCGCTTCGTTCGCCAGGCAGCTAGCTCGTGCTGGCCACCTTTTGTGCGGCGTGAATGAGCCCCTGGCACGCAAGTGTCTGGAGCCCGGCGCCCAGGACCGGCTTGTCTCGGAAAGCCGCTGCTTCCAGCTCTCCCTTGATCAGACCAGCCAGTTGGTCCCTGGCGACCTCAAGAGCGCGCAGTTGCCCATCCACGCGGGTGAACGTGCTGTCGCCGGAGCTCGTGCTCTCGATGGCGTTCGTCGAGGCGACGAGCGTCGCCGCGCCGAAGTCACCAACGCTGGAGTTCAGCTGCTTGTAGCACTCGCCGAGCGCCGTGACGCCGGGGCTGCTGAGCGCGGAGTTCGGTCTGCTCAGGATCTGGGTGATGACTCGCCCGTCGTGCTCGTAGTCGTCGCGGAGCCCGGTGAGGTACATCATGGTCGGCCGGATGTCGGTTTCATCTACCCACGGGCCACGGAAGTGGTAGTCCGCGACGACGGTCTGACCGCTGTTCGGGCCCGCCGATGACGGGCCCTCGCTGGCACTCGGACCGTCGATGCCGAGCTGCTTCACGCCCGGTCCGACAAAGCCGACGTAATTGGTGTTGATCTCGGCCGCGTAGTCGCCGTGGTCCCAGGCGAACCCGTTGTCCTCGCAGATGACCTGACCCTTGCATGGGAACCCAAGCGGCGCCGCCTGCAGGTAGTAGTCCGGCTTGGCGAACATGGCCAGCGTTGGGGTTCTGGCGGGATCGGCGTCGACGAAGTGCAGGATCCCTTCCTCGACGGGGTTCGCGAGATAGTTCGCGATCTTCTCATTAACCGTGCCCGAATAGGGGTTAAGCGGGTTGGTCAAGCTCGCGACATCATGCTCGAACGACCGCACCACCGGCGTATCTGGCGCCGGATTGCCGGTGAGGTAGAACTCCGGCGCCGTGTCATTCTCCATGCTGAACGGAGTGGTGTTGCCGGTCTCGCTAGACAGCAGGCTCGTGGTCGCGACGTCGATCTCGCCGAAGTTCGCCGAGGTATAGGTGCACGGGACGGTGACGCCGTCGCAGCCAGCCGGGGTCGGCGCCTGAGCCCGGCCGACATTGGCACCGGCCTCGTGGTCACCCTCATCGGAGCTGAGGACAAACAACGTGTTGTGCGGGGTGATGCCGTCGGCAGCAAGTCGCTGGAAGAAGACACCAAACGCGTCGTTGTAGTACTTCGCCTGGTCGATGTAGCACTGACTGCCGCTGCCCAGCGCGTCAGGCTGGCTGTCGCAGTCCGTGCCCATGGTGGGTACCTGCGGGCTGTTCGGCAGGAACAGGTTGCCGTGGATATCGGAGATGTACATGTTCACGACCTGGACGCCGTGCTCCAGCATGTCCGCCGCATAGGAGAGCGACTGAGCAGCGTTGATCTCACCGTAGCCGGGGAATCCGGGCCGGTTTGCGGTGAAGTCACCGACCATCGTGTTGCCGAACTCGTCGGTCAGGTCGCCCGCAGCGTCGGTCACCGGGACGCCATCCTGGCTGACGTTGGCAGCGCTCCCGCCGAGCTGTGGCGTGAGATAGCGCGATCCGAACAGCGCCTGGTAGCCGTTATAGCCGCCCGGCTCGTCCGGCAGCACGTCTGCCACGGCCGTCGGCGACGGCGTGGTCTGGTTGTACTTGATCGCCTGGGCATCGGCGCAGAATGTCGCGCTCTGGGCACAGTGGACGGCCAGCCCGACATAGTCGGCGGTCTCGTTGTCCTTGAAGGAGTCAGTGTCGGCAGCCGTCTGCTGCGCCTCAGGCGAGTTGGCGCCGAAAGCATCCGCGATATCGGGCACCGGGCTCTCGAGTTCCTGGTTGACGGTGGCGATCTCGCCTACGTTGCAGCCGGCCCTGGTGTACGGCACCCATGGCGCCGGCGCGACGGTTGCCGGCGACACCGGCGCAGCGGCCGTCGCCGGCGGCACCGGGGAGTACACAAGGTTGGGGTTCGTGTCGTGCCCGGCGTTCGGCGTCTTGGCGGTGTCATCGATCGCGTCGTTCCAGTAAGTAAAGGAATCTGCGGGATCGGTCGTACCGTCGGCGTTGTAGGTCTGGTAGCTGTTGCTGATGCCCTCGCCCTGCCGGTCGCCGTACAAGCCGGTCGCCGTGGTCAGCAGATCATCTGCCGTGTGCGCGATGAGCGGCGTGTGGTTGTTGGACAGGAACGTGCCATTGTCCTTGAAGAAGTTCAGCAGGTTCGGCATCAGCTCGAGATCGGACGGGACGTTGGGGTTGTCCCGGAAGAAGTGCACGTTGTCAAAGCCGATCTGGACAACGTGCTTGATGCCGTTCCCCAGGTGACACCCGTTGCCAGTGTCGGCGCTTGTGGCGGTGGCGCTGGCCGAGGCCAGCACCTGAGATGTCCCTCCGATGACGCAGATGGCGCTTACCAGCGCCGCGCTGACCGCTGCGGCTGTCATGCGCAGTCGGCGTGCGCCCCTGCCTCGTTGCTGAGGTCGCATTCAGTCCTCCTTATAGTCCGCCCGGGCAGGCGGAAAATGGACAATGTCGCGATCAACGCTAAGCAGGCCGGTCAAACTCTCGGCGACTACTCACCGACTACGGAGCCAATCCTCAGGTCCATTCGGTCACGCGCCAGGCGCTCGGTCAACCCACTCAAGTCCAAACTGGGGCACCGTGGACCCAGGCGCTGGGCGTTTCGAAATCCGCGACGCCATTTGTCGCGTCTGACGGAGCCAATGGTTGCGTACGGGCAGCCGTTGGCGCACGTAGGATCTGGGCCTGTGGCAATCGACGCGGTGATCTTTGACTGGGGCGGCACGCTGACTCCCTGGCACAGCGTCGACGGGAGCGGGCTGTGGTCGCAGGTCTGCGAGCCGCATTTCCCGCCCGCCGAGGCCGCCGAATACGCCGCCGCGCTGCACGCAGCCGAGTCGGAGCTGTGGCGCTTGTCTGCCACGGCGCACCGAAGTGCCACCATGAGCCAGCTGTTCGAGCTGGCCGGGGTCTTGGCGACCGAGGCCTTCCTGGACAGCTACGTCCGCGCGTGGGAGCCGCACACGTTCACTGACGCCGATGCACCCCCGCTACTGGATTTCCTGCGCGAGCGGGGCATCAAGGTAGGCGTTCTCTCGAACACGATGTGGCCGCGGGACTGGCACGATGACGTCTTCCGGCGCGATGGCGTGCTCCACCGCATCGACGGCGCGGTCTACTCCAGCGAGATCGACTGGACTAAGCCGCACCCAGCGGCCTTCGCGGCGGCGATGACGGCGGTCGATGTCAGCGATCCAGCTCGCTGCGTGTTCGTTGGCGACCGGCCATTCGAAGACGTGCACGGGGCTAAGAACGCGGGCATGCGCTCCGTGCTCATCGCCAACAGCGATGTACCGCCCTACCCGGCCGCCGAGCCCGACGCCGTGATTAGCAGCCTCGCCGACCTCCGGCCGCTAATCGACACCTGGTGACGGCAGATCGCGCTAGTGCAGTGTGCCGCAATACAGGTGCGCCCTACTAGTGCAGGTGCCGCTGCCAGTCCCTCGGCACGCGGCCGCGCGGGCCCGGCACGGGCTGGTCCAGCGGGTGATGCAGGGGTGCTGCGAGCTCCGGACCGCCCTCATAGATCTCGTTGGTCCGGTAGTCGTAGAACCAGTCCTCACCGGGCTCGAAGCTTCTGATGATCGGGTGCTCGGTCGACTTCGCGTGCGCGGTCGTGTGCTGCCCGGGTGAGTTATCACAGCAGCCGATATGACCGCATTCCGCACATCGGCGCAGATGGAGCCACCAGCCGCCCTGAGCATCGCACTCCACGCAACCCGTGCCGCTTGGGGGAACCGATGGGTCGATGCCCTCCGTCGTGGTCATATGCCCTCCAGATGAAATAGCCGCACCGCCGCCGATTAGGCTGGCGGGTCGTCGAGCGACTCGCTGGCCGCCCACCGGTATACCCCGCTGGACATCGTGGATGTCGCCCGGTCTGCCCGGATGCTAAACACCCGGTGCCTGGCCTGCCTGACCTCGTTGTCCGCGGGTGCCGCCAGCCAGGCTAGCTCGGCTAGGTGCCCGGCCAGCCGTAGCTCATCCTCCCCGCCAGGCAGGGCAGCGACCCGCAGGTCAGACGCTGAGTCCCGGTCCGCGGGCGCGGCCGCTACCGCGGCAGACTCGGCGAGCTCGACGGCGCGGGCGGCAAGCGCGAGTGCGCCCCCGGCAAGGGCCGCGATCTCCGCGGCCAGTGCGCGCTCTGAGGCCGGCTTGAGCGTTGCCGGATTGCCGTCCCACCAGCCGCCGTAGAGCCGCCAGATCGTGCGCACGATGAACTCGGGCTCGTCATAGACCGGCTGCAGATACGGCCGGTCAGCTAGGTGCCGGGGTACCGCCACGCTGTGAATCGCCTCATCGAGCCGGCCGCCGCCGTTCATGATCGCCAGCGTCTGGCTCACCAGGGACTCCAGCAGCTCGGCGGTGTCGGACAAGGCAGTGGCGACCCGGTCGGCTCCGGAGACCGGCAGGCCGTGGCCCGGCAGCAGGTACTCGGCTCGCAGCTCGACCATCCGGCGCAGCGCGGCCGCCCATTCCAGCGGGTATCGCTGCACCTTCTGCGGGTTGCCGGCATTGGGCGACGCCCAGATGAACAGGTCGCCGCAGCACAGCACCTTGTGCTCAGGCACCCACGTCACAGTGTGGTCGTCGGTCTCGCCCTTCTCGTGCCGCAGCTCGAATGTCGTGCCACCGACCTCGACAGTGAGCTCGCTGGCGTACGTACGGTCCGGATAGCGGTACTCCGTGGGCCAGCGCAGCCCGCGGACCCCGAACTGACGCTGATTGATGACCTGGTTGTAGCCGGTCGTCATCCGGTATCTGTCGAAGCGGCGCGAGACGGCCTCGTGCGCCGTCACCACCGGCGCAGGCCAGCCGTTCTCAGTGGCCTCCGCTGCCCAGACGCCGACGCCGAAGACGTGGTCAATATGACCGTGCGAGTACACCGCCGTGTGCAGCCGCTGGCTTGTCCAGCGCCGCAGCTCGTCGTGGATGGCCTGCGCGGCGAACGCGCTGCCCGTGTCGACAAGCACCAGCCCGCCCGGCGTCCGGATCGCCGTCACGTTGGCGAATGCC
Organism: Streptosporangiaceae bacterium; assembly: GCA_035484155.1. Lineage (GTDB taxonomy): Bacteria > Actinomycetota > Actinomycetes > Streptosporangiales > Streptosporangiaceae > JAJYUU01. The sequence continues at coordinate 20,914 of DATHPF010000200.1, forward strand.
GGCACGAACGCCACCTCATCGGTGATCTCGGCGAGGCCGCCGAGATGCCCGACGGGATGGTACTCGCTGATGTGCACCTCGCCGCGCCACAGCCGGTCGGCCAGCGCCAGGACATCAGTGGTCATGGGTACCGCCCTCTACCTTGGATCACCCCGAAAGCCTGCATACCACGACGGGAACTCCAGCAGCGACCCGAGTACGACCTGAGCGCCAGCCGTCATCAGGTCGGCGCGGTCGAACGATCCAGTCGGCACGCCCACGCCGACCGCCCCGCCGTCACGGGCCGCGGCCATGTCCGCGGGCGTGTCACCCACGTACACGGCGGCGTTGATGCGGACGAGCACCGCGGCTTTCTCTGGCCCGTGCACATGCGTGACGACCTCATCAGCTGCTAGCGGCACAGCGCTCAGACTTGGCCCCACCGAGACCGGGTGCTTCGCCGTGATGATGACGGCTCGCTCGCCAGCCAGGTGCACGGCGGCGAGTGCCTCCGCCGCGCCGGGCAGCGCGAACGTCATAGTAGGCGCAAGCCGCACGTAGTGGCGGCGGTAGCTGTCAGCTGCGGCCTCATGCCCGTCGGCCGGGAACCAGTAGCCGACCTCGTCTTCGAGCTTGATGCCCATCCGCGTATCGACCTCGGCCAGATCGATGTGCACGCCGAGTTCATCGGCCACCGCCGACCAGGCCGCCATGATCGCCGGCCTGGAGTTGATCAAAGTGAGATCCAGGTCGAAGCCGACCGGCCCGGCTACTCGCATCTGGCTCCTCACGACGGCCTCGCGGCGAGCACGCGAACGTGCTCGATTAGCTGCTCAGCGACCAGGTCGAAGGCCCGGATGTCGCGCTCGGCCCGGCAGATCACGACAGCGCCTTCGCTGGCCGCGAGCAGCAGCGTAGCGGCGGAGCAGGCATCGCCCGCACCCAGGCCGGGCCGGACGTCGGTGCGTAGCACCTGGGTAACAGCCTCGTAGCGTTGCGCCTTCTCGGTCCTCCGCGAGCGCACCCACGACGACCTAGGCTCTTGCCGTGGTAGATGACAGAGTGCGCAGTGACCGTGACATGCCAGACGATCCTGACTTACCGCCCTCGCCCGACCGGCCGTCCGCTGCGTCGGCCGACCTGCAAAGGCGGCTGGAACGCATCACGGACAGGCATCCCTCCTCAGCTGGATATGCCACGGAGGACCGGTCTTCACGGGCACCGGGCGTGCGCGAGCACCCCGATCTGCCGGACCAGGATGACGTGAAGCTGCCCGATGACCGCGCCCGCCACATGCTGGACGGGGACGGACCAGGCACGCCCGGCGGCGGTCACCGGCATGGCACCGGGCGCCCGGGCAAGACCGAGTTTCCAGCTGACTGGCCCGACGACAAGATCGTGTCCACCGTCCAGGACGTGGCACGCAATCCTGCTGAAGCGCATTGGCAGGACTTCAACAGCCGGTGGCGCGTCAGTGGAGACAGGGACGGCTTACGGCTCACGGCAGTCGTCTTGCCAGACGGCAGGATTTGGGCTGCATGGCCAGAGGCCGGCCGCGGCGGCGTGACCCAGAACCCGAGGACGTGACGAGCATGAACGAAGCCGACCTAGCCACGCGGACCGCCATGCTGCCCGAGCTGTTCGCCGGCCGCCTGCCCGAATCGGCACTTGACGGCATCCGCTCCATGGCGAGCGGCGGCGAATGGGACGAGCTTCTCGACCTTCTGCTGGCCGCGCTGACGCAGACCGGAGCTGTCGTCACGGCCGACGAGCGCGACCAGCTGCGGGCAGTACTGACTGGCTGGGGACTGCCGACCAGCGAGGTCGACAACCTCACCGTGCACGGATAGGCGTCACGACTGCAGCTTGGCCAGCTCTCGCTGAACCATCGCCTCGTGCTCGTCGTCGTCCCTGCGCGCGTCCCGCGGCCGCCACCGGCCGTACATCAGCGGGATGCAGAGCAGGAAGAAGATCACGCCGCCGAAGCAGATCCAGTACCAGGTTCGCCATTGACCCGGTGCCTGCGCCGAGGCTTTCGCCACTGCCGCCCCATGCGCGCTGAGATAGGCGATCGCGGCTGGCGGGACCTTCGACAAGGCTGTCAGCTGGGCCGAATAGGGCGCGATTGCCCTGAGCGCAGGCGCGGCGGCGATGACGCCAGTGATGGCCGCCTTGTTGGCCGCGATCGTCGACAGGATCGCGGCGCCCTTGGCGCCCCCGCCGGCTGCGGTTATCGCGCTGGCCAGCAGACTCGGCGGAATAGCCGACGGGCTCGGGTAGCTGGCTAGCCTGGCGAACAGCGCCGGGTTGGCCTGAATGACCGCGAGTTCCGGTGCGAACTTCGCGGCGTCCGCTATCTGCACTCGGTATTTCGTCGCGTCCGCCACGACCACCGGATGCGTCTTGGCGAAGGCCAGCTCGGGTGCATAGGTCGTGGCATATGTCTTCACCGTTGCGCCGTAGTTGACCAGCGGCGTGACCGACGAGATGAAGACCGGGATCAGCAGGAATGCGATCGTGATCACGACTCGGATGATCCATCCCCAGATCGCGAGCCCGGTAGCGGTCAGGGCCGGATTCCGCGCTTCGACGGTCTCGGTATAGCTGGCCATCCATGGCGTGTAGGCGACGCCCAGGCAGAAGGCCAGCGCGGCCAGGATCACCGCGAGGGCGTAGTAACTCGGATGATGGCCGGCCTGCAGCAGATAAACCACGATCATGATCGCCGCGCCTACGCCCCCGGCCACCATGAAGGGCTTACGGACCCGCACGCGGTCGGACGCGATGCCGACCAGGATCAGTGCGATGACGTTGAAGCCCCAGTTCCAGTTGCCGAGGCCGTTGGCGTCCCTGGTGGAGAAGCCGAACACCGTCGACAAGTAGATGACCCCGAACGCGACGGCGGTGTAGTAGATCAGCAGCATCACCGAAACGCCGATTGCGGACACGATGATGTCGGCCTTGAGCAGCTGCCTGAACGGATGGCTAAGCGCCGCCTCGACATCGATGCCCTTAGCCCGCGCCTCGACCAGCACCCGGTCGCGCAGGGTGACCATCAGCTGATCACGCAGCCGAGGGGAGAGCTCGCGCAAGCCGATGAAGGCAATCGCGAAGACGATGAGGCCGACGATGCCTGCGATCTTGAACTCATGAGTCCAGAAGGTCGGGTCCTTCACCACGGCCGGCACGGTGTTGCTGGCAACCACAGCGACCACGAGGCTGCCCAGGACCGGACCGGCTGTCCAGAATCCCATCGCTAGCCCGCGGCCCACTTGCGGCGAGAAATCCCGGATCAGGGCGGGGGTCGCCACCAGGCAGATGCCCTCGACGAACCCGACAGCGAACGTGGCGATGAGGAACGGCCACCTTGTCGTCACCGACGGGATCGCCACCGCCGTCAGGAGTCCAGTGATCAGTAGTCCGTAGACCACGAGATTCGCCCGTCCGAAGCGGTCGGCCAGTCCGGCCAGCAGCGAGCCGAACGCCCCGATGAGGTTCCCGAACGCCAGTGTCACCACGTAGAACGTGAAGCTCATGTGCAACGCAGGCAGCAGCAGCGTTGTCACCGATGCTCCGACGTACAACTCGTAGTAAAGCGTGACAGTGGCCAGGACCGTGATAGCCAGATAGATGATCCGCAGGCCGGTATCCGGATAGCTGTCGAGCTGACGGTCCCACACTGTGGAAACCCAGCCCCCGCGACCTGATGCCGGATGCACAGTCGTAGTGCTCATGGCGCCCCCCGACGTCATGGTGAACCGAGAATGACCTCTCCCCGGTCAGCCCCCGCCTCGGTTAAATCACGTTATCTCTGTGACGGGTGGGAATTCAATGCCCTGCCCCAGCTTCTCGCCCGCGCCGCAAATCGTCCCATTTGAATAGAGACCCAGGTGATTGACCGGAATATGCCCGCACGTTCGCCGCCGCTTGCGGCATCGCCAAAGGGCGAGAGTTAACCACTGTGGCCCCTAGAGGGGCACCAATAGCGAACTGGTGCCCTATGGCCCGTGAGCCGAGCCGAGCCGAGCCCGAGCGGAGCCGAGCCAAGCCGCGCGCCGCGCCGGAAACCTGAGACTTCGTCTGGTTTGCGCAGCGACACCGAGAGCCGACCGCGCCGTCATAGGGCGCGAAGTTGGATGTGCTGCCCCATGTTGGGCAGCAAGGCCGACATGACGCCCAATGGCGGTCGGCTGCTCGTACGTTTTCCGGCGCGAATCTGGGCACCGAGCAACCAAATACCGGATTCGCGTGATTTGTGGGGCCGGTGGGATTCGAACCCACACTGGCAGGAACCTAAATCCTGTGCCTCTGCCGTTGGGCTACGGCCCCAGTGCTGCCATACAGAGTGCTGCTAGACAGACAGAACCGTCAGACGCCGAGTTCCTTGCGTAGCCGCGCTACGTGGCCGGTTGCCTTGACCGCGTACTGCGCCTGCTCGATCGTTCCACCCGGGCCGACGACGAACGTGGACCTGATCACGCCGACTGATTTCTTGCCGTACAGCATCTTCTCGCCGTAGGCGCCGTAGGCCTCGAGCACAGCGCGCTTCTCGTCGCTCAGCAGCGGGAAGGTGAGGCCATCCCGGGCACGGAACTTCGCCAGCTTCGCGGGACTGTCCGGCGAGATCCCGAGTACCGCGAACCCGGCCGCGGCCAGACTGGACAGGCTGTCCCTGAAGTCACACGCCTGCGTCGTGCAGCCCGGCGTCATCGCCGCCGGGTAGAAGTAAATGATCACCCGCTGGCCGCGCAGCGAGGACAGGCTCACCTCGTTGCCGTCGGCGTCAGGCAGCGAGAAGTCAGGCGCCGCGTCACCGGGGGCCAGGCGTACTTCGGCCATGCTCGTTCCCTTCTCCTCCGATTGTCAGGATCGAGATTAGCCAAGGAACGCAGCGATTACCGGGGCAAGCCCCCGCAATGCCTTGCCTCGGTGGCTGATCCTGTCCTTGTCCGCCGACGCCATCTCGGCCGTGGTGATGTCCGCGGACTCGGGCACGAAGATCGGGTCGTACCCGAAGCCGTTCTGCCCGCGCGGTTCCCGGATCAGCCGGCCGCGCATCACCCCCTCGCTGACGTGCTCGCGGCCGCCCGGCAGGACCAGCGCTGCCGCGCAGACGAACTGCGCCCCGCGCCGCTCGTCGGGCACGTCACTGAGCTGGGCGAGCACCAACCGGAGGTTGGCCTCGTCGGCACCGTGCCGGCCGGACCAGCGAGCCGACAACACGCCTGGCATCCCGTTGAGCGCATCGGCGCACAGACCGGAGTCGTCGGCGACGGCGGGCAGCCCAGTGAACTGCGCGATCGCGTGAGCTTTGAGCAGCGCGTTCGAGGCGAAGGTCGCGCCGGTCTCGGCGACATCCGGGGCGCCGGGGAACTCTGCCAGGCTGGTCAGCGCCACGTCCACCCGGCCGTCGGCCAGGATCCTGGTCAGCTCGACGAGCTTGTGCTGGTTCGCAGTAGCGAGGACGAGTCGCGGCGGAGCCTGCGTCGGTGCGCTGGTCATGCGCCGAGGGCAGCCTGCTGGATCTTGGTCAGCTCGGCGCAGCCGCCTACCGCCAAGTCCAGCAGCTCGTCCAGCAGCGCGCGGCCGAACGGCTCGCGCTCCGCCGTGCCCTGGACCTCGACGAAGCTGCCGTCGCCGGTGCAGACCACATTCATGTCGGTGTCGGCCGCGACGTCCTCGTCGTAGCACAGGTCGAGCCGCGGCTTCCCGTCGACGATCCCCACGCTGACCGCGGCGACTGACGCCGTCAGCGGCTCGCCCCTGGTGCGCTTGCGCTCCTTCAGCCAGCCGATCGCGTCGGCCAGCGCGACGTACCCGCCGGTGATGGCCGCGGTCCGGGTGCCGCCATCGGCCTGGAGCACGTCGCAGTCGACGACGATCGTGTTCTCGCCCATGGCCTTCGGGTCGATGCACGCGCGCAGCGACCTGCCGATCAGGCGCGAGATCTCGTGCGTGCGGCCGCCGATCCTGCCCTTGACCGACTCGCGATCGCTCCGCGTGTTCGTCGATCGCGGCAGCATTGCGTACTCGGCCGTCACCCAGCCCTGGCCGCTGCCGCGGCGCCAGCGCGGCAGGTCCTCCTGGACGCTTGCGGCGCACAGCACGCGGGTCGCGCCGAACTCGACGAGCACCGAGCCCTCGGCGTGATCCAGCCATCCCCTGGTGATCTTGACTTCGCGTAGCTGATCCGGCTGCCGGCCGTCTGGTCGTGACATAGCCGTCAGCCTAGTGCTACCAGCCCGCCCGTTCCGGCGACCCGGCCTCGATCCAGCGATACACCCGGCCGACGCCGTCGGCCAGCGACGTCGTCGGCGCCCAGCCAAGATCGCGCCGCGCCCGCTCGGGCGCGAGCGCGCCGCGCAGCAACTCGCCGGGGCGGGCCGGGGCGAACACCGGCTCGAGCTGGTATCCGGCGACCTGGCTGATCACCCGCGTGAGGGCCAGGACGCTGACCTCGGTGCCAGTACCGATGTTCCAGGTACCGGGACGGCCTCCGTCGGCGGCCGCCAGGAACGCGCCGACAGCGTCGGCGACGTAGACGTAGTCTCGCGTCTGCTGGCCGTCGCCGTAGATGACAGGCCGCTCCCCCGCCAGCGCCCGCGCACAGAAGATCGCGACCACGCCGGCCAGCCCGGCCGGATCCTGCCGCGGCCCGTACACGTTGGCGAACCGGAGTACGGCGTGGCTCATCCCGTGGAGGCGGTTGTACAGCAGCACGTACTGTTCGGCGCAGTGCTTGGCGACGCCATACGGCGACTCCGGCAACGGCAGCACGTCTTCCATCGACGGGATCGGCGCGTCCCGGCCGTAAATGACCGCCCCCGTTGAGGCGAACAGCACCCGGGCGCCGACGGCACGGGCCGACTCCAGCACGTTCACGGTACCGATGACGTTTGCCGCCGCGTCCGCCGCCGGATGCGACACCGACGACCGGACGTCGATCTGCGCGGCGAGGTGGCAGATCAGCTCGGGGGCGAACTCAGCGGTCAGCGCGGCCAGGGCAGCGGCATCGGTCACGCTGAGCTTGTGCACGGCAGCCGCCTCGGGCACCCGGCCCAGCCTGCCCGCCGACATGTCGTCCACGACCCCGACCGCATCGCCCCGGCGCACCAGCGCATCGGTGAGATGCGAGCCAATGAAACCGGCGCCGCCGGTGACGAGCACACGCATGGGAGAGCAGTTTATGCGCCGCCAGCCGCCGGACGCGGCGCTAGCGGCGCCGCCCAGCGGGGCTAGCCGCCGAAGCTAGCCGGTCACCCGAGCAGCCGCAGGCCAGAGCTGGCCAGCCGAATCGGGCCGGTGAAGGCCGCCGACGCCTGCTGCAGGCTGACGGCCGTGTCGTTCCACGGCACCAGGTGGGTCAGCACGAGCTCGCCAGCGCCAGCCCTGGCCGCGTGCTCGGCTGCCTGCCGGGCCGACAAGTGCAGGTCAGGCGGCAGATCAGCGCCATCAACGAACGACGCCTCGCACAGCAGTACGTCGACACCTGCCGCGAGCCGGACCAGCGCGTCGGCCGGACCGGTGTCGGCCGAGTAGGCCAGGGCCTTGCCCGCGTGCTCGATCCGGAACCCGAAGGTCTCTACAGGGTGATTCATGTGCGCCATGGTCAGCCGGAGCGGGCCAATCTCGATCGTGCCCGGACCCAGGGTGGTGAAGTCGAACGCGTCGGTCATGCCGAGATGCTCGGCGCCAAGCGCGCGGGCGAGCCGGTCCTGCGTGCCGGCCGGACCGTACACGGGAATCTTCGGCCGCGGCCCGTCCGGGTGGTAGTTCTGGAAGACCGAGTACCCGAGCATGTCGATGCAGTGGTCGGCGTGCAGGTGACTCAGGCAGATCGCGTCGACGTCGGCGAGTCCGGTGTAACGCTGGAGGGCGCCAACGGCCCCGTTCCCTAGGTCGAGAACCATGCGGAAGTCGCCCGTATCAATGAGGTAACAGGACGCCGGGCTGTCTGGGCCGGGGAAGCTGCCCGACCAGCCCACGATCGTTACCTGCATGGCTGTGCGGCGTGCACGCGACGGATCATGATGCCCACAGCGGCTCAGGATAGCCTGGCGGCGCCGGGGGCCGGCCAGCGGAAACGTGTCGGCGAAACCGGTACTGCACTATCATCCCCAAAACGCCATGATCCGGATTAAGAACCCCTAGCCAGCGACAGCGAGCCGGCCGCCCGCGGAGGTGCCATGACCGACCAGTCAACCGACTCCGAGCGTGCTGTCCCGCTCGCGCTGGCCGAGCCTTCGGTGCACGTCCGACCTGGCTGGATCGCTGGACTGAGCCTGGCCAGCCTGGGCATGTGGATGGCCTCGCTGACGCCGATCCAGGTGCTGCTGCCGATCCAGTTGCAGAACATCGACAGGGCTCACAAGATCGCGGCGCTCGCGATCGTCTCTGGCGTCGGCGCGGTTGCCTCGGTTGTGGCTACCCCGCTGGCTGGCGCGCTGTCGGACCGGACTAGCTACGCCTACAGCTTCTTCGGCCTGAACGGGCGGCGGCACCGGTGGACCCTGATCATGGCCTTGCTCGGTGCCGTCAGCATGCTCCTGCTGGCGCACCAGCAGACGGTGGCCGGGGTCGCAGCCTTCTGGGTGATCTTCAGCGCATTCCAGAACGGCGAGTACGCGAGCCTGAGTGCCGCGATCCCCGACCACGTGCCGGTCCGGCAGCGGGCGACGGTGGCCGGGTGGGTCGGCATGCCGCAGGCCCTCGGCCTGGTGGTGGGCACCGTCCTGGTCGTCCTGTTCCTCGGCAGCAGCGTCGTGAGCGGCTACTACATCATGGCCGCCCTGTTCTTCCTGCTAGTGATCCCGTTCGTGTTCCTGACCCCGGATCATCCGCTCGACCCGGCGCACCTCGACGCCTTCTCCTGGAAGAAGCTGCTGCAGGCGTACTGGATCAGCCCGCGGCAGTATCCGGACTTCGCCTGGGCCTGGATCACCCGGTTTCTGGCCTCGCTGGCCATCGCGATGGGCACGCTGTACCTGCTGTACTTCCTGCGCGACCGGGTCAAGCTGTACGAGCACGAGCACATCCCGGCCGCTACCGGCCTGCTGATCCTGATCGTCATCTACACCGTCTGCGTGGTGCTGACCGCCATCGTCGGCGGCGTGATCTCCGACCGCATCGGCAAGCGGAAGATGATCGTGACGGTCTCCGGGGCGCTGATGGGCCTGGCCGCGCTGCTGCTGACGTTCGTGGAGAACTGGGATGCCGCCCTGGTCGCCGCGGTGCTGTTCGGCATGGGCTTCGGCGCTTACCTGGCCGTCGACCAGGCGCTCATCACTCAGGTCTTGCCGGCCGCCGCGGACCGGGCCAAGGACCTCGGCATCATCAACATCGCCATCGTGGGTCCGGCAGCCATCGGAGCGGCGATCGCCGGCCCGCTGGTGATACTCGGCGGTTATCCGACCCTGTTCGCCGGAACCGCCATCGTCGCAGCGCTCGCCTCGATCTTCGTGTGGAAGATCAAGAGCGTGCCGTGACCGCGAGCTAGGCGGTCACCGCGGCCTGAGCCGGATCGTCCGTGACAGCCTGAGCCGTCCCGACGGCCTGCGCCGTCGCGTTGGTCACGGCCCGCAGCCGGCCCCGGCCCACTCGGGCCAGCTGCCTGCTCTGCGCGACCAGCCTGCCAGCGGAGTCCCAGACTTCTGCCTCCTCGTCGAACCAGCCGCCGCTGACGTGGCGCGCTCGCGCGGCGACAGCTAGCGGACCGGGGCACGGCACGGCCCGCATGTGCCAGGTCAGCTCCACGGTGGGCGCCCAGCCCGTGGCGCCCAGGCCGAAGACCACCGGCGGCAGTCCGTCCAGCGCAAGCGCCAGTACGTACGGGTCAGGGTCCTGCCCGTCCCGCAGCCGGAAGTAGCCCCGCATCTCCGGCAGCCCGGACGGCTCGCCGCGGCGCCACCCGGACGTGGCCGGGTCCATGAGCACTTCGACCTGCGCGGCGTAACCCGAGGAGCCGTCGGGCCCAGTGGTCCCGCGCCATTTGCCGAGGTCAACGCAATCGCCGATGGCGGGGAAGCCAGGCGGCGGGCCGGTCCACATCAGCGAGCCGTCAGCGTCGGCGCCAGCGCCGTTGCCGTCGCCGCCCCCGGTCGCGGCCGCACTGGCCGGGGCCGCACTGGCCGGCGCCGCACTTGCCGGGCCCGCACTGGCCGGGCCGGGGACCACGCCGACCGTCATGGTCGTATCCAGGATGACCTTGCCGTCCTGGACCAGGGTGCCCCGCGCCGTCGACGCCGTGCGGCCATGCTTCAGCCAGGTGACCTGCACCTCAGCGGGCGCGATGGCGGCGACCCGCAGGAAGTGGGCGCTGGTCGCGACCGGGTGCGGCTGCGGCGACTCGGCCAGCACGGCACGCATGACCGTCGCCAGCAGCGCGCCGCCGTTAATCGCGGACGGCGTGGTGCCGCCCGGAGCCACGATGGCAAACCTGGCGTCGGGCAACGCGTCGTACTGCCCGTCGGCGCGGCGGACAACCGCCGTGGCCTCGTCGAAGATCGTCATTCGGCCTGTGTCTTCCTCGTCCTCGTCGTCACGCCCAGAGCTGGCCTTCCAGCCGGGCCTCAGCCTCGGCCAGCGTGCCGCCGTAGGCACCAGTTGACAGGTACTTCCAGCCGGCATCCGCGATCAGCAGCGCGATGTCCGCCCGCTCGCCGGCGGCCTGCGCCTTCGTCGCCAGGCCTAGCGCCGCGTGCAGCACGCACCCGGACGAGATCCCAGCGAACAGGCCCTCGACAGACAGCAGCTCCCTGGTCCGGCGCAGGGCATCAGCCGACGCCACCGAGAACCGCGACGTCAGGACCGACTCGTCATACAGCTCGGGCACGAACCCCTCGGACAGGTTCCGCAGGCCATACACCAGCTCGCCGTACCGCGGCTCGGCGGCGACGATCTGGACACCGGGCACGCGCTCGCGCAGGAATCGGCCGGTCCCCATCAGCGTGCCAGACGTGCCGAGTCCCGCCACGAAGTGCGTGATCTCGGGCAGGTCCGCCAGCAGTTCGGGGCCGGTCGTCTCGTAGTGGGCGCGGGCGTTCGCCTCGTTCCCGTACTGGTACAGCATCACCCAGTCGGGGTGCTCGGCGGCCA